>NZ_PIGD01000027.1:0-61443 GCF_003050085.1 Vibrio sp. 10N.286.48.B8 | reverse complement strand
CAGAAACACGAGAGCTGTACTGCCAATGTTTAAACCTGAATTGCGGGAAAGTGTTTGTAGCGCATACCTCGTTCTCGCACTTCATTGAACCAACGGGTCAGAAGCCAAGCTCAGAGCTACAGCCCGAGTTGTGCAAAGGTGATGTGAACCAGATTGATATCTTTGAAGCGGAACAACCAAGCGCTTAAAACAGAAGTCTAGACTACGGATATTTTGAATAAATGAACCTTATTCCTAAAAAACGCCTTGATGCTTTGCTTGAAGTGATCTCAAAAAGAGATATGCCAGAACAAACTCGCAAAGCCGTGAAGCTGGTGTTCGAGTCTGGTTATTCTTACGAGCTGGCTTCACTAAGAACTGGTGTATCAAGCAAGCGCGTTTCATTGGCCGTGCGCAAGCTGAACCAAATGGATGAGATTTTACTTAAGGGGTATCGGATGAAATTATAAAAGCTTCAGCTTCCGAAGTAGGCGCAGCAGTGCATATAAACATTGCTTTTCCTCTCTAGACCAGACACTATAAAATATAATTATTTCTGTTAAATTAAGGTTTTATATGAGATTTGAATTTCGTAGTAATGACGACGTAATTGAAATGCTGCTAGATGGTAACGTGATATATAATCAAAAAAAAAGGGGGGAACAAAGTTCAATAGATTATATAAACGACCCTAGTACTGATTTAATTAACACCTTAATCTCGTTCAAAGTAAAAGAAATACCCTATCCGTTACATTTAGAAATGTACGAGCGAATTAACGATATCATGATGTTTAACTTTGAAAAGGACACTGAGGATTTAAGTATTCGAGTTTCTTACGATATAAACTTAGAAGAGTGGGCTTTCCCTTTTACAATCCATACATTCCTAGCTCCATTCCATAGTAAACTTCAGGATTTGGGATTAAAAACAACCCAAGAGCCCATTGATGATAACATGTCTTACACCACAATTTCCCTCAATTTACATAGTGAACAGGAGATCCGAAAGACACTAGAAGACGTCTCACTAAAAGTAAGCTCGACTGCAAATGCTATCTTAGATGATTTAAGTAGACAATCCTTCGGAAAACATGTTCTAAAAGCATTTAGGTTCCCTCAAAACTACCAAAACATATGTTCACAATATCTAATCTGGTTCGGTGAATTCTTAGAAAACTATGGTATCAATGCTCTAATATCCGTAGAACATATAGGAGAAGAAACTCAAGTTATACATAGTACTGAACATACTGAACAGATGTTTGCAGACATTGGGGCATTATTTTCACAATATATTGCTCTACCCTATGCTGAGTACCTACCAGCACGGAGCCAAACTTTATCTCCTGAGCAACAGTTCATGGTTACTCAACTACAAACTCAAGTGAATCACTTCAAAGGTCAACTTGAGATGAAGAGCTCTGCAATTCAACTAAAAGAAGCAACTCTTCACTCAATGCAAAATACCATTCAAACACAGCAAAATACTATTGATGTGCAAAAAAATCAGCTGCTTCTGATTGAAAGTATGCAGAGTGATGATGAAGTCGAGCTATTTGGTGGCGCTATCAAGTTAGGTGAAATTGAATGGGGCCCTCTAAAAATTTGTCCTAAGAAACTGCTAGATAAAGTTCGAAAAGACTAACGATCACCTTTTTTTCAAAAAACGAACAAAAACGATCTCAGACGATCTCTAAATCCCCTATCTAAAACAGCCCTCGATGTAGATACATCGGGGGCTGTGTTCCAATACAACTACCGAAATGAAATGCGGTTCTAAGATCGCATAATTGCAGTGTGGAATTTTGGTGTGGAGGGGTGGGTGAGTCCGAACAGGGCCTGAGCGCCCTACTCCATCACTCATTTTATTCTCGCTGCCTAATTCTGATTTTCTTCTGTAGTTGGTGGCTTTTTGATGTGGGAACGACAGTACGAGCACGCTAGATGGAATGGGCTTAAGCTCAACATCCTCTCGACCGCCTTTGATGGTGGTAAGCGCTTGCAAGTCAGCGAAATCCCCTACGCGGACCTACCACACATCAAAGTCATGGGAACAAAAGCCCGTACCTACACGATTGAAGTTGTGTTCGTTGGTCCCAGTTCTCTGGCCGATGCCAATGTCCTCATTGAAAACCTAGAAGCAAAACCAACGGGCGAGCTAGAACATCCTTGGTTGGGTGAGCTGCCGCTTGTCTTTGAAGACGTATCCCAAAGCATCAGTACCAAGAAAGGCTTAGTCACGCTGAGCCTGAAGTTTGCTCGCGCTGGCTCTTCCCCTTCAATCACTGCACCGATTTCCGTTCGTACAAAAACGCAGGCCAACATAGTCGAAAGCTTGTCGAAACGTTCTTTCGTGAAAGAAGTAAACGGCTTGGATGTATCGGATATTCACAGGGTTCAGAGTGATGTCACCAGCGCATTGAACGTGTTGGTCGACATCACCAACCGTTTGAACCTCGAAGATGAAAACCTTCAAGACATTAACTACGCCATCAATAAAGCATTCTCGGCAGTGAGTAGTCTCAGCACCAACCCAACTGAGTTCGCTGATCTGTTTTCTACGTCAGTGGATGCGGTAGCCGATGGTGTTCAAGCTGAGCCAAGCTCAAGCAATGAAGCGGTAGATAATTCACGCAGTGCTCAAACTTTGCTGTTAGGTGAAGTGAAACCAGGCACACCAACTCAGCACCACAATGTGCAAATGGTGACAGGCGCAGTGAAGATGAACAAAGACATCACACACCTAGAGAAAGGCGACCGCTTTGATATTACGCAGTCGGCTAAGCAGTCTGAAACCATCAACAGTGATCTATCTACTTTGATTGTCGGTATCGATGAGCGCATCAAAGACACCACCCAAGTATCGACGCTTGAAAGCATTGAGCTGTTCGACGCAGTCACGACATTGAAAAGCAATGTGAAGGTTCAGCAAGATAAAGTCGTCAGCGGTACCGCACCCCATAGAACGGTGCAGTCACCACGCTTTCAATCCGCGCTGACGATTGCGCACGATGAGTTCACTCAGGAAAAAGTCATCACCAAAATGAATGCACTGCAGCACCCGCTCTTCATTCGTGGTGACATTGCCGTGAGGGATGTGTCATGAACACGCTAACGATGCACATTGATGGCAAGCCGCGCACCTTCTATCAAGCGAATCTCAACTACTCTATAGAACAGCTGGCCCACACGTTCAGTTGCTCAATTGAGCCTATGAGTATTGAAAGCCCACTATCGGTTGAGTTCTTCCTTAACGACAAGTCGGTTCTGATTGGTCAGATTGATGGTGTGGATTCAAACACTGACTCGAATGCTCACGCGGTTTCCATTTCTGGTCGCTCAAAGAGTGCCAACATGATTGATTCACGCATCACGATGGACGCGCTTTATAATTTGAACGTGGAAGAGCTACTTCGCCATGTTGCCAAGCCATTTGGTTTGAAAGTGAAAAGCCTGGTGAAGAGTATGCCGGTCATCCCTGAGTTTCAGATAAATGCAGAATCACCCGTAGAGAACGTGGCGCAGCTCATTCGAGAGCAAGGCTTTATGTTGGTTGAGCGCAATGGCGTGTTGACCATTGAAAACACCGCGCATGCAACTATCAGCAACATCGGTCTAGAAACGGGCAACAACATCGACAGCCTGAACATCAAGCGCACCTTCAATCAGCAATTTCACACCATTGATGTGCAAGGCCAGTGGGATGACGCAAGCGCACAAACCATCAATCCAAACGTCGATAGCTCACGGACCATGGTGATCACCTGTGACCAATTGCAAAACCGTGAAGCTTGCCTGTCTCGTGCTAAATATGAGCGCAACCTCGCCATAGCTCAAAGCCTGACAGCATCAAGCACGATTGCCGACATATTCCCTGAGTTAGCCATTGAAGGATTAAACCGAGTGATTCGAGTCGCTGACCAAGAGCAAAGCTTCAGTGAGATGTTGGTGATCAAGTCGCTTGGCCTATCAGTGTCTGAAAGCTCTACAGAAACATCGGTTGGGCTGTTTAGGCCGTTTAAGGAGCAAAGCTATGTCTAGTGCTCTGCAGCAACAACAGCGATTAATGGCCAGAATCAAAAACGTGATTGGCACTGGCATCGTCACAGGGGCAACCACAGGCCGATTACAAATCAAAACCGCGACAGGCCGAACCAACGACAAGATAAAACGCGTGCACAACTACGGGTTTATGAGCCGTCCATTACCAGGGGCGAAAACTTACAACCTGTTCATTGGTGGAACCACATCTCGCGGCATCACCGTGAACGTAGAAGACGAACGTCACCAAATAGAGTTACAGCCTGGTGAAGTCGCGATACTGGACGACAAAGGCAACCTTGTTCATTTCACGCAGCAAGGCATCAAGATCAATGCCTGCGCAAAGTTAGAAGTGATATCAGCGCAAGAAACCACGGTGAACGCAACGACTGTGAACGTTACCGCACCTAAGTCCACGTTTTCCGGTGACGTAGAAATAGGTGGCAATTTGAAAGTCACAAAGAACGCTAATGTCACCGGTTCTGTGGGTGGCGCGTCCGGTACGTTTGGCGGGGTCAAAGTTGAAAAGCATGACCACGACTACACAGACGACGGGACAACAAGAATAACCAAGGGGCCAAATAAAGGATGAGTCATTTCAACTTAACCGCCCTGACTGCTCCACTCAGCTCTAAAGAGGGATTAACCCACGCCGTTCTGCAGAGTGTTTATAACTACGCCGAATCCACTCAAAACGATCGCGCCCGTATGGCAAGCAATGAGCGTGGCGGCACTTGGAGCAATGAGTTGATAAACGTAGTCGGCTCTCGTGACTGGACACTCAAGCGAGCAAAGCTCACAGACGAAACATTAAGCCTCGCTAAACGGTTTTGTGAAGAGTCGCTCGCTTGGCTCATTACCGACGGCCACGCCAAAGCAGTTGAGGTTTCAGTATGGCGAGAGAAGCCAAACCAAATGGGTCGCAATGTGATGATCACCTTAGCCGATGGCTCTCAGTTCGATGTTCCACTTTCAAAGGTTAATCAATGAGTACACAACGAAGCCTAGACAGTTTGATTGCTCGCGCAGAAGCCAACCTGGTATCTGAAACTGGGCAAAACAACCCTGCGACCAAAGCGATAGCCGCAGCCATTGCTGGTGTCAGCTATGGGCAATATGGTTATCAAGATTTGCTGTTCAGGCAGCTGCACCCAGAGACCTGCTCTGAAGACTGGTTATACCTACACGCCAATCGCCATAAAACCCCTCGATTACTGCCCACTTTCGCAACGGGCCGAGTACAGTTCACTGAACTTGGCGCAGCGGTTGTGATTAAAAAAGGGACTCGGTTAACGCATGCTAATCACGAGTACGAAACCACCAAAGAACAATACAGCAACGTCCCCGTTGACGTCATTGCGCTTGAATCTGGCGTGGAGAGTAATCTCTTCGAAGGCGCGGTGCTTACGTTAAGCGAAGGACTAAGCGGTATTGACCCAAATCGAGTGCTTTCACTTGGCATTGGCGGAGGCGCCAATATTGAAGAGTTAGAACATTGGCGGGTACGTGTCATCGTTGCATTTGAAAAGAACGAACTGATTGGCAAAGCGTCGGATTACGAAGTGTGGGCTGTATCGGCTCACTCAGATGTGGATTTTGCTTGGGCGCTTGATAACACCCCACAGCGAGGCATGGTTGAAGTGTATATCGGTGCGCGAGAAAACGACCCAACGTTAAGCAGTGAAGTGGTCAACTTAGTGCAAGACACCTTTGAAGACAATCGACTCGCAGGTTGTCACCCATTGGCTCACCTACCAGAGCAAGTGCCAATCAATATCGAGATCCAAGGTATTGAAGACCAAGTGGTGCGAGACGATGTGGTCACTGCACTCGAAAACTTAGTGAAAGAGAAAATGGGCAACATCGACCCTACAACCCAAAAGCCGGAGTCCATCACCAACACCGAAATTGTTTTAACTATCTCTACCGTGACCAACAACTTTATTGTCCGCTCTCCGGTGGGAGAAGTCGCCATTGAGAACAATCAGATACACGTATTAGGAGACGTAACGTGGACACCTCCGACTTAATTATTGAATACAGTGCCGGTGATTTTGAAGGCGCCTATCGTGGGCTGTTACCCAAAGGCGAATATTGGCAAGACACCGAGAACCTAGAGCTTGCCAGCACCATTAAAGGCATTGCCAAAGACTTCAAGCAAACCCATGACGAGATTGAATTGTCGCTATTAACGGAGTTTGAAGAGCAACAATTTGGTTGGAAGATTTCAGACTATCAAAGTTTGTTAAACAATACTGCTGGCCAACAAAGTGGAATGGTGTTTGATGAAGTCAGCCATCCCAACCTCATTTTTGGCTCTTTGTACGATTCGTTTCGGCACTTGAGCATTCAAGCATGGCAAGCATTTGAAAAGTACCGTTTGCCACACACTGAAGTGGTTTGGATATATCACTCAGCCTTTGTTGCTCATCATCAAATGGCGAACTATCGACATATTAGAAACCTGCACAAATACGAGGTAACACAATGAGTTTATTGATTACTGACGTGGGTATCGCAGCTTCAATTCGAGCTGGCGAGCTTGGCATTAGTTACAAAATAGCAGAAATCAGTATTGGTACTGAGGGCTATACGCCTACAGCAGACCAAACCAACCTACGCAATGAAGTGCAACGTAAAGCCATTACTCGTGGAGAAGTTACAGCGTTAGGTCGCCTGCATTTCGAAACCGTGTGGGATGGAGCTGAAGCTTTTGAAGGTAAGGAGCTCGGTTATTGGCTCGATGACGGAACCCTATTTGCCGTTGATAGCCGTGATGGTGAAGTCATTACTTATAAGCGAAAAGATACGGTTGTTATTGAGGCCTGTGAACTTAATCTTGCCGCATCAACCATTGATAACATCTCGGTGGAGTTACTTGAGGCTTATAGTGCTACAGAAGAGCGGTCGGGTGTTGCGAGAATAGCGCGAAGTGGCGATGTGGATGCTGGCACAGACGATTCTCGCTTTCTGACAATTAAGAAGTTATTAAGCAGGACAGCAAGCCTTGCTCGGTCTGGTGTAGTTCAGCTTAGCAATTCTTTTTCTGGAACAAGCCAAGCTAAAGCTGTAACTGAAAAAGCGTTGAAGGATGGGTTGGAGCAAGCAATAACCCTAGAGCACCTACGTGGTGTACCTTTGGATTTAGATGAAACCTTTGCCAGAAAATCTGGGACAGTCTTTAGGTACTTTGACTCTGAAAATGGGGATAACGTCAATGATGGTATGACACCAGTTACACCATGGCGAGATGACAGTGTTTTTTATGATACCGATGAAGACGGTAATCTAGTTTGGAGTGAAGAGGCGAATAACTTAATCGCCCTTTCTGGCGTTTCGACAAATGTTTATCTGTATTACAAAACAGGTGAGTCCCATGTTCAAACCCATTATGCCAATACAAGGGGATTCACAATTCCCTGTAACGTAGGGATTAGTAATTACTATTACTCCTCAGAGGCACAAGAATATCAGGTTTGGAATTACTATAATCCGACATATTTTCCGCATATTATTCAAAAAGTCATTTCACCACATATAGAGACCCCCAACGATTGTTTTTCTCGAATTCCATTTTCTTCAAGAAAATATACAAGCATTGGTTATGTGAGGCTATACACAGCTACAACTCAAGGTTACTTAGGAGTAACAGGTACCTACAATCGTAGTTTTATTAATGCTCATCACGGTGCCGCCTTTCGATTGTATCGTACGTTCTTCTACATTGGGGATAACCCAATATTTAATCAACATGATGGAGGCTCTGTCCACTATTCGGCACTTTTCTCATTTGACCAAGGAAACGAGTGCTACCGTGGGATGACTTACGCACATACGGTGTCGCACATTATTACCTCATCTTATGGGGCTTCGGGCTACCCCTTACCATTCGATATTATGGATAACGGTCTATCTCGAAATGGTATTTCGTTATACGGCGGCGTCATGACCAACGTCAGATATTAACAGTGTAGAGTGAGATAGAAGCATGTATGTAAGAGACACCCAATTTGGTTTTTTAGTGCCTGTAGATAAACTGAACGAACCAGGGACCGATATAACCAACAACCGAAACACAGAAGAGAAGTGGCAAAAGGCCGAATTATCAAAGGTCAATCAGGTTTTGACTGAACATGCCATCGCTGTGGAAATTAATAAAAACATAGAAGATAAATACTCAGAGCTTCGAACACCGACGTTATCCGAAAACGATTATTTTTCTTTGCTCGGTGATAGAAAGCTGCTTGTTGAATATGTTCTTCAAGAAGACTTTCCCGATTGCGATAGACCACACTTAATTGGCTTAGCTAAATGATCAGCCCCCCCCAAAAAAACCCAGCGTAAATGCTGGGTTTGTTCTTTCTACCTTCCCAAACTTCTATATCTCGACACTAGAAATGCCATCAGTCCCCTTTAAAACTCCACGAGATACACTGCTTATGGGGGAACGAATCAACTAGCCACGAGAGAAAAATCCATGAATGAATCAGAGGCAAAGGCACTCGTCGTATCACTACTCGATGTCACTGGCCTAAAGAAAATCTTCGCTTCTATTAGTGCGACCCTAATCAGTTTTGGCGTGAATGACGCACTCCAAATTTTGTCTGTAGCAGTCGGTATTGGGGCAGGCATCATGGCTATTCGCCACTACGCTATTGCAACGAAACTCAGCCAAGCGCAGTTGGACAACTTGAACTCAAAAAAAGAGGGTTCAGCATGAGCATAAAAACCAAAGTAGTACAGACTGTGGTGTGCTCTGTTGCCTCCGTTCTTGCCATTGTTTTTACCATTGATTCAGAGCTTACTACCAGTGAACAAGGCCTCAGCCATGTCGCGAATGAAGAAGGTTGCATGCTCAAACCCTACCAATGCAGTGCCGATGTGTGGACTGCGGGGCTTGGGCATACAAGCGGCGTCACACCCGAGATGGTCTTCACCGAGCAACAAGCGGCTGAGTATTTTGTTGAAGATATCTCAGCTGCCGAACAAGTGGTAAACAAACACATCAACCAAACCGCTAGCCAGGGCGAATACGACATGATGGTGAGCTTTGTCTTTAACCTTGGCGCCGGTAATTTCACGCGCTCTACCTTACTGAAGAAGTTTAACCAAGGTGATCATCAAGGCGCTTGTAACGAGTACCCAAGATGGGTGTTTGTGAATGGTAAAGACTGCCGACTCAAGCAAAGCAACTGTGCCGGCATTCCTAAACGTCGAACCAAAGAACAACACGTTTGTTTGAATGGGTGGTGATCATGCTAAACCAATATCTAACTTTGTTTAAAGCCATCGCCTTTGCTGCCGCTCTTAGCGGTGTCGCTTATTGTTCGTATGACTACGGCGTAACCACCACTGAGGCCAAAGCCTTAAAAGCGCAAAATGCCCTATGGGACAAAGTAGACCAAAAACAAAACGAGGCTTTTCAGCTCGCCGTGAAGCTCGCGAACCAAAAGCCAGATATTCGAATTGAGTTTCGAGAGATAGAAAAAGAGGTGATCAAGTATGCTCAAAAGAACAATGATAAGCAGTGCGTTGTTAATGATCCTGACTGGATGCACATCCGCGCCCAATCAGTGCGAGCGCATAATCGAGCAATCGGTATTCAGCAACCCTCCACCGTCACTGATGGTGCCGCCAAAGCCGCTACAGGTTACGAGCGAGACGCCGAAGTCTTAGCGGAAGATGTGGCGAACCTGCAAACCTGTGCTGAAAATGCTCAGAAGCTCTTATCGCTACAAACTTGGATAAGAGCGCAGCTTCAACACAAGCTGCAATAAAGATAAACCTACCAGTACTCAATACTAAGCCGCATCCAAACGTTTATATTCTTTAGGGGTAATGATCGGTTGCCCCACAACATCATTCAACTCTTGCATCATATCAATCAGTGGTAGCAACTCGTTTTTGTGGAACAGCCAATCTACCTTATTTAAGTCGAGTGACGTAATACTCTCGCGTCGAATGCTCATCAACTCAATTGGCACACGGTGAACCGAAAGCACCTCGTTCATGGTTTGATTCTTCACTTCTTTGTAAGAGTCTTTGGCTTCCACCTGACCAATTGGCTTGAGCTCTGGGGCTTTGGTGTCTTTACCTTTGGCATTCACAAATAAGTTTTTAAATGCCATACCTTCTTGAGCTTGCAGCTGCTTCTTGATGGCCTTTTCTTGTTTTTCTGTCATGGTTGGCTCGTTCATATACAGCAAGTAACCGGCATGGTTACCGTTACGGTAGTACTGACGACGAAACAAGGTGGCATCATCGTTCAGCCAAATAGAGGTCAAAGAGCTAATGTGGCTCGGTAAGCCATACAGCTCTTGAGCAACGTCATAATCTCCTAAATAGAACACTTGGTTATGTTTGTAGTCGATACGCCCATCATCATCGTAAGCTCTTGGCTTATACGACCAACCCAAGTCTTCACGCCTACGCATGTAAAGTGTCGGTAAGTGCTTAAGCTTAACGACTTCGCCTAAACCTCTATAATCACGAATCACCTGCAGGTGAGCACCACCAAAAGTGAGGTAGTCTTGAATAAAGCGCTTTGCATCTTGGCGTGAGAGTAATCCACTCAGCGCAATGGCATGCATTAACGTATTGCGCTTAAACTCAATCGCACTCGAATGCATCGGGTTCGTGCGCAGTGCCTTGGCTAATGTATCGAGTGCAACCGGCGGTTCGTATAAACCATCAACCAACGCCACTTCTAAATAGCTGAGAATGTCGCTGTTCATCACGCTCACGGGGTTAGAAAATTCAATCTCTATCACTTGGCCTCTCCAATAATTAGGCTAGAAGAACTCGACACTGGTGTTGGTGTCATTGTTTATATCAATCGGCTCCCAACGCATCACATGCATCGAAGCCCAGGCTAAATCCGCATGAGAGCCAATTTTGCTGCGGTTGGAAACAAAGGTAATTTGGTTACTCACCTTAGTGGTCTGCTGGCGAATCATTAAGAACGAGTGAACGAGATCATCCCATTCCGCTTCAAACTGTAAGCGGCCGCTGTTAATGATTTCTCTCGACTTATAGGCCATCAATCGTTTCACTTCGGGTGAGTAATCCAGCTCGACTAGAGCTGGGTAAAACTTACGAACCAGCTCAGCGGTAGCCGAGCCTACGCCACTGGTGTCCATTGCCATGTACACCACATTATATTTCTCGGTAATGCCGCGAATGGTATCGGCTTGTTGCTCATAGCTGGAGCCTTTAAGGCGAACCCTTTCGATGAATCGGAAAATTCCGCCTTTACGTTTAGGCTTTAACGCCACCACTAAGCCTGCATCATCCGAGCTTTCACCCGTTCCGCCACCTCTAGGGTCATAACCGACCAAAACCTCTGCGTTACCCACTGGCCTTGCTTTCTCGTGGTCGACATCTTTCCAAAGTGAACTGTCTGCCTTACAGGCCAGTAGCGCCTTAAGTGAGAAGAATGAAGCGCTGTCGTCCAAAAACTTACAACGCAATAGGTTGTCGAAGATCTCTTTAACTGGATATTTACGCTTGAGCTTATCCATGTTGAAGAAGGTCGCGCCTTTCTTAATCGCATCATCCACCGTGATCATTTGACGGAAGATAAAGTCCACACCCAAAGCGCCGGCTTTTAGCGCCTTGTGGCTAATATCAATGCCGTGCTCTTTCTTGCCCTGCCATTTCGGGTAGGCTTCATGGGCCATGGTGGAAGGGGTTGAAATGTAAGTGGTGCGAAACTGTGATTGCATCGACATACCGCCCGCGTAATTATCCAAATCCGCAAAGCCTGGGATCCAGAACACCTCATCCCAATACATGTGGCCGTTAAAGCCTTGAGAGGTCGCCACGTTGGTGGACATAAAACCAAGGTTTGCGCCGTTGCTGAGCTCGATGTCGTCCTTACCTTTTAGGTCAACGTCGCCAATCTCTAGCGCAAACTTACGAATGTAGTTTTTGAAGATGTAAGACTGCTTTTTCGACGCAGAGATAAACACCTGGTTGTCGCCAGTCAGCACCGCATCTTCAAACGCTTCAAAGGCAAAATAGAACGTAAGACCAATTTGACGCGACTTAAGATAAAAGCGCACTTCATTGATCTCATCGTTTTGCTTATGGCCGTGAATGTCCTTTTGGTATTCGAAGAAGGTTTTCTCGCGATATTCGTCCAACATCTCTTTGGTTATGTGGGACACATCGTTCTTCGTCTTATTTGGCTTACGACCACGCTTTTGCTCGCCATCGTTTCGGCCAGCTGGTCGGTTGCGCCTTTGCTCAGCGTCATCACGTTTAAATTGCTGTTCGAGCAACATCTTGAGCTCACGCTCTTGGCTCTCAAGTTTTTGGTCAACCCACATCAAGTAAGCAATGCGCTGTCTCATCATTAATTCGACGGGCGCGTCATCCCTCAGCGTTTTCCAATCAAACTGAGTTATCCATTTTTGAACCGTGCGAGTGGCCACACTAACTGATTCTGCAATTTCAGCAGGCTTACGTTGGCGTAAAAACAATCCCAAAGCTTTCGTTTGGTCGGCGGTATAGAGCGGTTCGCTAACAACATTATTTTCCATGTTTGCATAGTGCTACAGCGCTTGTGATTACTCAGCTTGAACGATTTCTATATCAAGTGTTTAGAACTAGGACAAATACAAAAAGGCGGAGGCATTGGGTAAATTGGAATCATCGAATTTAGGAGAGTTTAGGCATGTTCCAATCAGAGCTAATTTGTATTTTACAGGCAGGAGCAACCATTGATGGTCGAGTCATTGAGCAAAAAATCATTGATGAGATTGCAGAAACTTACAACCCAGACATCTATACAGCTCGAATTAATGCAGACCATTACCCCTGGAGTAACAAGTACGGCTCTGTCCTCTCTGTCGAAAAGAAAGAAGACAAGCTATTCGCAGTACTGAAACCAAATTCAATGCTTTTGCGTATGGCTGAGCAAGGACAGCTTTTACATACCTCATGTGAGTTCTATGAAAAGTTTGCAGATACAGGGAAAGCCTACCTGACCGGATTGGCCCTTACCGATGAGCCTGCATCGTTGGGTACCACGCAGATTCAACTGTCTGCCAACAACAAAGATAAAGCGTGCGTCCCAACGAGCTTTCAAATTACCCCAGAGCAACTCTCGAAAGACACCGAGGAAGAAGCCTCGATGTTCCATACATTTAAACGCTGGCTTAAGGGCGAAGGTGAACTTGAGCAGCTCTCACAACAACAGGAAGAAGACGACATGAGTAAAGAACTTGAAGAGCTACTCAAGCAAAGCATTGAGCAAGGTAAAGAAAATCAGCAACAACTCAGCCAGTTAAATGAGCAAGTTGAAAAGCTGAACACCAATGGTAAGCCGCCGGAGCAACCTGGTGAGCCTAAAGAAAGTACGGATGTCACCGAACTAAAAGACCAGGTAGAGACTCTGTCTTCACAGGTAGAAAACCTAACAGGCCAAATTGAAAAGTTCAGCAAATTGACCGATGAAGAGCAGCGCAAGTTAGCTGGCGAAGGTAATGACGAAGAGCGTTACTTATAGGCTTCGACACGTCTTCAACCCATAACGAATTGAATTAGGTAAGAACATGCAAAAGCAGACCAAAACAAAACTCAGCGCCTACGTGAAAGCCGTGGCAGCGCAAAACGATGTGGATGATGCAACAGAGAAGTTTAACGTGAGCCCGAATGGTACTCAGCGCATTATCGCGGCTATCCGTGAAAGCAACTGGTTCCTAGGCAAAATCAACATCATCTCAGTGAAAAACCAAAAAGGTGAATCCATTGGTCTTGGCGCTACAGGCATGATTGCCAGTCGTACCGATACGTCAGGCTCAGGCAAACGTACACCGAAAGATCACTCTAGCATGGGGGCGATGCCTTACATGTGTGAGCAAACGAACTTTGATACCGCGCTTCGTTACGCAAAACTGGACGCGTGGGCGCACCATAAGAACTTCAACACCTTGATCAGTAAAGCAACCCGAGAGCAGATTGACGCCAATAAAATCACCATTGGTTGGTATGGCGTAAGTGTCGCTAAAAATACCGATGCTAGCGCCAACCCGAACGGTGAAGATGTGAACAAAGGCTGGTTCCAAGCCATGCGTGATCATAACGAAGATCGCTTAATCACCACGGGACAAAAAGCGGATGGTGAAATTCGTATCGGTGAAGGTGGTGACTTCATCAACCTAGACCTAGCCGTGCTTGAAACGAAAAACCTACTGCATGATGCCTGTGAAAATGACTCAAACCTTGTGGCCATCATCGGCTCTGACTTGCTTGCTTATGACAAGGCCAAGTTCTACGAAGCGCACGGTAATACGCCAAGCGAAAAAGGCAAAATTCAAGAGCTGCAAGTCATCGGTACTTATGGCGGTCTGCCTGCAGTGAAAGTACCAGGCTTCCCTTCAACGGGCATCATGGTGACCAGTTACGACAACCTATCCATCTACATTCAAGAAGGTTCAGTTCGCCGCTCTACAGGTAAGAAGAACGACGAAAAAGACCAAATTGAAAACTTTGAGTCGATGAACATGGCTTACGTGATCGAAGAGATTGGCAAAGCTGCAGCCATTGAATTCAAAAACGTGAAGCTTTGGATTAACGAGGCTTGGCATTAAGCCAACCATTACAAACTAACACCCCCTCAATGCAGGCTCTATTGCTGTTTCAGGTGCGCTTTGGTGCTAACTGTTATTCGCGATTGTCGGCCTGCATTCCCTAACCCTGTAAGGATACATCATGGAATTTGTCGGTGATAAAAACGAACGGTATGAATCAGAGTTGCCAGCCTCGGACAAATATCCAGCCCTGAAAATTTCAGAGTTTCAGTCTCTGTTCCATTTCCAAAGCAATGAAACAGAGGCAGGCATTCTGCACCACGCTACGGTGTCACGCATTAAGGTGCATTCTGAGCTTAAAGACACCTTAGTGCCTTTTGCTAGTTTGGCGGAGTTATCTCAAGAACGTTTTGGTGATGGCTCAGCCAAAACACTTTACAAGCAAGCCGTATTTGCACTGACCGCTGCTCAACTAATCAGTGTGCAAATGAGTGGTGACGCTACCGCCGAAGCGGCAGACAGACAAGAAGCGCTCACCAGTAAGAAAGAAGAGTGCGAAGTGCAGTACCGCCAAGCCATAGACATCTTGATTCACGCTGAAGAAACCTACTGCTTTGAGAGGGTGTAATGAAAGCACTGCAAAGTTTAACTGACCTATTCAAAAGCCATGTAACCGATGCGGCCAAAATGGATGTGTGGGCGGAGGATGGCGCCTTATTTTGTGGTCAGGGTGTGGATGTCGATGGGTTTGAAATTGAGTATACCGCCATCGTTTTCTTACAAAGCGCCAAATTAGAGCCGCAAGTATTGTTTATGCAATTAGTCAGCTGGCTCAACAAATATGACCCAGAGCGAGCGGAAAAAGGCTTGCCTATGCCGACGTTCGCCCTAGAGCCTCTCGATAAAGGTGCGTTTGATCTCAAGCTGAAAATTGATATTCGTGAAGAGTTCGACCTTCAAGAAAACGAACAAGGTAATTGGAAGCAAGGTGATACCCGTTATGAATGTATCAGTGGTTTTGAAGCGCGAGCCGATGAAGACCAACTCGGTGAATTGGTCTACTTTGTCGGCCACTTAGATGATTTGCCATGAGTGAATTAACACTCGCGACGCCTGAGCAATTGACTCAAGTTGTGGAAAGTTTAGTGCTGACGGCCAGTGATAAGTTTGAGCTGAATAAACGCATGGCCAACCGTGCAAGGCAGTTTTTTCGTCAGCAAATTCGTGCTCAGCGAGATATAGACAACAACCCGTACCAAAGCCGAACGCGGCGAAAGACAACCCAACTATGGGATGGCACGAAAGCGCAGAGCACCGTGAACAATAAAAACATGTTGCTCGGTTTTGGTAAGGCGTTAAGAACTCACGTTACAGGAGAGAGCTTTGAGGTTGGCCTAAAAGGCGTCGCAGGTCGCATTGGCCAAGAGCACAACCAAGGCGCTCAAGTGTCATTTACGACACGTGTTAATGGTCACTACAACACTAAAACAGGTCAATGGACAGGTGGCGTGAAAACCAAGCGCAATTACCAAATGCCCAAACGAACCTTCATTGGTTGGACACCTGCTCTAGAGCGAGAGTTACTCGCCATGGCAGCGGAACACTTTGCACTAGAGGATGCAGCGTAATGGATAAACAAGAAGTAGAGAAAACGGCGCTACCCACTTTCAAGATTAAGCCAGCGAAAACAAGTTTGATCGTGAAAGACCCAATAACCCGAGAGCCACTGAAAGCGGCAGGTGAAGATAAACCTCGTAACGCTTACTGGCTACGTCGACTTGCTGAAAAAAGTATCGTGGTCATCGATAAAACAGCCAAGCCCACAGCCAAAAAGGAAACTAAATAATGAGTATTGGTTTTGCTGAAGTACCAAGCACCGCTCGCGTTCCCGGTGTCTACATTGAAATTGACAATAGCCTGGCAAACAGCGCAGAAGACTTGCAAGTTATCTTGGCGATCGGTAACGCGGTTAGTGATGCCACAGTCGCACCAAACAAAGTCACGCTTTGTATGGATGAGACGATTGCTGCAGCTTCGTTTGGTGCCAATAGCGACATAGTGGAGATGATCACCTATTTCCGTAAGCAAGATAAAACCATGCCTATCTTTGCGGTCAGTGTTGAAGATAGTGATACCGCAAGCGCCTTAGCCGCATTGGGGGATGTTCAATATCACCACATCATGTGTTCATTGAACGACAGCACCACCATTCGTGAGTTAGGGACTTTTCTTGAAGAGCGATATGGCGCATTAGAGCAAGTACCAGGCATCGCGTATCTACCCAAGAAAGGCACACACGCAGAGCTCATCACCTTTGCACCAACAAGCAACTGCGCGTTAATCAACTTTCTGCCCATCAATAACTTGGGTGACTCTGCAGAAGCGCCACTGTCTGACGCGGCAGCAATTGGCGCATGGGTTGGTCAAATCGCCCCGTCATTGGCCATCGACCCTTGCAGACCCCTGCAAACGCTCAAGTTAAACGGTGTTTACTCATTGGCAGCACAAGAATGGGACTGGGCTGAACGTAACCTCTTTTTGTATGAAGGGTTAAGTACCTACACGGTGAACTCAGCGAATGAAGTGTTAATTGAACGTGCAGTGACGGCTTACACCGAAAACGCAGCTGGCGTAACAGACAACAGTTACCTCGATGTCATGACGCCGGCAACCGCCATGTATTTTCGTCAGAAACAGCGCTCGTTGATCTTAAGTGTCTACCCTCGCCATAAGGTAGCGAAAGACGGTACCAAGTTTGCCAAAGGTCAGCCGATTGTGACGCCGACCATGTTCAAAGCCAAGCTGTTGACCTTGTATCGAGATTTGGAATACCAAGGCATCGTGCAAGATTTCGATGGCTACAAAAAGTCGCTCATTGTCGAGCTCGATGAAACCAACAAGCAGCGCGTCAACTACCAAGATTCACCGCAGTTCGTGAACGGTTTGATTATCGTTGCAGGTAAAATTCAATTTAGGAAGTAAGTCATGGGAACAAAAATTACTAGCCGTGCTGTCCTTAACGCCGGCTCACTGGGGCGCCTTCCCATCAAAGAAGGGGCGGAATATGGTCTTGGCAACATGAAGCGCGAAACCATAATGGGTGACGATGGCCCTTTGGGTTTCTCTGAGCAATTCTCGGATGCGCCTTTTATTAAATGCACCATCATCCACGCTCAAGACACCGATGAAAAAGCCATTGCAGATTTTGTGGGTGAAGACATCACTTTAGAAACGAACACGAACCGCGCTTACACCTTGAAAGGCGCATGGACAGTCGACCCGCTTACGGTTGCGATAAAAGATGGTCAGCTTGAAGTGCTCTTCAACGGTGACGAACTCATCCCGCAGTAAGGAGAAAGAACATGTTATCCATACTGATGAAACGAGAGGCTCAGAAGGCAAAGCCAGAACCGGTTGAAGCTATCGACAGTGTTGACGTAATGAACGAGTCAACAGTAAGCCAAGCCGTTCGCACCGCTTTTGCTGATAAGCCCTGGGAAGAAACACAACTTGTGTTTAAACAAGACCAAAGCTACTTGCGCACCTTGTCTGGTTCAAAAGAGAAAGACCCGTACAAACAAGAACTCATTAACAAGTACCGCCCATTGGTTGAAAAGCTACTGGACACCCACAAAGGCGACTACGGCAACCTCGATGTGATGTGGTGCTTTTATATGTGGCACTTTGACCTTGGCCAGTTTGAAGAGATCCACGATGACTTTCGAGCGGCCATTGATGGCGGATTAGAAACACCGGCTAACTTTAAAGTGAACGGTCAAACAGGCTTTTGTGATTACGTCTTTAAGTACACGCACAAAGCGCACACTGAAAAGAAAGCGTACAAGCGTGAATACCTGCTCAAAGCCGTGAGTGATTTACTGGCTGGCGAACTAGCTACCAACGCCCCACTCAAAGTGAAGATGTTCCGCTTAGTCGGTGACTGGTACTTTGAAGCTGGCGAAAAAGAAAAAGCGCATAATCTGTTTGAGCTAGTGATGAAGCTAGATCCAAACAAAGGCGGCGTGAAGAAGAGACTAGAAGCATTACAAAAGGAGCTTGGTTATGACCAACCCCATTAAAGACGAATCGCAAGTCAAGGTCGCTGAATTAGCCTCGCCTATTGAAAAAGATGGTAAAGCGCTGACGCATATTGATATCAGCAAGCCACACTCTGGGCATTTGCGCGGATTAAGCTTGATAGATGTGTGCGGAATGAAGTTTGAAGCAGGACAAACCCTATTACCTCGAATCTCTTGCTTGAACGAGCGTGACATTATCAACATGCCCCCAGAGAACTGGGCGCCTTTGCTCACGACGCTTGCCTCTTTTTTCGTCGCGACGGAATAGTAATCGATCGAGTTGAAGACTATTACGCAGATATCGCCCTTGTGTTCCATTGGCCGCCAAGCGAAATAGACAAACTCAGCTACGACGATCTATTACTGTTTCGAGAGCTTGCCCGAGAGAGGCACGAACAAACACCACAAGAGAGCGAATAAGCTCTCTTTTTTTGTATCAACAAAAGGCTATCCAGAATGAAAATGAAACTGTCTGTTCTCATGGATATGAAAGACAAAACGTCAGCCGTTCTCAAAGGGATGAGTGGCGAGAGTGACTATTACGCCAAGTCCATCAAAAAGGTACAGAAGACACAGGCTGATGACTCTGCTGCTATGGGGATGATTGACTCTTTCAAAACGTCACGAAAAGCGATGGACAAGAACGCCATTGCAGTTGCTGCGGTCAGCGAAAAACTTGAAGAGTTAAAAGTAAAAGCGGTAGGCGTTGAATCCCCAAGTGCGGCCCTAACGGAGAAAATCACAAAGCAGCAAGCTAAGCTGAGCAAACTGAACACTGAGCAAGAGGGGTATAAATCCCACTTAGAGAAACTCGATACCCAGTTAAAAAAGACAGGTGTGAATACGGGGAATCTCGATGATGAATACGACCGACTGAATCGAAGTTATAAGAAACACGGTAAGGAAATTGGCAGGCTTAGTAAGCGTTATACCACCTTACAAAGAGTCATGAGCCCGATTCAAAAGCTGAACCGTTCGCTCAAATTTCCCAAGGTCGGCGCTGCAGCGGCAGGAAAAGGCGCCGCGCTTTTAAGTGGTTTGAGCTTTGCTGGGTTAGTAACACAAGTGAATGGCGCTGCAGGTGAAATGGACAACCTGGCAAAGACATCGGCGACCCTAACTCTACCCATTCAAGAACTCCAAGCCATGCAGTCCCAAGCTGAACATGCGGGGGTAAGCTCTGACGCACTGTCTAACTCCATGCTTCGCTTTACCAAGCGACTTGGCGTGTTGCAACAAACGGGCTCAGGTGCGTTAGGCTCTTACCTCAAGAAGAGTGAGAACGCGCTGCATAAAGACTTACAGGGAGCAAAAGACACTAAGCAGGCTTATGAGATGCTCCTTGAAGAGTTCTCTCAGCTTGAAACGCCGCAAGAGCAAATGGCCTTTGCCGATGCGGCCTTTGGACAAGACGGTCGCAAAATGTTGATCATGTTGCGTGAAGGCACCGAAGGATTAACGGCAGCAAGAAAAGAGCTCAATGCATTGGGCGGCGGTGCGACGGCAGAAGATGCGGCGAAAGCGGAAGCCTACAACGATGCTTTGCAAAAAATCGAAGAAAGCGTTCGCTCTATGAAGTTTGCAGCACTTGCACCCATCATGGAAAAAGCAACCAAAGCATTCACCCAGTTTTCTGAGAAATTTAAGAACGCAGCCTGGCGAACCGATTTTATCGAAAAGCTAATCCAAACCGTGGACGGTCTTTATCAAGGCTTTGAACTGCTAGGTAAAGGGCTTATTTGGTTAGCGCAAAACTTCAAAGGGATTCTGGCGACGGTCGCCATTTTGAAAGTGGCGTTGATTGCTTTGAATGCGGCTGTTCTGGCAAACCCAATCGGGCTTATGGTGGCCGCGGTTGCCGCTGCAGTAATCGCGCTCACTTATTTAATCGATAAGTTCATTGGCTTAGACAAAGTCATTAAATGGATTGGTGACGGCATTGGCTGGTTATGGGATAAATTCAAAGCGCTAATAAACAAACTGCCAGATGCACTCATCCCTGATGGTTGGAAAATTCAAACTGATGAAGCTGGCCAAGAAGTCGATAACTTAGCCGCTAAACTCAACCGTATTGAAGATAAGAGCGCGACGCTTGGCATTACGACCAATGAAACCCAAAATAAAACTGAGCGAACCCAAACCGAGCAAGGATACCACGCTTATCAAGTTGGAGGGGTTCAGCCTATTAAGCAAAGCACTGCGTATAGCCCTCTGGGCAACCAAACCGTGAAAAGCAAATCTGAAGTGTCATTGACCATCAAGTCAGACAAACCAGTCGCAATTGAAAAAGCTAAGAGCGAAAAGGGAACTGACTTGAACTTAGATGTGGGGAATATGGCGACAAGCTTTTAATCTATAGAACTTGTCAGGGAAGCATTAGGAAAGGCTTATTAGCTGTTAACTGGCTCGATGTTGCAAGCAACGGTGATTGTAGTTCTTACAAGCTTTGTTAAAAAATGAAGCTTAAAGGAGGGAGGAGTATATATGGTTGTTAACCCACCAGAGCTAGATCCGTTTTTTCGATTCGTTCGAGTGGCTATCGTTAAGGCTCTTGGAGGTAAAGAGTACGCTTGTTTACCAAACGAGAGTATTGAGCAATATATATCAACAGTAAACCCTAATATCATGCCTTTGCTTTACGACTTCTTTGTAAAGTTCGATTACTTATACGTACTACGCCAGTCTAATTCCACATTAAATAATGAAGAGTCAGAAGTGTTGCTTACAGCCATGTAATATTTTCCTGCCGAATATTTACACATCAATATACCAATAGTTGCATATTAATGGTGTAATTAGAAAAAACATAAAAGATGTAGATCTAATATAGTGACCTCTAAATAAGGCATTAAAATAATATTTATCATTATTGGGAATGTAGAACCATAACTCATGTATTAAATTAATTGATTGTAATTTGTTAGTTCTGGTTTATAGGTATTATTTTTCTACGGTTCAATATTACATTACTTTAATTGGAAAAAGTTCTAGACTTTTTTGTTATCAATAACTGATTAATGATTCGTTTATGGAATATGGGTTGTGTTGGATAAGAGTTAAGTGATGGGGGCTTTGCTTTCTTCAATTTAAACAATAAATTATACAGAACGAATAACCGTAAAAGATAACCTTTTGAAATAAAGGTTATCTTTGGTTTTATCAGTTAGAAATGTCTACTTTACGTTCAAGTTTAAGTGTCGTTCAGAGTTAAGTAAAAAAGGGAGCATCAACCATCATTGTTAAATATTTGTTATTTTTAGGAAGTTCTTAATATATGCTCAATCCATAGCCGCTCGAATATGCATATGTAACTGTGATACGCTATAGAAAATTGGCGATTAGTGCTTATTTAAAAAAACAAAGTTAATAACATTTGCGTTACAAGGTGGTAGCTGATGGTAATAAGACAAATTGCGTTCTGTGTGTTCGCTTCATGCATTACATACAATGCTACGGCGAATAGCGACTTCTACTTAGGAGGTAAAACTGGTTGGACCCATTTCTCCAATGGCTGTGAGTCGCACCGTTTGGAATGTGATCAAGATGAATTAGGTGCCGGTATCTATCTTGGCTACAAGATCAATGACTGGCTAGCTATAGAGGGGGGATATGATTATTTTGGTGAAGCTGAAGCGGTATACCCTAGCCTCAATGATCCATCAGTTAAAGCGCCTTATAGTGCGAAGGTTCAAGGTATCGAACTTGGACTTAAACCTGATTTTAACCTAACAGAAAATCTTAGTATTTTCGGAAAAATCGGAGCTCTTGGCTGGCAAGCAGACAAGACCGGAAAAGAATTAAACTACACCGTGAACGCAAAAGATAAAGATATTTCATTAATGCTTGGAACTGGGCTGGAGTATCGTTTAACTCGGAATTGGGGGACTCGAATAGAGTATCAGTGGTTCGATAATGTCGGTGGCAAGGATACCGGGGGATCCAATATAAACTTTCTTACCTTGGGTTTAACCTATTCATTTGGAGCCGGAGAAGAAGAAACCATAACTGAACCTGTAGCCCCCGTACCAATAAAGGTTATTGAAGAGAAAGTAATAACTTTTGACGAGTTTAGTGGTAATACTCTTTTTGCTTTTGATAGCTCAGAACTATCAACTGATGCTGAAAAATACCTTCAAACGATTTTAGAACGCCTTAAAAATAATGAGCAATCAGAGCTTACTATTATTGGTCACACCGATTCTGTTGGTTCTGAGACTTATAACCAGGCCCTATCGATGAGACGAGCTCAAAGTGTTTCTAATTATTTTAAGAGTAAACTGGTGTCAGATAATCGCATTCAAGTTAAAGGAATGGGAGAGTCATCACCAATAGCTGATAACAGTACTATTGAAGGTCGCGCAATGAATCGTAGAGTTGACATTATTTCTCCATCTTTTTCTATTGAGGCAGAACATGAATAAATTTTCTTTCTATGTTTTTAGCCTAGCATTATTGGCTGGGTGTGGTGGGGAAAACAGTGGCTTACCATCACAAGGTAATATACAAGGCAATGGTGACGGTGGTGATGTTTCGTATATAAAGCCTGAAGCATTAGGGGTCGCGATTAATGGTTCTGTTGCTGTAGGTGAAACTCTTACTGGTCAATATACGTTTTCGGATCCAAATACTCCAACGCGTGCTGAAGGCGTTAGCACTTATCGTTGGTTAGATGGTTTAGGAAATCAGTTGGGGGTATCAACACCTATAACTATTGATGCGAGCTTAGATGGCAAAGAGATCCAGTTTTGTGTAATACCTATTGCGATTGGTACTGAAAATACAGTTGGTCTTGAGGTGTGCAGCACGAAAGTCACAGTTGTCCAACAACCAATAATCACTAGTTTGTCTAAATCCGATGAGTTGGCTGCTGGTAATTCGATTAGTGCTTCTTCGGTTTGTGGCGATTGTGATGCATCCAAAACAGTTTACAAATGGACAGTAGACACTAACAAGAATGGAACCTTTGGTGACACTATCACCGTAAACGGTCAACCTGTAGAGGACCGAGCAATCGAAGGAGGGGTAATTAGTATTCTCGAGTCCGAAGTGGGAGCTGAAATACAGCTTTCTGCCCAAGCATTTTCAACAAGTGGGCAAGCGTATAGTGTAGTTGAACACAATACATATAAACGCAGATTCTTGGTTGATGCTTTAGGTACATACGGTGGATTCTGGGGCTTACTCAATACCGGTGACCTAGTTCGACTAGGTGTATATGATAACAATCATGACGGTGACCTATTAGATATTAACGATAAGTTTGTAAAAATTGGCACAGCATGGGATTGGTACAATTACGCGATTACTGAAACGGGCAAATTAATATACTCAGGCCCGTATATTAGCTCTTACGGTGTAACAGGTATTGATGCAGATGTTGTTTCAGTTGTTGGAAACAGAGCAGCAGCTGCTGCTCTGAAATCTACAGGTGAGGTGGTTACGTTTGGTACTGACTCATATGGTGGAGTCATCCCCGCATTGATAGCTCCAGAGTTATATGACATCACAAAGGTCGTTGCTGGCGATTACTCTTTCACTGCACTCAGAAAAGACGGCAAAGTGTTTTCATGGGGGCTATCTGATATTGGCAGTATCAACGATGCTGATAACAATGATATTAAAGATGTATTTTCCAATGAAGCCGCATTTGCTGCATTAAAAAATGATGGTTCAGTAGTTGCTTGGGGATATTCAAAACTTGACTATCCTTCAAATGGCTTAGGGCTAGGCTCTGATTCCTCTGGTGTCGATTTTACAGGTGGGGTTAAAACCATCGTCGCTAGTCGCTTTGCTTTTGCAGCAATCAAAAATGATGATAGCGTGGTGACATGGGGTAACACACCTTATGGTGGTGATAGTAGTTCCGCAGACTTTACTGGTGGAGTGACAAATATCGTTGCGAGCCTTAAAGCTTTTACAGCGCTGAAGAAAAATGGAGAGGTTGTGAGTTGGGGGGTATTTGGAGCAGCTCCAGCTATAACTAATGCAAAAGAAATTTACGCCACTAAATTAAATACAGGTAGTGCTTATGACAGTGGAGCATTTGCTGCGCTGCTTGATGACGGAACTGCAATTGCTTGGGGAGCTGCGCTTGATGGTGGTGATATTACCCAACGATCAAGTACCCTCGTTAATAATGACATAACCGCGTTAAAACCAGCTTGGAAATCTTTCTTAGCTATTACCGATGAAGGAACCAAAGGAGGTTGGGGGGAGTTTTCTCCTTCAGTAAATGCTGATGTAGAGAATACATTCGTATCTTATTTCCAGTTCATGACTCAATTTAAGGATAAGTCTGTGTTGGTTGAAGGGGGCGGTTGGTGGAGGTCAGCTGAACTGTCGGAACTGGATCCAATAGATGTGTTACTAGAAACCTCAATATAACCTCTACTGAAACTAATGTAGCAACGAATAAAACCCAAACTAACTCATTCAATGAGTTGATTTGGGTTTAATTTTCTATTCTCGCCAAGGTAGATTTAAGCTTCAGCGCATTCACGTAATATTTAGGTACTCTTCTACCCCTGCTCTTCTAATCGATAATGCCAACATTCATTCGGTTGCATCACTCCGTTACTCTATGGCTTCTTTCTAAAATTTGATTACTTGTGCGCTGCAACAAGCAAACGCGCCACTAAGTACCGAAGAATCCGAAGTGCTACTTTCAGCCCAAGACTTGATTGACGAAGTACGCCTTACTGCCATGTGATCCCTTTCTTGTTAGTTCACCATGAGTACTTAAAATAATTGAGGTGTACCGAAGGCCTCATCTTGCTAGCTAACTGCTCTACTTCGTTTATACTAGGCACAACTTATCTATAGGCTGTGATTTCAAAAAACTCATTGGTACACCTATAGTACTCCTCATTCGATTGGAACCCTTACACCACATGGCTCTCAAACCCACAATCTATAAGTTTCGTATCTCTTTAACTGATATGAATCGCGACTATTACGACTCTTTTAATCTAACGGTTGCACAACACCCTTCGGAAACAGAACAGCGAATGATGGCTCGAATCATGGCTTTCTGTATCAATGCCTCTCCTGAACTTGAGTTCACCAAAGGGTTGTCTAGCATTGAAGAACCCGATTTATGGCAGAAGTCGTTAGATGATCAAATCCTAGAATGGGTTGATGTCGGCGAACCCGATCCAGAGCGTGTTAAGAAGGCAACTCGTCTATCGAAATCAGTTCGCGTATTCAGCTTCAACACTAAATCAAATGTTTGGTGGGAACAGAACAAAGGCAAATTCGGTTATCTAAAAGCTCAAATCGTTCGTCTAGACAACGATGGTATTGAGCAGCTTGCAGCGATGACACAACGCACGATGGATCTTTCTGTCATGCTGACAGGCAACTCTGCTTTCGTTAATAGCGATACACAATCAGCAGAAGTCACATGGGAAGAGCTGCAGAGTAATGACTGAGCTTCCAACCAGTAATCAGCAAAAGCTTGAAGCAAACCAACAAGCTAAAACCAGACTTCACGTTTGTTTGAAGGAGTCTGGCTTAGACTCAGTAACTGTGATTGCGACAGGTTTTGAGAAAGAGCTAACGTCTTTTATTGACGAAAATCATGCCCTGTTTAAACACGCTTGCGAGAACAAACCGGACAACTCTGCACGTCAGACGTTGCTTGGTCTGCTAACTAAAGTACATATCGATGCAAGCTATCGCTTTGAAAGTAATAAAGAAGCGAATGAGGCGATGCAAAATGTATTCGATAATACAGTGGGCACTGAACATAGCGACAAGTTTCAAAACTCTAACGCCCAACAGTTAAAACTAGTCACGCATTTGTGGTTGTTCATTCAAGGACGACTAGGAATGGATTACAGCCTAGCCAATGATCATGCTGCTGCGACCGCAACATTACTGTCTCGCCTTTCGAGAAATACTGATGACGAGATTCGAGTCGAGTTCATGGGCAGCTTTTATGATGGCTTGAACCTCTATCAAGCTGAGAACAAACCATCAGGTTTTGTTCATCGCTTTAAGCGTTTGTTTAATCTTACTTAAGCATTCCACCAGCTGAAATCAATTTGCGCTTTGCACTGTGTAGAGCGCACCTATTTCCAACCATTTTTCCCACTATTACCCCTGAACATGAGATTCCCTACTACGCTCGTCCCTCGCTTTAGGGAAACGGGGTATGTGCTCAAAACTTATTGAGTGCGTTTCACGTAGACACTTTCACCAGTATTCTCAAGATTCACCTGAATTAACTCGTCGAAATTCTCCGTCATCCCCGAGAGGGAGGAACGACTGAGTCGGGGATCTCATACAAAGTCATAAAACTGCGGAGACAAACAGATTCCTTACTCGCTCCTTCTTCACTCTCGGTAATGACAACATTCGCAGTCATGCAGTTAACTTTATTACAGGCACAAAAAAGCCCCGCTGAGAGCGAGGCTTAGAATCTTGGTTGCCGATTTGCTGAGGCTAAATCGTACTCATCGAATCACGAAGCGAATTAACGCAGGCCGTGTAAGAATTCGTGGCGCGTTGCTGGGTTTGATCTGAAGATACCACCCAATGCTGTCGTTGTTGTTTCGCTAGTTGCGTCCATTACACCACGTGATTTCACGCAGTAGTGAACCGCATCCATGGTTACAGCAACATCATCGGTTTCTAATAGCGTTTGCAATGCAACAAGGATCTGCTGTGTCATGCGCTCTTGAACTTGCGGGCGCTGAGCAAAGAATCGAACAATACGGTTAATCTTTGAAAGGCCGATGATTTTCCCACGCGGGATATAAGCGACCGCTGTTTTACCATCAATCGTCACTAAGTGGTGCTCACAAGTACTGGTCACGGTAATATCTTTTACACGTACCATCTCACGAACGCCCATCTTGTTTTCAATTACCGTAATTTTAGGGAAATTGGCGTAATCCAAACCAGAGAAAATTTCATCCACGTACATTTTAGCAATACGTTGTGGTGTTTCTTCCAAACTATCGTCTGTAAGATCAAGTTCAAGGAGAGTTAGAATCTCACGCATATGGTGTTCGATTCGTTCCTTTTTCTCTTCTCGGCTAACCTGATTAGGACGCATTGGTGTCTCTAATCCGCGGCTTGCTAGCGCATCTTTAACCAACTTCGCTGATTCGCTAAGACCTGACATTGAACTTCCTCTTTTATTGCCCCTTCTGGATGGCAAACAAGGATACTCGGAATTTTGAATAAATACACCCATATTTTAAGGGAGGTCATTATTTACGGGGGTTAAACTATGCTAAAGTGGCTGCAATTTCGTTGGTAAATAGTATTAATTTGATCATTATTGAATCACTGCTGCCAACCACCAAATCAAAATAATAACGACCAAAGGATTTCAATTATGGGCTGTTGCGACGCTCCCGGCTTAATGCCAATTGAAGAAGCACTAGACAAGCTGCTATCACCAATCAAACCAATCCAAACGACTTTATCTCTGCCTCTTGCTGAAGCATTAGGTTATGTCCTTGCTGAAGATATTCTTTCCCCTATTTTCGTACCTCCTTTTGACAACTCAGCAATGGACGGCTATGCACTGCGCTTAGCAGACCTTGAAAACGGTAAAATGCTGCCTTTAGCGGGTAAGTCTTTTGCAGGTCAACCTTTTGAAGGTGAATGGCCAGCAAATACCTGTATTCGCATTATGACTGGCGCAAAGATCCCGGAAGGATGCGACGCCGTAATCATGCAAGAAAACACGGTTGAAACTGACGCTGTCATTGAGATTCAACAAGACGACATCAAGCTGAACAATAACATTCGTCCTACTGGTGATGACATCAAGCAGGGTGATATCGTACTTAGCCGCGGTGAACGTTTAACACCTCGTGATATTCCAATGATTGCTTCACTGGGTGTAAGCCACGTTACAGTACTACACAAGCCGAAAGTCGCGTTCTTCTCTACTGGCGATGAACTAAAACCATTAGGCCAGCCTCTTGAAGACGGTCAGATCTACGACAGCAACCGCTACGGCATTAAACCGCTGATTGAAGCGTTTGGTTGTGAAGCTATCGACCTAGGTATCATCCCAGATTGCCCTGCAACGCTTAAAGAGACGTTCGAGAAAGCACAGCAAATAGCAGACGTGGTTGTGACTTCTGGTGGCGTAAGCGTTGGCGAAGCTGATTACACGAAAGACATTCTTGAAGAACTGGGGCAAATCGGTTTTTGGAAACTTGCAATCAAACCCGGTAAACCGTTCGCATTTGGTGAGTTGGATAACGCGTGGTTCTGCGGCCTACCGGGTAACCCAGTATCAGCGATGATGACGATGTACGTACTGGTTCAACCTATGCTGGCTAAGCTTGCGGGTCATACCGCGTGGACAGCGCCAGAATCTATTCCTGCTATCACCAAGTCTGCATTCAAAAAAGGCCCAGGCCGTACTGATTACCAGCGTGGCATCTACTCGATTGAAAACGGTCAGTTTGTCGTAGAAACTACAGGTAACCAAAGCTCTGGCGCTTTCCGCTCAATGAGCCTAGCAAACTGCTTTGTGGTACTAGAGCGCGAACGCGGTCGTGTTGAAGTTGGTGAAACGGTTCAGATCCAACTGTTTAACTCGACGCTTTACTAACGAGGCTCACTGATGGAAATACTGTCTGACACAGAGATGCTTCGCTACAACCGCCAAATCATCCTTAAGCAGTTTGATTTTGAAGGCCAAGAAGCGCTAAAGCAGAGCTCAATCTTAGTATTAGGGGCTGGAGGCTTAGGTTGTGCTTCTGCTCAATACCTTGCGACCGCGGGGATTGGTAAGCTGACACTGATCGACGATGATATTGTCGAGCTTTCAAACTTACAGCGACAAGTCCTTCACGCCGATGCTGACATTGGTAAGAAGAAAGTCGACTCTGCCGCTGAGTCGCTGCAGGTATTGAACCCTCATCTGACAATTGAAACTGTCGACCACAGGCTTGATGATCAAGCGCTTGCAAAGTTGATTGAAACTCACTCTCTTGTTCTTGATGCCAGTGACAACGTCGAAACACGTAATCAGTTGAACCGCCTATGTTACGCATCGAAAACACCATTAGTCTCTGGTGCTGCGATTCGAATGGAAGGTCAGATTAGCGTATTCACTTATCAAGATGCAGACGCACCTTGCTACCAATGTTTGAGTGCTCTATTCGGCAATGCAGCCCTAAGTTGTGTTGAAGCGGGGGTGATGGCGCCAGTTGTTGGCATGGTAGGCGCGGCCCAGGCTTTAGAAGCGATTAAGGTGATTGCCAAGTTTGGGCAACCAAAGCAAGGCAAGCTTCTGATTCTCGATGCCATGTCTCACAGCTGGCGTGAAATGAATTTAATGAAGATGCCTAATTGCTCGGTTTGTGGATAGACTAAACCATCCCTTCAAAACAAGAACCTAAGCCTTGATGATAAGTCAGGGCTTTTTTATGCCCGATGTTTAGCTTCTACTCAAGGCTATCAATTTGGAAATAGTTATTAAGGGATGAGTTTCATTTGAATTCTCATTTTGAGAAAACAACAAAAACTAGAACCACTCAAAATAAAAACCAACAAAATCATAACCTTAAAAATGGCACATTACTTGATTAAGTATCTAGACCTTCCATCACAAGGATGTAGATATGAGAATTACAACGTTAAGTTTGCTATTAAGCGCGCCACTGGTCGCCAACGCAGCGCCATTCGATACTTGCCCGAGTAAGGCATACCTCTTTCAATCCACCCCTGTGGAAGTTTGGGGCGTTAACCTAGTGACTGGTTCAACGACCCTTCTCGAAGGCGACACGGGGATGAACGCTAACATCAATGGTGTCGGTTTCGACTTCGAAGACAGATACATCTACGGTTATGACACCACTAACAAGCGCTTGGTGCGCCTAGGCAAGGATTTCCAAGCAGAAGTCATCAACACCAGTGGACTGCCGACAGACCATACCTTCTATGTGGGTGACGTTTACGATCATGTTTACTACCTGTACCGCACTGGTAAAGGGCTCTTCACGGTTGATCTATCACCTTTGGATTCTGATCCAAATGCGACAGTTACCGTTAACAAAATCGCAGGCAGCCCAGCAACAGTGAAATTAACTGATTTCGCTTTCCACCCAAGCGATGGCTCTCTATATGGTATCGATAATAACTCTGGTGGCTTATACAGCTTCAACCCTACAACTGGTGCCGAAACCTATATCGGCGACACCGGCGAGTTAGGTACGTTCGGTGCTGGCTATTTTGATGTCAATGGCTACTACTACGTATCGCGAAATCAAGACGGTAAAATTTACCGTATCAACCTGTCTCCAGACAACGCTGCCAATATCGCGGCAGGTATTGTTCCAGCCGTTGAATTTGTTTCGAATGGCCCAGCTTCTGGTCAAAACGATGGTGCTCGTTGTGCCAACGCACCTGTTGTTGATGAAGATTCAAACATCGACTTCGGTGACGCGCCAGACAGCTACCTAACTCTACTAGCGAGTAATGGTCCTCGACATGAACTCGATGGTGTCACATGGTTAGGGACAGATGCACCAGATGCAGATCTGGATGGATACGTTTCTCCACAATCGGATGAAAGCGTCGGCATTGATGACGAATGGACGAATGGTGGTATCGGCTTCGTAACCGCACTTGAAGCTGGCCTCGACTCGAAAGTAATTATTGAAGCTTCAACAACGGGCTATCTTTCAGCTTGGATAGATTGGAACCAAGACGGCAGCTTCGACGGCGCCAACGAACAAGTCTTTACCGATTACTTATTGGCGGCCGGTGAGAACGACTTATTCTTAAATGTCGATATTAATGCCTTAACGGGTACCACTTGGGCTCGATTCAGATTCAGCCAACAAACTAACCTGAGCTACTTTGGTGGTTCTACCTCTGGTGAGGTGGTCGATATTCAAGTCGATGTTCTTAATGATGGCGCAACGGCTCGTTACTTCCCAAGTGCTTCTGGCTACGCCACCCTAGCGTATGAAGACAATTGGCCTTATAAAGCCGACTATGACATGAATGATGCCGTTATCATGTATCGCATCACTGAGATCTTAAAAGACGGTAAGGTTGTTAAGTCTACCATCGATGGTCGCCTAGCGGCTGTGGGGGCAACCTACAAAAATGGCTTTGCGATTCGCCTACCAAACCTTGCACCAAGCTCGGTAGATACCGTTAACTCATACATGAAACACAATGGCGTATTCACCGATTTAGGTATGGAAGACGGTCGTAGTGAAGCTATCTTTATCGCCGCTGAAGACTTGTCTGAAAAAGCGAATACTTCATGCGCCTTCTACCGTACAAGCAACGCTTGTAAAGAAGATGAACAGTTCGCATTCCAAATCGGTATCAACTTATCAGGCGACGGTGTGAGTACTGCGTCATGGACAGACATGCCTTACGACCCCTTCATTTTTGCAACACCGGGCTACTATCACGGCGACAACCTACCGATGCACCCAGGACGTAGTTGGGAAGTTCACTTGCCAGACCAAGCACCAACCGAGGCCTTTGACACTGTGAACCTATTTGATTCTGGAATCGGTGTTGATGATAGCGACCCAGCAACAGGTAAATATTTCAAAACAGCAGAAAACCACCCTTGGGCACTGATTATCACGTCAACAGAAGAGTGGGAATGGCCACAAGAATACGTTGATATCGTAACTGCTTACCCAGAGTTTAAGCAGTGGGCAGAGTCAGGTGGTGACAATAACCAAACTTGGTACACATCACCAGCAGACAACCAATGTTACGAGCCATAAGGAGAGACGTCATGAGTATCAAAGATAAACCTAATCGCGAACATCATAACGTTGAGTTGAGAAGCAACCTCTCTAAGGAAAATAATATGTCTGCACAAAGCTCTTGGAACATGAAGAAAACAATGACCGTAGTTTTAGCTACAGCCCCACTCCTACTAGCAGGTTGTGGTGGGGGCGGAGGTGGCGGTGGTGGCAGCACGGCTTCTCCTTCACCATCATCACCGGCGACACCTGCAACGCCAGTAACTGCAACGCCATCACCGTCTCCAGTAGCCAGTGCAGCAGCGGAACCAACTTACACTATGAGTGATTTAGTGGTACCCGATGGTTTTGATTACAGCTCTGTAGAGCAGTTTGATATCGACATCGACATCAGTAGTATTTCAACAGACCGTTCATTTGTTACCGTGTATAGCCGTTTTAGTGCTCGTGACGACTCGACATTGAAACCAGACTACTCAAGCAAAGTGATTGCAGGATCATTAAACAATGGTGTGTTCGCCTCTAACTTCTCGAGCCCAGTCAACCACGATTCACTTCTTGTTGAGATTTGGTTTTACGATGGGCAGCCACCTCTACAAAAAGTAGTATCGAGCAGCAACTCTCAGATCGTGTGGTAATGAAAGTTTAGCTTCGAATATCAGCAACTAAAAGTGAGCAGCAATGCTCACTTTTTTAATCGCCCCACACTAATAACAGCGAAAATTATCTGATAGGCGTTCATTCACTTTACTTCGAATCTAACTTATATTTTCAAGATAACCTTCAAAGACTTACTCTCATGAAACAGTTAAAAATAGGTCTACTTATATTAATGTGTGGTGTCGGCGTATTAGTTGCTCTTACCCATTTCCCGTTAACGTCACAGACGGGGCAACGTATTGAAGCCAAAGTGATTTCTAACACGCTCACTCAGTCACTAGACGGACATAGGCGCTACCTCACGGTTGAAACTCAAAACAACGAAATATTTCGCGTTTCCACTCCACCAACAACAGACTGCCCTCTTGATTCTGTGGTCGCGCTTGATACATTAAACAATCAAATAACCGGACAAAGCAGCTATCAGTTCATCCACTGTAGAACAGCGCCTTAGTCGTCGATATAACAACAAGAATGGATATAAGAAGAATGACTCAGCCACTCATTTCACCAGAACAACTTCAACAACGTTTGCTAGAAGAAAACAACATTATAATCCTAGATGCCAGTATCGAATTTCAGATCCCAAGTGAGTCAGAAAAGATCAAAGGACAAATGATTCCTGGGGCAATTCGTTTCGACTACGACAAAGACTTCAGCAACAAACATACCCTACTCCCTCACATGTTCCCTTCCGAAAAACACTTCAATACTCGTGCACGTGAAATTGGTATCAACCAAGACAGCACCATTGTGGTTTACGATAACTCGGGTACTTTCGCTTCGCCTCGCGCTTGGTGGATGTTTATGGCAATGGGACATCAGGATGTTTACATCTTAGATGGCGGCTTACCTGCATGGATTGATGCGGGTTACGCAACAGACACATCGTACAGAGCTGAAGTCACGCCGGGCAATTTCGAAGGCAACATTCAAGACAACTACTTTGTCAGTGCTCAGCAGATTGAAGGTTACTCAACTGACAAAAGCGCAAACATTGTCGATGCTCGTTCTCAAGCTCGCTTTGATTCAGAAGTTCCTGAACCACGTGAAGGCTTACGTAGTGGCCATATACCGAATTCGATTTGCCTACCATTTGCCCAAGTGCTCGATAACGGTAAGTTAAAGCCTCAAGAAGAGCTCGTCGATATCTTTTCAACGTTGCAATTAACCCCTTCTCAGCCGATGTTCTTTAGTTGTGGTTCTGGAGTAACAGCCTGCATCATATTATTAGCCGCTAAACTGGCCGGATATTCAGGTGAAATGGGCGTTTATGATGGCTCATGGACTGAATGGGGCGCTAACGAGAAATTACCCATCGCTGTGACTAAAAGGTAATTCAACTTCGCTTACTGCCACTGTTAGAATATACTGCGCATGCATAAAGAGCTTACTCGTAGTGATGACTTAACGTCTCACACAGTAAGCTCTTTGCTTTGCGGTAATGCTACGTCGTTTGAAAACAAATCTGGATTTACTCGGTTGCTTTTAATCTATAGCGATTTATTGACCATAAACCGTGATTAATCTTGGGTAAATCATTATCAATGTGGTGAATAATAATATTTCACTCAAGAATCTCTGCTCGTAGTCGTTACACTATTTAATCATTGATACTGTCATCATTGATGTTTGTATCTTTCGTTGCACGAATCACGCTGACGACCCAATAGTTTGTCACTTGCACTCTGTTAAAAGTAGTAACCAACAAAAGGCATCTCATGGCTCTATTTAAGAAAAATATCTGGTCGCTGTACGCGTTGATCGTACTACTGACCCTGATACTTTTCGCCGCGTTGGGCGTAACTAAATGGCAAGCCAACAGAGATGACTTCACCCAACAACAACATATCCAAGTCGAGCTGTTTTCGAGCTCTGTAAGCTCACTATTGACCAGTCAAGAGGCACTGCTTGAAGTGGTTGGGCACCAACTCGCCCAGCAGTCTGACTTCACTCGTACTGCCTCCATTCAAATTCGACCAATACTGGATAAACTGCTAGATACTCACCCTGCGATTGCAGCGTTTGGGTTGTTGAACACCGACGGTGACTACCTCTCGATCAGCTCAAATCTCCAACTTGCGAATCAAAGGAACTTACTGCAATACGCGCCAACGAAAGACTCCTTTTTAGACGCCCTATCAAGCAGTAGCATGGTGCTTGGCCGTACCTATTTTCAAGAATCGTTGAATAGCTTGGTTATCCCGCTGAGAAAATCCATTTCGATCGATGGTAATAAAATCGATGCAGTAATGACCGCAGGGCTGCGGTTAGACGCCACGATCGTATTTGAAAATAATGCTCACGCCGGAAGTTTCAATACACTAAGCCTGATCAGAACAGACAGTTATCGCCAGTTTTATTCGAGTGATATCGAATCTGAGAGTGCATATTCCTCTCCAGTCGGCAAAGATGTCCTACAACGTATTGCACGGACCTTTACCGACCACTTCGGAATCAGCGTGCAAGAAGCGATGAATGGGCAAGAAACCTACTCTTTTGTCGTCGACGATGAACAATACCACTCTTTAATGAGCGCAAAATACATCCCAAACTACAAATTATGGGTAGTTGGACGTACGGTTCTAACTCACGTCGATAGCATATTTATACAAGAGTTCAGCATTCTTTTCGTTGCCTTTATTTTTCTTCAATTTGGTTTCTACTTTTTGGTTAAGTCGATTGCCAAGAATGAACAGCGCACTCGTAGCCAACTCATTTATCAGGCTAACCATGATCCATTAACCTCTCTACCAAACCGCTTGTACATGCGTAAAAATATTGGTAAATGGATTGAGGATGAGTCAGAGCAGTTCTCGCTGTTGTTTATTGATATCGATAACTTTAAATGTGTCAATGATACCCACGGACACGACTTCGGCGACAAGGTGCTCAAACAAATAGCTTTGCGTTTGATGCGATTCCGATCTCAACTCAGCCTCTTAGTACGTGAATCAAGCGATGAGTTTTTGTTCTTAACGCCATTGTCGAATGAAGCTGAGGTAAAACGACTCGCCAAGCGTATTATTGAAGTACTTTCTCAACCTTATGAAGTTGAAAGCGCTCAGTTTTTGTTAGGTTGCAGCATCGGCGTAGCTCGTTTCCCTGAACACGGGAAAGATCTAGACAGTTTATTACGTTCTGCCGATATTTCGATGTACAAAGCGAAACAACAGCAAAACTCATACAGTATTTTCACAACGGAAATGCAAGATGCGCACCTCTACAAAATGAAAGTAGAACAAAGGCTACGCATCGCTATCGAGAAACAAACGCTGTTCATGGTTTTTCAACCGCTAGTTCGTGCAAATGAAAGTATTCATGGTGTAGAAGCACTCGTTCGCTGGATTGATGACGAATTGGGTTTTGTACCGCCAGATGTCTTCATACCGGTTGCTGAGAACACAGGCTTAATGCAAAAACTGGGTACTTTTATTATTGAGTCCAGCATTATGCAGATCGCCCACTTGCACAGAACAACGGAACAAAAGATCGGGCTGTCGATCAACATATCAGTTCGTCAGTTTTCTCATCAATCTTTCTCTGAGCACCTGTTCGCGACACTAGAAAAGTATCAACTCTCTCCTAGCTGTTTAACGCTAGAAATTACAGAGAGCTTGTTCATTGAAGATGTAACTTTAGTGAAACCAACTTTTGAAGCCCTCAAAGAGAAGAATATAAAGATCTCTTTAGATGATTTCGGTACTGGCTATTCATCACTGAGTATGTTGAAAGCACTCCCTATCGATGAACTTAAGATCGACAAAAGCTTTATTGAAAATATTGCGGTGGATCAGCAATCATTAACTATGGTTCAAAACATCATCGCAATCGGCAAGAACTTTGGCATGGTGGTATTGGCTGAAGGCGTAGAATCAAACGAACACTTCGCGATTCTAAAGGCGTGTGGATGTGACTTAATGCAAGGCTATTACTTCTCTCGCCCTATTCCTTACGATGAGCTGTGTGAGTTTTTATCTCCAGCTTTAGCAAAGGAAGTCGAGCTGACAAAATCCGAAAGTTAACGAGTAGCGTCACGATTCAAACCTCTAGACATTGGCTGAATCAAGCAGATGGGGAAAGTAGATTTACATCTATGCTTCCCCAAAAACCATAGATGCATTTAAAGCTCACTCAATCTGGATTCGGTAAATTTTGGCTCCATAAGTCACTCTCTATCTTTTTTTGATATCCGTACGCAAACAACTTTTGCATATACTCTAGGCTAAACGAGTTAAGGTTATCTTTCGAAAAATCATCGTCTATGTAAGCAAGATGAAAGCCAATCTGATTTCGCTCACTGTAATTATAGATATGTTCTATATCACCAATACTTTGCCGGCGAATCAAAATCGATAAAGCACGGTAAGAGACTGACGCTAAACCATTTTCCACTTCTTCGAATTCTGGCTTCAGGAAACCATTACGTATGACGTAGATGTTCCTTTTTACGTCTCTTGACGTTGACGCCAAAGGTGTTTGAAAACCTTGAGGAATGAGAAACACTTGTCGTGACACGCCACCATCTACATGCAACTCATCTAGCGTTCCTCCTTCATAAGGCAACACAATTCGAGTCGCAGGGAACAGGCCTGGTACAGCACTACTCGCGATAATAATATCTTGAATCAAATACTGTGCTTCAGGCGTACCGATCTGCGCTATTTTTCCAATGTCCCAAATTGCCATTTTTTGATTATCTAAACTGGTTGTTGCTATCAGCAATAACCGCCCTTTACTTCTCTCAAGAGCAAGCTGATTAAGCATAGTGACATCGACAGCGTGACGCACTTTGCGTTCAAAGCCACTCACATCGACCATTGAGTTACGAAAAGGTAACTTAAAAATCGAGTTACGCTTAAACATCTCTTCAGCTGACGTTCTCGTATAGTAGTACTCTAGTGCTTGATCGTAATCACTTCCTAAAAAGGCAAACACCGACACAATTGCACCGGTTGAAACTCCCGTGACCACGTCGAACTCGGGTCGAGTACCGCTTTTGGTCCATGCATTCAAAACACCAGCAGAGAAAGCTCCATCAAACCCGCCCCCAGACAAAGCAAGATGATTCACCTGTCCAGACAGGTTACTGTGCTCAACTAATGAATCTATCGCGTTATCGATATCGTAGTTATCAGCAGAGTTGACAGACTCATCCCAAAATCTCAACCCAGGAGTATTAAGGGGATTTATCTGCTCAGACTTTAAGGAGATGTTTCGCTCAGGGGTTTGCGCGCACCCAGACGTGACGAGTATCAGTAACAGCGTAATAACTACCGCATAATGTGGCGTCATTATCGTTTCTCTTTCAAACTTGGGGAGTTATCTAACGCTTTATATTCAAGTATTTTTTGCATCAACAAAATAAATAAAGCGCTGACGACAACTGCAATAAAAATTGAACTAAACCTATATAAAATAGAAAAAATAGCGTCTTGCTCACTTGGGGTTAAAGCAGTTGTCAAAGGTACCGTTAATGAAGCCATCCCGGCAGAGGCAACGGCAGATTTTAATTTACCTTGTGTGTGCCAATAACAGAATGGCCCCATAGCAATTGTGAATAATAACCAATACAAAATTGCATTTTCGTACCATGGTCCAAGAATCAATTGCACAGCCAATCCTGTAATACAGCCCAGCGCTGTACCAATCACTCTCACTTTGGCCATTTGCACTGCACCTGAACAAGTTAAAGGTGCCAAAATTACAAGTATTGATGCGTATGCAGCCGATGAGTCATAAAGATCAACAACTTGAAATACGATAAAAGACAGCATCACGACAACCCAAATCACCATGATTTGCGTTGCATCGTACTGAATAGGCAGTGCTGTTTCTTCTGGCTGTTGGTTCTTGTCTGTCGCGTCCGGGAATAACCAATATGCCATAGAGCAGATAACAATATTCATAAAGCAATACACGCCAATCGTGATTGATATTTCTTCTATATCGATAAAGTCGTAACTACTTAGATGCAATAAAATAGATATCGCAATCAATCCCATATACCCGATAATAAAGGTTTGTTTTTTTGTCATCGCAATACATTTAAAGAGAAATACTCCCGCTACAGCGATCAACAAAGCAAAGGGATAACTTCCGAAAGCTCCCCATAGTAAATTAGCCTGAATTATTGACCAAAGTGCACTAGCCGCAATGATCAACAACAGAGGTAGGTTCAAGCTATCACTTAGGCTAAGTATAAAAAGGGGCAGCAGAATCGCCAAAAAGCCCAGTTCCCAGCCCATACTCATACTTATGGCTAAACCGAATGAACAACCAAACCATATTCGAAACGTCTTCATCGCGACCGCCTAATAGATGAAATGAAACCAGCTAACCAAACGGATACGCATCTTAGCGACAAACCCCCAAAAGCGATTATCGTTTGAGTACAAGGCTAACGTCGCTCTAGAACCAACAAATAGTGGGCTCGGCAACACACCGTCACTCTGTAGATTAATTCTTGTTCGTTGCGCATCGCGTACCCAACGGTTATTCCCTTCAATTTGAGTTAACGTACCGTTTGGGGTTTGGTGAGCGGAAGCAACACCTAAATCTCGGCTCGCGACGCGATAGTCAAATATCTGTCCGGGATGAGCATCAAACGTAACAAGCGCTCGATAGCTTTCTTGAACATGCGCCACAGACTTTTCTCTAAAATCAGCCGCGACCCACATAGAACCATCAGATATTAATGTAATCAACGGCATATTGGCTGTCGCCATTGCTCCAACTTCTAAACGTAGGTTAGTAACGACACCATCGCTTTGTGAACGTACTGTGGTATTCATTAAATCAAGCTGTGCTTGCTTAACTCTACTTTCAGCCAGCAATACATCAGTTGTTGGCTGACCCGCTTCTCCTAAACGAGCGACCAAAGTGCTAAGGTTATGCTTTTCAATCTCAAGTACCGAGCTTGCAACTTGGTACTGTTTAAAAACATTGTCTAGATATGATGCCGACACTGCTTGATTTTTGGCAAGCTCGGCAATTCGTAGATAGTCTGTTTGTGCATTTTTATAACTGGCTTCGGCCCTAGATATGCTCGCTATCGCCATCTTTTTCTGAGCATATAAAGAACGTTCTTGTTCTTTTGCCGCTTTCAATGACAACTCAGCTTGCTCCAGCGCTATTTGGTATCGACTCGAGTCCAGTTCGAATAGCACGTCGCCCTTTTCAACCACCTCATTGTTCTCAACGAATACTCGTATGACTCGACTTGTCACCTCTGGCGCTATCTGCACAACTTGTCCATAAACACGTCCTTCTGTTGTGAAAGGAGCTCGACGATCCGCGATAATTAAATACACAAATAAGACAACAAATACGCTACCCAAAATTTTCATAGTGCGCTTAAATACTTGCTTTTGCTTCATGCTACATCCTAACCGAAAAGATTTTTGTGCAATTATAGTCATAATAAAATCTATCTGGTATGCTCATAAAGAGCCCACACTTGAGCTAAAAATAGGACAATGAAAGCAAGTTTTGACGATATCAGACTATTTTCCCAAGTCGTACTTCATGGAGGGATCAGTGCTGCAGCTAAGGCAAATAATATGCAGCGCTCAAAGGTCAGCCGCCACTTAAAAGCGTTAGAATCCTCTCTAGGTACAGAGCTCTTGATTCGTACCACACGGAATATTGAACTAACTGGGGCTGGGAAACACTTGTACGAATTGGTGGCTAAGCAGGTTTATCACATTGAGCAGGGAGTCGAAGCGTTGCAGGAAAGTCAGCGGGATTTCAATGGCCTATTGCGCCTAGCCATTCCGTCAGCTTTGATGAGTTCTAGTATTTTTAATTCCACTATCGAAGACTATTCAGCACAGTTTCCCAATGTGCAAATCGAAATTGAAAATTACCAAGATTCCGTGGACTTAAAGCGCCAGGGGCTTGACCTACAGATACTGCCTAATACCGTCGAGATCATCGACGATAGTTATGTTCAGTTTAGCTTGCTACATTATGGCTCAAGGCTCATCGCGACCAAACAGTACCTTGATAGTCATCCCTTCTGCGAAAGCTTAAATGACTTAAAGCTCCATCGTATTTTGTCCAATAGATACAGCGCTGACTTTCTTGATAAGTCCATTCAAATCCATTTAAAGTCCGACGATCTAAACCTTTTACTCAAGTTAGCGTTACAACACCAAGGGATTGCCTTTCTTCCAGATATCTATCTAACGCGATCAGGGGATGAATCCAACCTAGTACATGTTTTGCCAGAGGTTGTTTTCCCTAAATTAAGTTTGACCATGATCTACCCTTCCGCGAATTCGTTATCGAAAAAAACTCGCTCATTTATCGACCTGTTCAAGCTAAATTTGGAGCAAAGTATGGCGGTAAAGTAGTAATTACCACAGCTGAAAAGTCAGGTTATTGAAAACATCCTAGTTCAGATCTTAATAGAGAAAAGGGAGCCCAAACTGGCTCCCTTTTTTACTCTGTAAATGATTTACACACCACTTAACAGAGCGGCCCAAAAAATAAAAATACAGACAACGACAACAAAGCCCATTACGACTTAACTGTTATCACAACTCGTCGATTGCAACCTGTTGCCTTGTTATCCACAACCTTACAAATGGGTGCGCTTTCGCCATACGCATATTCAACGATGCGACTTCCTTGGTGAAGATCTTTCTTTAAGTAGCTCGCCACTTGTCCGGCACGGCGAGATGACAGGGCTTTATTGTAGCCTTTACTGCCTACACTATCTGCGTGACCCTCTATATAAATCTTGGACTTATCACTGACTAAGCTAAGGTACTGACCTAATACTTGCTTATGGCTTTCATCCAATTGGTACACATTAGTTGGGTAATTAAGCACCAGGGATTGCGTCGCTTTATCATAGAAACACACATCATCTTGTGCTCCGATTTGAATCACTTCACTCTCTCTATTGATCACCTCATTTTGAGGTTTCTCATTTAGCTCTACCAGCTTCCCAGTCACTTGTGTCGTAACAGTATGAGAAGACACCAACATTTTAGAAGTGACGTATTCGCCAACATCACCCAAGCAGTTTGCATAGCCCAATGGAGACATTAGCATCGTAGATAAAATCACTAGGTATCTCATGTTAATCCTTTAGTTTTCCGGTTTCTTCATTAATCAAATTCAAAATGTACTTGTATACATCTTCGCCATCTTTAGCGTGATAGATGTTCTTCTTACCAAAGCAATCTCCAAAGCCATCGGTTTCTGCCACTTTATAATTAATACCAATGACGCCCATCGTGACTTTCGTTTTCTCGGCTTCAGTTGGGGCATTACTTTGAAAGCGGTTTCGTTTCGCTGAAATGGTTGAGCGCAGCTTTTTACATAACCCCTGATCCACCAATTTCTGTAGATAAGTCTCGTCGTTGTCGCTACCATCGGATAACACAATAAACACTTGTTCAGGGTTAAGGTTGGTCGCCTTATTGGCTTCTTGCGCAGCGGCAATGATCCCGTTCCAAGAAGAGGTGCCTCCACCAGCTTTCAACTGAGCGCTCATCAACTGAGCTCGAAAGTTGTCATAGTCTTCAGTCAGTGGAATATCATAAAACTTGTAGTCATCATCAAAATCATTATTTCGCTTATAAAGTCTCTCTACTTGATATCTACTCATTCCATACGATGGTTCAATGATCTCATTATACAAAGTTGGTTTATCAAACATTCGTCTAACCGTTGTCGCAGGAGAGTTCCGAGCGTAATCATAAGCATATTTCTTTCGCCATGAAGCACGATAACCATAAGCATTAAGTCTTACTATCTCATCAGATTGTTTTACATGGAGCGGGTTGTACCCGAGCAAAGCAACTCGACTCTTTTCTTCCGTATTAAACTCCTCAATGTCATCTACGACTCGTTTAATAGTCTCTTTCACGACATCGAGTTTTATTTTGCCGTTCTTCCACGAGTAACCCATAGAGCCACTAAAGTCACCGATAAAGTAGACATCAACAGGCTGAGGAAGATACTTGCGCGTAACTGCTCGCCCACTCACCGAAAACTCAGGCTTTAAGTTCATCTCTTCGTACGCGATCCAAGACGTATATTTGGCAGTCGCACTTACCACAAAGTCGCTAAACGGAGCAAGTTCACCGCTGGCTTGGACGCAGCCGTCTTTGTACTCACACTTACTGGTATACACAGCAACATCAACATCATCCGTGTTGTCAACAACGTATCTATCGACCAAATAGCGTGCATACTTTACGTTCTTTTCTTCGTCCTCTTTAGGGCTCGCAATAAGTGCCAAACTGGCAACCTCTGCGGCTTCTAATAACCTTGTATGTGCTAGCATCTGTTGAGACATCTGCATCGAAAATGCCATAAAAATAACCATCATAGGCAATAGACCAACGAACAAAATACCTGCGACACCTTGGTTTCTCTTTATCGACTTCACCTTAAACCCTCGCAAATGAATAAGATGTACTTACAAGCCGAAAAACCTCTCCGTTGGCGATCCCAATCAAATTAGTTGGGATTTCATAACAAAGAGACACCTGATACATAGGTAATCTGCGGCCTCGTGATGTGATAGGAAGTATTTCTATCGCTTTTTCTTTGGTGATATCGCTCATGTCTGGAAAGTCACATCCGTGTATGCTCCCTTTGGTCAGAGTCTTTTGAACCCTTCGGTAATTCACTTTCCCTCCAGATAAAGCCGTTTCTTCAAGTCTTATCTCGTCAATACGCATCCCAAATTTGGTTTTATCAAAGTTTGGAATCATTCGTTTCATCGAAGCAGAAGCAATCACAAACGCGTTGTGTTCTGTTTTTCGACAGTCACCCGCACAAATATCCATGTCGGCATTAAACAATTGTTTTCGTTCAGCAAAGATGGTGGTCAATGAATAAGAAGCTCTGTCGAGTTGACCCTTTTTATTGATGGCTAGCATATGGTTAACGACAACAACAAAGATCCCTGACGCAAAGACCAAAACCATCGCCAACTCAACAGCAAATGCACCTTTTTGTTTAACTTGCACAACCCGCTCCCTGACCAATTTTGAATGAACATCTTTCATATTCTTGAATAGTGATAATTTCACGCTTGATAGGCATATCTGGGAACCATATCGATACAATCGGATCATAGGTGTATTCCAAAGCGTAAACAGCTAATGCCATGTCTTCCGGTTCATCTTTCTTATCTGGGCATTTATCAGCGGAAGCGTAAGTATCCGCGCATTTCAAAAATCCTTCGTAGTCTCGAAAGTAATTAACATGAATAACAACACTCCCCTCTTTAACTACGTTGCTCCATAAAGAGCCTCCCGCTTTGTTCAACTCATCTTTAATCATTTGCCCATAGTTAATGGATTGGCTACTACTCGAGTCACCCGCTTTTTTAGTTCGCATCACTGCCGTCGTTAATGCGTGATCAGTCATACTCATGGAGAACGTCAGAATACAGAGCTCAACCCATCCAAAAACAATAGCCAGAAAGATCGGTATCCCCATCGCGACTTCAACCGTCAATGACCCATTTTGCTTGCGATTGAATGACCTCATAAACGGACATACCTTTTCTTGGTGTAATCAACGACAAATGCCCCTTTTATATCAATGCTATCTAAGAAAGCTTTGGCTTCGTCTAAGTCATTGAAATCACCGATGCAATAGCGCTTCCACAAACCATGTGTATACGAATAGACAGAGCCATAGTTTGTTTTTAGATAATTCAGAAAGTCCGAAGGAATCGCAGTGTACGTCGCTAATACTTGCACTCGATAAATAGGTTTTGCATTGGGTTTCAACTTTCTAGGGTCGAGTACAGAACCATCCACACTGTGTTTAGATGTTTGAAACTCTGCAGTCGAATCCAATTTACTGACTCGCGATGTCGGTGCTACAAAACTCCCAGAGTGAGCTTGGGAACCTATAAGCTGCTGTTCCATCTCTATCGTTGACTGTGTCATGGTCTTCTTCCCTTTGCTTTTAGATATTGACCTCACTAATGCAGATAGCTGTTTGTGAGCTTGCTCATCGCTATTCGAATGTTTCAGAACTTCCAATGCGATATCCGGTCGCTGCGACTTAACCGAAGAGAGAATTAAGTTAGAACTCACTCTCTGGTCATTCGGATTTGAAAGATAAAGGTCATATAAAATGTCTGTCGCGCCCAAATAATCAGACTGCATTATTTTAACAACAGCAATATTGTTACCAGCCTCTCTGTCTGAAGCTCCTTGTTTGCGGCTTTCCTCGAAATGCTCAATTGCTTCAGAAAATCGTTTTTGCTGAGCTAATATTTTTCCGGTTAGAAGTTGGTACTCATACTCGGCTCCACCTTCATATCTATACTTGTCTAACTCATGTAATGCGCGCTCAAAGTTCTTTTTCTGATAGTAAATTCGAGCACTGGTTAAAATATATTCTGGCTCATCAAGATCACTGTCACTGTAGGTATTCCTATATAGCTCGGCCGATTTAATATCTTTTAGATCTAAATACAAGTTAACAAGTTTGACTTTATATACAGGGTCGGATTGTATGTTTGCCTTATAAAACTCAATGAGCTTCTGCGAATCCCCCGATCCAATAAGCAATTGCTCTTTAGTATCAAGTTGGTTATTAACGGCTGTACAACCAGAAAATAGAATCATAGCAATAACGACCAATACAAATTTTCTTATCACATCAACATCCTTAAAATACCTGGGGCCGCAATGAGAACAACAATCGGAACCATGATAAAAGCGATCAATGGAATAGACATTTTTGCCCCCATCTTTCCAATCCGTTCTTCCAAGTCCATCATATTAAGCTCTCGAATATCCGTCGCTAGCGTAGCCAACACAGGACCAACAGATGAGCCAAACTGTAAGCTCTGTACCATGGTCATCACAAAGCTCTGCGATTCACTAGTAGGCACAAGCTCATAAAACTCCTCTAATGCCTTCTCTAATCCAACTAAGCGCGACCGCTCTACTGTGACTCTGACAACATGAGCAAGGTTACTGTCTACCGAGTGAAGTTCTTTGGCCAGATACTCCAAACTAGACTCGATTGTCATGCCGGTGTGAACACATACATTCATAAGGTCGAGTAAAAAAGGCAACCTTGAACTGATGTGCTTAATATTGGCTTTACCTCGAGTCGACACATAGGAATCTGGCGCGATGACAAACGCCAACAAAGCCCCCAGTAAATATAACAGAGCGAATATCACCTCTGTTTCTCCGTTATAAAAGTCGAAGCCGATTAATATTAAGCAAATACTAAAAGGGATGATTTTTAATAAATAATAGGCATCCGCAAGGAAATCACTATAAAAGCCTGCTGCGACTAACTTTCGTTTTGTTTCGTCTTTATTGAAACTAATTCGAGATAAAAGAGCCTTGAATAAATCCGTTCTTTTTTTCTCTTCGCGTGTTGAGCCAATTATTTTACGAGTTTCTATATTTGCTCTCGTGTTATCCCAGAAACGCAAGCAATAGGTTGCTAACACCATCGATATAACGAATATCACGCCCCAAATTAAAACCGTTTTAAATCCCATTAATTGACACCTCGCAGGATCAGCCAAATGCAAAAGAAACCTAATAACTCACTCATTAAAACGTAATAAAAAATCGGCTGCCCTGCTTCCTCAAACATAACGAAGCTATAATTCTCCGGGCTAGTAAACTTTAGAATGATCAAGAATATAACTGGTAAACAAGCAATAATTTTTGCAGAAGCACGCGCTTCAGAGGTCAATGCATTTTTCTTTTTCTCAACTGCTCTAGAGTCAAACATAAGCCGGTTAATCTTGTTGATGACATCTTTGAGCTGACCACCTCGAGCTAAGTTGATTCGTATCGTCGAGGCAAAGAAAAAGTACTCTAAGTAAGGAAACGTATTGCTACTGCGTTCAAGCACGTCATCAGGGTCTTCACCAATAAGCAAACGTTCGGCCATGAACTTGAACTCTTTGCCTACTTCATTATCAAGCTGCTTACCTACATACTCGAACGCATGAATGATACTTTGGCCTGATGAAATGGCTCCGCTCAAGATATTCAAAGCATCCGGAAAGTTTGTTTTAAAACGATCCATTTGCCGTTGCTTTAGCTTGTTGTAAAAAACGAAGAACAAAATAGGCTCAACAATAATTAAACAAATTAGGTAATCCTGACGTAAGAAAAACTCGTTAATGGCATAAACCGCTGATGCAGATACACTAATAAATAGAATCAGCTTCAAAGACATATTGGGCTGGAAGACCTTTATTATCTTCTTGTAACTTTTCCTAAGCCTGGCCTTATAGCTCTCTTCAAACTGCTGCGAATCGATAACCGAGCGAACGCCTTTTACCCCTTCGAATTCAGCTTCCATTTCAATCAAACTACTCAGTTTTTTGTCTTGGCGAGAGCGATGGATAAGGAAGTAAACTAACAAAGCACTCCATGACGCGATCAGGATTAAGGTCATGTAAAGATCTCCCTTACCGCTTGTTCTAAACCAAAGAATTTTGCGCGTTCATAAATGACAGAACGAGTGGATAAGCCGGGCGTTCGGAACTCTCCTTCCATCTTGCCATCTTTGAAATTGGAACTAGCTTCGTAACGGAAAATGTCCTCCATCACCACACTATCCCCTTCCATACCGATAATCTCAGAGATGTACATCACCTTACGGCTACCATCATGGAGACGCTTTACCTGAACGATAAGGTCCACTGCGCTGACGATAGTTCTGCGTATTGCAGATATCGGCAGGCTAGCGGTAGCCATCATCACCATACTCTCTGTACGAGCAATCGCATCTCGTGGTGTATTGGCGTGCAATGTGGACATCGACCCGTCGTGGCCCGTGTTCATCGCTTGAAGCATCTCGAAGGCCTCTCCTCCACGACACTCACCAACAATGATTCTGTCAGGGCGCATACGAAGTGCGTTAATCACAAGGTCTCGAGCGGTAATCTCTCCCGTCCCTTCAACACTTGCTTGTCGCGTTTCCAGTCTCACAATGTGAGGTTTTTGAAGCTGCAATTCGGCTGCATCCTCAATAGTAACGATGCGTTCCGTTTCACCAATAAACCCAGATAATGCATTGAGTAGCGTTGTCTTGCCTGAACCCGTACCACCTGATATCAATATGTTGCATTTACAATGGCTCGCAATGGACAAAAGCTTAGCCATCTCAACTGACATAGCACCAAACTCTGCGAGGTTCTCAAGCTTAATTTTCTGCTCTTTGAACTTACGAATAGAGATAGAAGTACCGTCGATTGCAAGTGGAGGAATCACGATGTTGACACGGCTGCCATCCATCAAACGAGCATCACAAAGCGGCTTAGACTCATCGATACGACGACCCACATTTGAAGCGATTCGCTTAGCAATAGTGTTGAGCTGTTTCTCGTTCACAAATTGAATCGGAGACTGTTCAACTTTGCCATTGATTTCAATGAATATATCCGATGGCCCGTTGATCATAATATCCGATATATCATCGTTATCGACTAATGCCTGAAGTGGCCCTAAGCCTTTCAACTCATCGAGTAATGCTTTGACTAAGTCGACACGTTTCAATGAGCTCACTTGCAATTGCTTCTTATCAATAAGAATATTGACTGAGTCTTTAAGCTGCTCTTCTAGCTCTTGATTGCTTATTTCAACAAGTGTCGCTGCGTCCAACGCATCGAAGATTTCATCCCGAAGTTGGATGTAGATTTCTTTTAATTGATTCATTTTCTAAACAAACTGAAGCGTGATTTGGTTTTAATTTTCTTGCCTGTTAACGTGGCAACCATGCTCAAAACGGCCGTCGATGACTTAGACTTAAGCAACTCATTAATCCCCTGCTGAACCACTGTCTTTTCTAATGACGGCTCATACATGAAATCAATGCTATCTTTGGCTTTGATCCGCTCTTTCGCACTTGCAAGTGTCACCATGAAATCCTTCGCGGGCCTATTCAGGTTGAAAATAATCTGGTGTTCAGATTTGCCGATCTTCTTTTTCAGCGAGTTATATGAACGCAATGAAGAGACCGAAGGTTCGCAAACAATAAAGATACGGTGATACTTATCTGATAACTCCTGATCGTGCATCTCTTCGTAGCAAGACAGCGGCGCTGAATCGATAATAAAGTTATATTTATCAATCAGTTGATTAGAGAGGTTGTACAACGTAGAGGCGTGATCAGAAAGACAAGCGACATTCTTCTCGAGAACCAAATAATCTAGCTTCTCTTTAACACCATGCACATAGGTTCTTGCTATCGCACTGTCGATATCGATCTGATTTAAATCAATGCTGTTGTGCTTGGCTTTCAAGCCTTTTACACCAATATAAATATCGCTGTTTATCGCTCCGGAATCATGATCCACTAGCAGTGTCTTTAAATTCGCTTGCTCTGCTAAGGAGTGCGCTAAAACGGAACTTATGCAAGACACACCAATTCCACCTTTGGTCCCTAAAACCAATATACGTTTAGCAACGCGCGTTTTTTTTACAGCACTTTCTCCCTCTTGCGTCGTTTTAATTGCCGCCAGTAACGCATCTAGTTCTGGATCCCACAACACATAAGTCGCACCTAAAGCATGCACTTGATTACGCAGCTTTATAGAGTCGACGTCACATAGGACGAGCAAAGATATATTCACGTCTAAACGAATCGAAATCTCGGAGACTTGCTCGATAACATTAGAAGCACTTCGAAGATCGAGTACAACATGGTTAAGCTTGATGTTTGACTGATTCCAAACACCATCCAAATCAATATCAGTGACTTCAAGCGGTTTTGGAAATCCTTCAATCGCATATAAATCATTGATCGATTCAGTTAAGGCGCTATCGTCTGAAACGATCAGATCGGTAGCCTCAACTGTCGACTTCATTTTCGAAGACGAGTTACGAAATAAGATATCCAAGTCCATAGTTATTTCGCCTTCTTAATTGGGTTAACCAAGCTAATGTTTCGGTTATGCTCAACACTACAACCAAATTGATAATCTTCGCGTTGCGAGAACACCATCACTCCACAATCACTGCTTTTAATTCGGACATATCGACCTATGATCAGGATATTTTTCTCTTGGTCATTATCAGCAAGCTCCACTTTATATCGGTCTTTCGCAATAGACTCTGATTTGAATCTATCGCGTAACTTAGCGACAAATTCACTCACATCAGGCTTATACTTAACGTAGAACGTTGCTTTCGGCTCTCTCGCATTGAGTTCTCGGATAAAAGCCACAGAGCGAGACATTGAATCTTCACCATTCGCCATATCAAATTCAAAACGCTCTTCTAATTGCTCAATCACACTAGAGTTGGATGTATCAACGTGGGTACAAGCAGAAGTAATCAAAGCGATTAAAGTAATAACGATCCATCTCATTAGTTGAACCCTCCTTGGTTTATCGTGTTTTCAAGCTCCGGCTCATCGAGATCTGAGAGATCTATTCTTAGCAATCGTTCTAGATCACTTGTGCGTCTAAAACTTGGCAACTTGACTTGCTCTTGCTCGACTGGATCAACCAGATTAACGGTCGCAACTATGATCAATTCAGTTTTAGAGCGGTTTGTGGAAGTGTGACTAAAAAGAGCACCTAAGATTGGGATATCCCCCAAAATTGGAATCTTGGTTAACGATTCACGCTCTTCTGATGTTAAAAGCCCCGCTAGTACAAAACTTTGACCGTCTTTTAAGTGAACCGTCGTTTGAGCTCGTCGAGTTCTCAAAGAAGGGACCGAGATTAAACCCGTCGTTGTTTTGTTCGATTCATCAATAGAGCTGACTTCAGGTATCAAGGTTAAGCGGATGTTTTCCGTGTCAGTAACCTTGGCTACCATGGCTAACTTAACGCCGTATTCTTTGTAAGAAATAGTAATTCCGTCTTCGTCTCGTACCGCAATTGGGATCTCACCACCGGCAAGGAAACTGGCTTGTTCACCCGAAATAACAGAAAGGTTGGGTTCTGCCAATACGCGACCGATTTTGTCATCACCACTTGCAGAGATAACAGAAACAATGTCTTGAGCCGTAAAATCAAGGAGCTTATTAACAAAAGTACCTGGCTCGCCACTATCACTGTATGTCACACCCAGTTCGGTTAGAAAAGAACTTGAAACTTCTGCAACCGTTAGCTTTACATTTATCTGTTCAGTGGTGAGAACTTTTAAATTATTAATGACTTGGTCGTAGTTGTACTGTGCCGTGTACTCCAGCTCATCTAAAGCCTCACCGTCTGCATCCCTTAGTTCATAAGCTGCACGGCGACGATCTTTCTTCAGCATTTCCCCGACGAGTCGATTAATCTTTTGTTTGATCTCTTCACTACCGACAATACCATCCAACACGACTTGATCTCCGACATTGGAAACCACAACATTTTCATCAGGAAATCGAGCAATTAACGTTTGCTTAAGTAGTCGCAAGCTTTGATTAACGACTAATTCAGCATTGTAAATTTCGTTTCCACCTCGATCATAAACGATCACTGAAGTCGTGCCCTGGCCAACACCGTAAACCACAACCTTATTTTCATCGATAATTTTGTAGTCAGCTATTTCTTGATTCGCAACAAATACCGTTGATATCTGTCGCTTCAAATTAATCGTTTTCGCAGCGCCTTGATCCAAGTTCATTAATTCTGATGCGAGTAATGGGCATGAAAGAATCCCCCACAATAGCAAGGCTATATTTTTGTTCTTTAAAGTCATGTTATTCCTTACCACGTAATTCTCTAACACCGAACTGAGTTTCTAAAAGATCACTGCTGCGAATAGATAAATAGCGATTCTCGATTTCAGATGGAATGATATTCACATCACCGATTTTTTGAGCCATTTCGAGTTTCAAAACACTGCGCATATTTAATGCAATAACTAAACTGTATTTTTTGTCTTCGGCATCTTCTGAATCAGTATCTTCGCTGCCTTTTATTACCTGCAGCACGCGAGCTCCACTAATAATCACTCGGCTAACGAGATCACCGATATCACCATACCCATTCTCAACTAGATTCGATTTTGAAGAGGTTGTGGAAACAAAGCTCACTTTGTCACCAGGGGTAAGCGTTGCGGTTTGTACCACTCCGATACCGGTAACTTCATAAAAATAAGGTAATTCACCGTCATTTAATGACAAGTACATATAATCTCGGTCTCCAGGGTTGGAGATCATATCTTGTGTTAAGTATGTGCCTTCGGAGATGTCTTCTTTAAATAGAGCGCCAGGTTCAACAATAAGATCGTCTTCTAACGTGTAGTAGGAGCCATCTAAGTCAGATATATGGACAAATTTCTTGTCATAGAAATTAGGTGTTAACGGTTGGGAACGTTTAATCGCTTTCTGAGTAACTAAAATACTGACTTTAGGTTCTTCTTTTTGCTGTACTTCCTGTGGTTCTTCATCAGCTGAAATATAGTTAACATTGATATAAATCAATGTAGAAAAAATAGAAAAAGCAACAAGAAGGAGAATGATAATTCTGTTCATATTAAGCCTAAAATAGGGGCCTAAGCCCCTTAATATATGATTCTTAGTGGCTAATTATTTGCCTGTAGTAGCTGTGGTCAAGTTGGTTGTCACCTTAGTCAACGCACCAGTGATAGCATTTTTAAGTGCATCAGTTTGAAACGCGGCAAGTACTAGAGCTGACATTACAACAGCAATAATTGCATATTCCACGGCAGTAACTCCGCGAATATCATCTTCGAACTTCATTTTTAGTTCAGCCAGTTTTGCTAAAGTTTGGTAGTACATAGTAATCCTCTAAAAGTATATCGACCTTGGGTCTAATTGAAATTTCGAAATAAAGTCTACTCGATATAAAAATATACATCCAATTAATAGTTATTATGAACGCATAACATAAACTTATCTTGCCAATATAAGCCATTCTTATATTGGTATAAGAATAAGAAATCCAATTTATGTTGATATAGCTAATACTTGTCTATACTCTATATTTATGAATATAGATTTATTAATTTACTCCACCTTAATTTCTGTAAATTTCTCAATATTACTTTTTGTATGTTTTTTTGACGGGAAGTATAGAAAAATACCAAACAACCTCAATAAAATAGCTTTAGCATTTAGTATTTTCGTCGCGTTATATAACGGCTATCTAATGTCATCATTACCCACAGCAGCATTGTGCTTCATAGTATTTTTTATACTCTGGTATCTTGGAGTAATTGGGGCTGGGGATGTGAAGTTACTTTTTGCATTAATCATTGGCATACAACCAGAACTGGTTACAATGACATTGATTTTTATAGGGTTTCTCGGTGGTTTCTTAGTTTCCATTATGTACGTAATAGGAAAAATGGCGGGGTTTGATAGCTATAAAAAAGGCATCCCTTACGGGATGCCTATTGCTCTAAGTTGTTTCATTTTTAGCACTGTATCAATATTATCAAACTAATTACATAATACTATTTTTCAGCTCAGGCGTCGAAATGTCACTAATTTGAAATAGTTGCTGAATCTTATCTTTAATACCTAACGTCTCTAACTCTTGTGAAATTTCGTCACTACACCAAACATACATGTTCACTTTTTGACGTAACGGTATTGTCTTACAATTATTATTACATACAGCCCACTCAGGAAAAATTAGAATAGTACCATTTGTATCCAATTCATTTTTTAGGAACTGACATGAGCTTGTTTTTACCCAACTGGTCACATGTGAAGAATCAATATTATAGTCGTTAAGTAGCTCTTGGACATAAGACTTGGGTAGAGAGCTACAAAATACAACCCTCTGTGGATAACACTCATGTGAGTCAAGAGAATTTGAATGTGCGATAACGTAATTAACCGTCTTTAGTTGATAGGACTTTCCATTCTCCTGTGAAATCCGGTCCATCGTGAATATTAAATCATAACGAGAAGAGTCCAATAGAGAAGAATTCGTAAAACTGTTTATGGACAAATCTATATTGTTCAACATTCTAAATTCATTGATTACACGCTCAACCATATCGAAACAAAATGATTCGGCAATCGCTATATTGAATTGATCTCTTAATTCTACCTTTTCCAGATCTTCAAACAACTTTTCGTACATAGACATTGTTTGGTCTGCATAATCGAGTAATACTTTTCCATGTTTAGTGAGTAAAAATCCTTCTTTTCTATCGAAAATACTTGCCCCGATTGTACTTTCTATTTTTTTAATATGCTGAGATACCGCAGGCTGTGTCATAAATAAAGACTCAGCGGCCGCAGTAAAACTTTTGTGCTTAGCAACGTGTGAAAATGTTCTTAAATATTTGACGTCGATAGATCTGTTGACGTTTTTCATGGTGCAAACTACCCCGATGTTGCGTTCTTTTATTAATTATTCTTATTAAAAATCAGCGTAAAAGTAACAATAGTGTCATACAGATACAAAAAAACATTATTTATATACTCATAAATAATGTTTATATGCACCTATACAAATAAATACATTTATCGTGACCAACAACTGATTCACAAATCCCTATGTGCTTTTACAAACAACATATTTTGTGTGCCATTCTCGTACCAAAGTCCTTACACAACACCTTTCCTGGGCAAATGACAGTCAACACAATTATAACCAAAACCTATGCATCCACCACCTTTTGATTACCGAAAATCGTTGAAATTTATGTAAATATTCATCGTTTATAATGCTAAAGCTCGAAAGTCACTCAATTGAACCATTGTCCATTTTTGTGATCAATGTTGCACTCAAATGAAACTAAGCACCTATTAATGCAAGTCCAGAATCAGAAATGCGACAAATCATTCCATTTTTGCGCTGACTCACGTTTGTAGGCGAATAAAAAAGAGCTAAAAATATAGCTCTTTCATTTCACTTTATTCTATCGGCGCTGTCGTAACCGAAGGAGCAAGCACAACATAAGAATCAGAGGCAGTGAGGAGCTTCCTCCTGACGAGTCGCTCTGAGTTAATGTTACAGCAGATTCATTTGAAATATTCGGTAACACCTCGATGTCAAACGAACCTATCCACTCGCCTCCATCGGCAGATAAAACTCTATATTTAATAGTGTCATATAAAGCTAACTTACGTTGAGCAGGTGCATTATAAATAATCTTACTATCTACAATTTTTGCAATACCGTTACGTGGAGAGTCCAATATATATAATGTGTAAACATCCTCATTAATATTAGGGATTAGATCGATTTCATCTCCATATTTTACTTGTAGCGATTTAGTGCCTAATAATGATGCTTGCTTTCTTCGCACATCAACCACTACAAACTGCTTTGCATAACCTCCTAATGAATCTTGCACTAGAACGACAAACCTATATTGCTCCCCTTCAGCAGCATCACTAGGGATTGTTACTTTAAGTACTTTAGATTGTGAATCACTCAGCGACAGCCTTGGACCTTGAACTTGAGACCACGTTATTTGATGCTCTGAAGAATCAACATCTGTAATATTAGTGACCTTAAATATCAACGTTTCACCAGGCTCAGACTTGGCATTTGATCTATCGAGCGTTAACTCGGGAGCATCATTCACTGATTTAATATCAACGTCTACACGCGCAAAGTCCGTCTCCTCTCCTCGCCCATCTACCAGACGATACGTAAAGCTGTCACGACCAAACTGATCAGCTAAAGGGTAATATGTCTCACCTTTTATCACGCCTTTTGTTGGCTTCTGCCCGATTTCAATTGAATAATTATTTGGCTTAGGTAAGTTGATATCATTCGCTAGTAGGTTAAGCAGAAAAGGAATGTCTTCATCGGTAGAAATCTTATCGTCGACAGCAATAGGTTTGGCTGTAGTTGGTAATTCAAAAAGCAGTGCAAAAGGGAAGTTCTGTCCAAACCCGCGCCCCAAGCCTTGCGTTTTATAATCAGAAATCGTACCTGAAAATTGCTTTTTTCTTTGTCCATCTCCTAAATATGCGTCCAAAAACTGAGTAGAGTATTCCGGAGTACCATTTTCAATCTCTAACACAATCAACTTTGAGCCCAAGCCAAGCTTGATCTTCTCATCAAAAATGACTTGTCCACCGTCTTGCTGAGCGACGCCTCGGTGTAACAATCGAGCTACGCTCTCATCAATAACTGCATTGCCAAATCTAGATTGGTATGGGTATTCGACTAGACGATAAAACATCGGCATTGCGACACTCGTTGCCTTCGCGTAAAAATGTATTCCTGCAATATTTTGGTTTCCTTTGACAACATCTATAGGGAAGCCGAGAACATTAATATTTGCGTTATAACGTGGGTAGGTTCTTCCGAAAGAAGTGACCCAAGACGATTTGTTGTTTGAATTTGGAACCAAAAGAGAGAAACTCGCTTTGGCATCATCGCTAGAAATGTTAGTTATTGTGATATCTGTTTTTCTGCCAGCAGTAATCGCTGTTAAGGAAGGTTCTGAATCATCCGAGAGGTTGGTAACCGAATCTCTACCAGGAAAGACATCACCAGCATCTCCAGAAGAGAAACCGCTTTCTAGTAACCCCTCTCCATCGGCTTGGAATACCTGCACTTGCATCGGACCTGAACTGTTGAATTGATTATCGATATTCACAGCTGTAATCAACAAACCTTCGCCACGAAGCGCTTGGTCATAATTGTTTTTGCGTCTGTTTTCAACGTAAGCACGCGGCCCAAATTGCTTAAGGTAAGGATCAAGATGAATAACTCCTTCGCCCTTTATAGTGTCTATTTCGATACGACCGTTATTGGAGAGTACTTTCGGCTTTAAAAATCCGGATGCCTCTTTACTCCACGCCAACATATTAACCGGTGTTTCTCCGGCATATTGATCACTGGGTTTACTCCCCCAGCTCCCGCCTCCCATTAAACCCCAATGCCCAATAGAACCATCATGCTTATAAGAATATAAATCCGGTAGCCCTAACATCAGATGCCCAAGCTCGTGGGTAATAACCCCCATGGTCGATTGATGATCATCCTGATAATCTGCGAAGAGGCAATATGCGCTAATGCGCTTTCCATCTATCTCGACAGTTCTGTGGGCAAACTTATGCGGCCAAATCGTAGGCGTTTTTTGTGTACCACTTGACTTGTCATTACCCGCAAAGACGAACATGACGGACAGTTCCTGAGGAGCAATACTATCGTCATTGTTGTAGTCGTATTGAGAAAGATTAAAGTCAACATCTAATGCTTCATAAGCTTTTTTGAACACATTATTGAGTTTACTTTGGCAGTTACTTTCAGATTTGGAATGACAATTAGGATGTTCTATGTCCAACGTGACATTAATAACACCGTCGTTTTTAGTCCCTTCACTTTCTTTCGCTGGAACAACTTTATAATTCCCGTAACTATTTTTAAGAAAGTAATCTTGAACACTTTGCTGATTTTCACCAAATATCGTCGACTGAAAATCATTCTCTATCTGTTCGTCTGAAAAACTAACTTGTACAACCAGCAGAGCCTGCTCAGTGATATTTTTAGTCGAAGTGCTATATAATGATGATCGTTGCCTTTGTCTCGGAGTAAATCTTTTGTGGTTTGCAGCCGGTGAGTCAAAAGATTCATTGACGTGTATTGAATCGATTTTTAAATTTTTGATGTTTGATTCAATTGGTACCTCAGCACCACTCGAAGCCAGTACGCCCGTTGAAATAACCGTTCCTACTCCGTTATCACTAATTACATATTTAGCAAAATACCATTGATTATCTGGATCCTGAACATACAGGTGTCCATCATGGTCTTGGTACCAAAACATATGTTGTGACCCCATTAATCGCAGCTCTTTTGTACTGCCATCAATAAAAGTCATCATGTGCCAAGTTGGCGCAGGTAAAGTGGTCGCTTGTACAGAAAAGACAGCAATGACTGCCGTCATAAATGTACAAATTAATTTTATCCTCATTATAAAAGTCTCGTTGGGCGAATAATCTTGAAATAGATAATTCGTTTATTAAATGAAACGAGACTTTATCAATGGTGAATTATATTAACCAATTAACTTTCCGACTAAACCTATAAATATTATTTATGGTTAATTTGGTTATAAATAAATTTTATAACCAAATAAAATTACATTTAAAATTATTAGTATAATTTAAAATATTAGCATTCTACTCACAGGTTAATTGATAGTTTAGTTAGATAGGATTTTTATTTAATTAGGAAGGCAAATAAAAATAGCTCATTTACACCTATTTCATCTGCTCATCTAAGTTAAGTACCGTCAAAGCATTGCTTACACTAGTCGCAATCACGTCAACCACACCTGTTCTTAGTGCACCTAAGAGAGCTAATGGCTTACTGTTCTCTGCTGCGATAGCAATAACTTCCGCTATTGGGCGAAACTCCTCTAAGCCTAAGCCTATGACTCGATCACTCATTACTGTGTTTGCTGCTTTGCCGTGTACATCAAAAAAGTCATAACCCGCGAAGTCACCTACGACACCTTGTAATAAGCGAGACTGAACAACTTCACCCGCAGTAAACCAACCTAAGTCGACCATATAACTGTTTTCACTCATATCACCAATACCGACCAAAGCAACGTCTGCTTTTCTGGCTAGATCGAGTGTTTGCTTAACGGTACTGTTTTCCATGAATGCGGTTTTTTGTGCTTTGTTTTCTGCATAAGCGGGCGCATACAAGGTCTCAGACGAGCCGCCGTATTTTTTGGCTAACTGCCTACATATATGGTCGGCATTAAACATACCGCCTCTTGGGTGAATACCGCCGATACCACACACGAACTTACAATCACGAGGAGTAATTACACCAGTATGGTGAGCAACAGAAGATACGTTACGACCTTGGCCTACTGTCACCACCATGCCGTTTTTCAGTGTACTGGTTAGGTAGTTAGACACTAAACCTGCAACTTGAAGTCGCTGCTTCTCTTCGTTCGGTTGATCTAGTGCCACGAGCGCACGTTTCACACCAAAGCGCTCAATCAAGCGTTGTTCTATCTTGGCACTGAATACTGGATGGTACTTCACGGTGATCTCAACAATACCCTCGTCTCGGGCTTGTTTGAGCATTCGACCAACCTTTGCACGAGAGATAGAGTACTTTTTGGAGATCTCTTCTTGTGTCGCGCCATCCTGATAATAAGCTACCGCCACTTCAGTGAGGAGATCAGTGTTTTCTTCGGAAACATCTTGGATATTCTTACTCATATACCACGCAACCTATATTTAACAATTATTTTACCTGCTTTGAGAACAAATGTTCGATGCATCAGCAAGTGATACACAAGTTTACACCGTGAACATATGTAACAACAAGGAACATTTGTTCACAGTGATAGCCTTGGTTTTATTGTTGATTAATTCACCTCTCCATGCCCGTTAAACGTTTGCCTGCATACCCCATGATTACTAGAGCGAAATATATTTGACTGAAGTCACCATACAGGACTATTTACCGTTGACTTTGGTGCTAGATCGGATAAATATGGCTACATCATTTACTCATCGAACGATCAAATGTTCTGTGCAAATGTTCGTTCGGAGAAAAATTTAAATTAATGTAAGTTTGGCTCACTGGTACAACCATTGAGAACTTCATTAGTTAGCTTGCAAATGCCCACACCTCTCCCATTAATGAGGTGTTATGCGATACATAGGATGATCAAAATGAGCAATAAATTAGAGCAACTTCGTAAACTAACAACTGTTGTAGCTGACACTGGCGATATCGAAGCTATCAGCAAGTACACTCCTGAAGATGCAACAACTAACCCATCTCTAATTCTTAAAGCTGCTCAAATTGCTGAGTACGCACCTCTAATCGATGCTTCTATCGAATACGCTAAAGCGCAAAGCGATGACAAAGCACAGCAAGTTCAAGACACTTGCGACATGCTTAACGTAAACATCGGTAAAGAAATCCTGAAAGTTGTACCTGGCCGTATCTCTACAGAAGTAGATGCTCGTCTTTCTTACGACATGGAAGGCAGTGTTGCTAAAGCTCGTCAACTTATCAAAATGTACAACGACGCTGGCATCACTAATGACCGCATCCTTATCAAACTGGCTTCTACTTGGGAAGGCATCCGCGCAGCTGAAATCTTAGAGAAAGAAGGCATCAACTGTAACCTAACGCTTCTATTCTCTTTCGCTCAAGCTCGTGCTTGTGCTGAAGCTGGCGTATTCCTAATCTCTCCTTTCGTAGGTCGCATCATGGACTGGTACAAAGCGAAAGAAGGTCGTGATTTCCAAGCTTCAGAAGATCCAGGTGTAATCTCTGTTTCAGATATCTACAACTACTACAAAGACCACGGTTACAAGACTGTTGTTATGGGCGCAAGCTTCCGTAACATCGGCGAGATCCTTGAACTTGCTGGTTGTGACCGTCTAACTATCGCACCTCAACTTCTAGCAGACCTAGAAGCAGCAGAAGGCGAAGTAGTAGAGAAGCTAATCGACTCTAACGGTACTAAAGAGCGTCCAGCCGCGATGACTCACGCTGAGTTCCTATGGGATCACAACCAAGATGCAATGGCTGTTGAGAAGTTAGCTGAAGGCATCCGCAACTTCGCCGTTGACCAAGGCAAACTAGAAGACATGATCGCAGCTAAGCTGTAATCACTCTTACCAATTACAAATAGGGGAACGTTCAGTTCCCCTACTTTTATCAATTTTGTTTTTCTTAATTTTTATTCGGAAGTTCTTATGAATCGCAAACATCTAGCTAACGCTATTCGTGCTCTAAGCATGGACGGCGTACAACAAGCAAACTCTGGTCACCCAGGCGCACCTATGGGTATGGCTGACATCGCTGAAGTACTTTGGCGTTCTCACCTAAACCACAACCCAGCAAACCCAGAGTGGGCAGACCGCGACCGTTTTATCCTGTCTAACGGCCACGGCTCTATGCTGATTTACTCTCTGCTTCACCTTGCAGGTTACGAGCTTTCAATTGAAGATCTTAAGAACTTCCGCCAACTGCACTCTAAGACTCCAGGTCACCCAGAGTACGGTTACGCACCAGGTATCGAAACAACGACTGGTCCTCTAGGTCAAGGCATCACTAACGCTGTTGGTATGGCTATGGCAGAGAAAGCGCTAGCGGCACAGTTCAACAAAGAAGGCCACGACATCGTAGACCACTACACTTATGCATTCATGGGTGATGGCTGTCTGATGGAAGGTATCTCTCACGAAGCATGTTCTCTAGCGGGTACGCTAGGTCTTGGTAAGCTAGTTGCTTTCTGGGATGACAACGGTATCTCTATCGATGGTGAAGTGGAAGGTTGGTTCTCTGACGATACACCTAAGCGTTTCGAAGCTTACGGCTGGCACGTAATCCCATCAGTAGATGGCCACGACTCTGACGTTATCAACGCAGCGATTGAAGCAGCTAAAGCAGACCCTCGCCCTACTCTAATCTGTACTAAAACAGTGATTGGCTTTGGTTCTCCAAACAAAGCAGGTACGCACGACTGTCACGGTGCACCATTAGGCGCTGAAGAAATTGCAGCAACACGTAAAGAATTAGGTTGGGAGCACG
>NZ_PIGD01000026.1:0-62296 GCF_003050085.1 Vibrio sp. 10N.286.48.B8 | reverse complement strand
GCTTTGCTGTTTCGGCATCAATTTCTACTGGACGTTTTCGCCAGTAGTTATAACTGCTTCGATGAACATTGAACACTTCACATAATATTTTTACGCTGTGGCTCTGCTTGAGTTTCTTGATTATCAAGAATTGTTCAGTGAGTCCGACATCAACAGAGCCGTGGCTTTTTTTAATATTTCATTATGCTCTTCAAGGCGAGCTAACTTCTTTTTTAATTCACGTATTTCAATTTGCTCAGGCGTCATCGGCGATGCTTTAGGTGCTTTCCCCTGACGTTCCTCTTTTAGTTGGCGAACCCACTTATCCATCGTGGACTTCCCAACATTCATAGCTTGAGCAGCCTCTGTCACAGAGTGGTTCTGATCTAGAACCAGTTGTGCCGCTTCTAATTTGAATTCAGCGCTAAATAGTCTTCTTGTACGTTTTGTCATAGTGTCACCTGTTAACTTATGAGGTGATGATATCACCTCTAACTAAGTGACCAAATTCAGCGTACCACTACATATAGTACGAATAGCTAATCTTTGGCTTTGAAAAGAAAATTGCTGGCATGTAGGAAGCCATCAAAACCCATTTCATTAGACTCTGTCGAGTTCTTGTCTTTTTCTCAAATTGGACTTCAATGTCTATTTTTTGCTGAATATTCTTAACATGGCTAAATATCCTATTTTGCGAAGAGACCTCGCAAGCCCTGAGGGAAAGCAAATTACTCGCTCTAAGTTTGCTATCAATGGCTAAGTTGAGCAAGGCAAGTTGCGTCAAACTATTTTCAATTTCTAATCTGGTTCTGTTCCGCAAAATTTCCTCAATCCGAAAAGGTTTTTTGACGAAACAAGTTGTTTCGCAATAGGGCAAGAACCTCTTGCACAATTGAATCTGAGAGTTTGTCCAACAGGCTGTTGCCTAAATAAATCTCATGATGGTTTCATGCGTTCTAAACACGTCTTGGGGCAGAAACGAGTTGGTTAAGTCACCATCACGGGAGAGGCCTTTATCTAAATCACTATTGACCTGTCTACAACTTCACACTTTATAGTGGCTATATTGATTGAGAGGGGCGCTTTCTGTGTTCCCTCTAAAGTAAGTAGAGAGACACTATGAAACGTTTAATTCTATACATCACACTTTTGGTATTCATGACGCTTAGTAGCATGAGTGCCATAGCTCATGATTCAACAGTTAAGTACGGTATTGCGATATCTCACGATGGTGAGCAAATTGCGTATGGCACTAGTGGGAGCGGGGAAACGGCGCTGATCTTCATTCACGGTTGGAGCTTAGACAGCAGGTTGTGGCAAAACCAAGTGAGTGAGTTTTCAAAACACTATCAAGTCATCACCATGGACTTTGCAGGGCACGGTAACTCATCGTTCAACCGCGAAGAGTACACCATGGTTGCATTCGCTGAAGACATCAAAGCAATCATCGAGAAAGAACAACTCGAATCCGTCATCTTAGTTGGGCATTCCATGGCTGGTGGCGTAATTGCAGAAGCCGCTAAACTAATGCCGAAAAGGGTGAAGGGCATTATTGGTGTCGATACATCGCAAAACGTCGCACTAGCGGTTTCACAAAGCGACCTAGATGCAATGACCAAACCGTTTGAAGCAGACTTCCAAGCGGGCATTACTATGTTCGTGAAAGACTCGTTACCAAAAGACATAGACGCGGATTTACTTTACTGGGTAACGCAAGACATGTCGTCAGCACCGCCAGCTATCGCGATAAACCAGTTTCGCCATTATCTAGGTCAATATGTGACAGGCGAAGCACACCGTGTGTATGAGAACGTGAACGTGCCAGTAATATTGGTTAACGCTCGCTTATGGCCAACCGATTCAGAAGCGAACAAGAAACACATCAAAGACTACAGCATTTACTACATTGAAGACTCAGGCCACTTCCCAATGCTTGAGCAACCACAGCAGTTCAACGCAACGTTGATGAAAGCAGTGAAGTCAGTGAAGTAGGGTGGTTGTAGTTGCTAAAAGATGGATGTAATCGTTGATATAAAAACCAAGGCCTCGCATGTGCGGGGCCTTAGTTTTTTAAGTTAAATCGATGGAGCCTGTCAATCTGATAGAGTCCATTATTTTTTGTCTTGAGATTCTTTATATTTTTTTGCAATCCACTCATGCAAATGAAGCCCCGTTTGACGCTTTAGGAATACACTGATACCAGCCAAAATTAACAGTCCAATTATTGTGCCCATAATCATCTCCACGTTTTGTCATTTTTAAATTCAGTTTAATCAATATGTTAGTGTTTTGATTAATCCATTGATTTCATCATTTTATCGATATTAAGCCCACCAAGATCCTCGAGGTTATTCTTAATCTCTTCATCGATTGATAGCTGGCGTTCCACTTTCTTTATTTCCTTCTCAAGAAATTTTTCAACTTCTTGAGATACATTGAACATTAGCCCTTGTTCACGCGCTGCTTTTCTCGCTCGTTTAAGACGAACATCTAAGTCTGATGAGATTTTGATGTTCAGTGATACTTTGGATTGTTTTTTCTGTAATGACATATCGACTCTCAACTTTATCTGAAAAATACTATAAACTTTTCTACCTTTTTAGCAAGAAATTTCGACATCGGCGGATTCAGAGGCGAACAGGAAATACATCAAGGATTACCGTATTTACTACATTGAAGACTCAAGCCACTTCCCAATGCTTGAGCAACCACAGCAGTTCAACACAATGCTGAAAAATGCGGTTAAGTCAGTGAAGTAGGGCGCTATAGTTGCTAAAAGATGGATGTAATAGTTGATAGATAAAACTAAGGCCTCGCGTGTGCGAGGCCTTTTGTGTTCCGATTAAAACCAAAGATTAATCGAGCTTAACGAAAGCTTGGGATAATCGCTGGGATTCCCGGTAGAAGGCCAACCAACGCCATCACACTTGTTAGCACAACGAACATAATGCCTGGCAGCACCCAACGGCTCATCTTGCTCAGTTCGCTACTACGTTCTTTACAACCAACTAAGCCTAAGTTATCTAACAGCATAGTGAGAGCCCAACCAAATGCAGGGTTAACGAGCGCTGAGGAAAATACAACAATCGCTGCTGATTGGGTGGTTTTCCCTTCACGCGTCATTTCCATTCCAGCTTCTAACAATGGAACGAATACACCAACAATCAGCGCTACACAAAGCACAGGTTGCCAGATAGCTAAATCCATCGGGTAGCCCCAAACTGCGGCGATGATACAGAACAGAGCCGTTAGCAAAGCACCCGCAGGAATAGGGCGTTTAGCAATCGCAGCTGGTACGATGTAAGTACCCCATGAAGACGTAAAGTTAGTACCACCAAGCAGAGAACCAAACGTTTGACGAATAGACGCTGTAGTCATGGTGTCGTCAATGTTCATGTGTACTTTTTCAGTACGTTCTGGGTAGCTGATCTTTTGGAATACTTGATGCCCTAAGAAATCTGGAGACCACATCGCTACCGCTAGAATCGCAAACGGCAATACCACCATGAAGTGCTCAATCGTTGGTAGACCTAGCATCCAGCCTGTATCTTCTCCCCACCAATACATAGGGTTCATGTTAGGTAAGCCTGGCTCAGTGTGGAAAGCGAATGGGGCACCCATGGCAAATGCAATCGTACCACCCAGCAAACAGCTAAGAGGTACAGCTAACCAACGCTTACGGAAGTGCTCCAAGAGCGCGTACAGAATGATGGTGCAAAAGATCACAACAAAAGCGATGTGGCTCATACCGATTCCTTCAGCCCAAGCGAATAGTTTTTTCACCTGAGAAGCGGTTCCCACAAAGCCGAGGTAGAGTAGCAAGCCGCCACACACGCCTTTACTGGTGAGGTTGGCCAGCATACTGCCACCTTTACTGATGGCTAAGAGTAAGCCAAAAGCGCCAATCAACAAGCCAAAGGCCATTGGGTGTCCGCCAGCCGCAACGACAATCGGAATTAAAGGAATGAGTGGACCGTGTGTACCGGCGAGGTTAGCGGTCGGCAATAGGAAGCCAGAGAAAATAATAATGAAAACAGAGGCGATGAGGAGTTCATAACGGACGTTTTCTAGAATAAAATCTTCATTTAACCCTAGAGCCCCTGCAAAGGTGGCAGCAATCGCGCCCACCATAACCACTTTACCAATGGTCGCCGCCATCGCTGGGATGGTGTCTTCTATCTCAAATCGATAATCTTTAAACGGCAAATTTGGACGCCAGCGCTTAGGCGACATGATTTGTAATTCGTGCTCTAGATACTGTTCTCGGGATTCAAACTCTGAACTTGGTTTGTGTTGTTGTTCATAGTAGAGCTCGTTCTCAATGGTTTGAGGCTTTTCTCTTGGTATATTTACGGACTCTAAAGTACTGCTCATTTTGATTCCTTTCGTTCACACTCTGAGGTGTGTTATTCCAACAAACGTTGTTGACTCACGGCATGAAGTGTAAACAATGCGTCAACCTATCATTAAAAATTCATTAACATTTAGTTGTTAGTACCTTATACCAAACCAAAAAAAACAAATAGACTCAGTCGGTTAGACATTAGTCGTAGAATCGGACGACTAGTATTAGACCCTGTAGGTAGTATGTGTCTGTTTATTGGTAGGCTCTTAATTTCAGGAATAACAAAGTCACTTTCAACAACAAATGGTTCGACTTTAAAGGCCCAGAAAAAAGTCCAACGACTTACGTTTGGCTGCATGCTTGGTTACGTTCTGGTGTGATTTGATAGTGACATCTGGTCCGGTTTTATGTTGGATATATTGGGTAATAAGCAGGGGTAGGGATTGCCTCTAGTAGCTCAATTTCTCCTACGTTTGGCCCCTGATAGTGTTAGAATCTCCGCATCAGAATTATCGAGAAACTAGGTATTTATAAACAATGTTTATCCATCACGTAAACGGCATCGACTGGCTGGTGATTACAGCTTTTGAAGAACTGAAACCGATGTTTATCGAAGATGCTGGTCCCATCCCAGCTTACTTCTCTACCACCAGTGAATTGAGCCTGATTGATCAAGCCAAGCGTAGCTATGGATTTTTGCCTAAACTCCGCGGTGTGATCACTGATACCGGCACGTATCAAAGTGAAAATCTTGAAGAAGATTTGAACCCACAGCTAGCGTGTATAGTGGAAGGGCGTGGTCGGGTGTTTATCTATCACGGCGACTATGTGGCTTTTGTGGATGACGAGCAAACCTTCATTACCCGTATGGACTGAGAGTGACTCAGTGAGTTGAGATCTGCGAATTGGTAAATCGGCGAGTTAGCTCCCCTAGAATTAAAAACTAAAGGATTAATACGATGGCAAAAACGGTCTCATTGGTACTTGGCAGTGGTGGCGCAAGAGGCTTGGTTCACGTTGGAATCATCCGTTGGTTAATCGAGCATGGCTATCAGATAAAATCCATCTCTGGCTGTTCAATTGGTGCACTTATCGGTGGTGTCTACGCTGCGGGCAAGTTGGATGAATTTGAAGAGTGGGTCACCAGTATCGACCAATCGGATATGGCGATGATGTTGGACTTTTCATGGCAATCGAGCGGGATGTTCAAAGGGGACAAGATCATCGACACACTACGTGAATTGATCGGCGAGATTTCAATTGAAGATCTGCCCATCCCTTATACCGCTGTCGCTGCCAACGTCGCCGATGAAAAAGAGGTTTGGCTGCAATCAGGCTCTCTGTTTGATGCCATTCGCGCTTCTATCTCTTTGCCATTGTTCTTCACTCCTCATGTTATTAATGGCGAAGCGCTGATTGATGGCGGTGTACTTAACCCTGTACCGATTGCGCCTACCTTTGGTGATAAGACAGACTTTACTCTGGCTGTGAATTTAGGCGGTGAACCTGAAACGCTTCAGCAAGAAGTGACACCGGTTTCCCTGCCAACAAAAGAGAGTAACCTGCATGAAAAGGTCGTTCACTTTATCGATAATCTTGGTAGCAGTGTAAAAAGCAAAATGAGCTTTAATTTTGCTGCCTACGACATTGCCAACCAAGCGTTTGATGCGATGCAATCGACCATTGCTCGCCAAAAACTGGCCGCTTATCCCGCCGATATTACGCTTGAGATCCCTCGTAATGCCTGTGGCACCTTAGAGTTTGATCGCTCACAAGAGATGATAGATAGAGGCTACCATTTGGCACAGGCTAAATTGGGCAATCGACTTTAATGTATTTGCTGCTGAATGAGAGTATTTATGGAAACTGAACTAAAAGAGCTTGAACTCCACGAGCTTATGGCAACAAAAGATGTCATCGTACTCACTAGCTCAGAAGAAGCTGCCGTATCTTGGCTGATAGAGTGCTATCAAGAGAACGCTGATATTCAGGTTATCGAGAACGCACATCAGCTAGATACTGAAGCGGTTTTGGCGCAATGCCGAGACAGCCTGAGTGAAAGTAAAAAGGTTATCCTTACCGCACAGTTTCGTAGCCAGTTGCCTATCATCAATATTGCTTCACTTTGTAATGAGAAGCGCAACTCATTGATCAATATTGAGTTGTCCGGCTGGGATGAAGAAAATCGCCTTCCTCATTCTTATAGCAGTTTCTAGGTTATAGCGGTTTCTAGTTAACAGCATTCTCTATATTGCAGCCGTTTTAGGTAGCAGACAATGTAAGAGCATCACTTCAAATGTCTGCCGCCATCAAGGTGCAAAGTTCTTCCTGTCATGTAGTGGCTAGCCAACACAAACTTGATGCCATCTATTATTTCCTCAAAGCCAGCTTCTGTGGGAATCAGAGCTTTCTTCAGAGCTTTGGTTTTGTATGCCTCATCGTCATGTTCATTGAACTTAATCATGGCTGGAGAGAGAGTATTTACTTTGACCTTGGGAGCCAGCATTGCTGAAAAAGACAGCGTCAGGTTGTTGAGTGCCGCTTTGCTGGCCGCGTAAGCGATGTGTTTTTTACTGCCTTTTTCTGCAACGTAATCACTGATGTGGATGATGTCTGAAGTTTTATCGCCAGACATCAGTTGGTCTTTGAGTGTTAAATTGAACAGATAAGGCACGGTAGCGTGGATCGTCATCATTTGGTGCATGATTTGTGATGCATTGTCACTGGGGTTTGTCTTGTTCTCAGGCTTCCAGTCGGAAGCGTTGTGTATGACGGCTCTGAGTGTCTTATATTCTTGACCAACATAATGAAGAAATTCTTCTAGGCTGCTTTGTTGATAAAAGTCTACTTGCTGCAAGTCGGCTCCACTATCGCGCAACAATTGCAGTTGAGGATAGTCGCTGCGGTAAGTGCCAACCACGTTGTATCCATCCGCTAAAAGTTGCTGCGCCAATGCGAATCCGAGTCGCTTTCCCACGCCGGTTATTAGTATCGTTTCACTCATCGTAAAAACTCAGCTCTGGTTTGAGGGTTAGTTTTGAAAATACCACCGAGAGCGGTCGTTGAGGTTTCAGAGTTTGCATCCATGACGCCTCTGGATTTAACGCAATAGTGAGTGGCTTTAATCGTCACGGCCACATTTTCTGTTTCGACTAGAGTCTGTATCGCGACTAGGATTTGCTGAGTAAGGCGTTCTTGCACTTGAGGGCGCTGGGCGAAGAATCGAACAATACGGTTGATTTTAGACAGCCCCAGAATCTTGTTTTCAGGGATGTAGGCCACTTCCGCTAAACCATCGATGGTAATGAAGTGATGTTCGCACGTCGAAGTTAGATCTATGTCCGACACCTTAACCATTTCATCAACGGACATTTTGTTATCTATAACGCTGATTTTTGGGAAGTTATTGTAATCGAGCCCTGAGAAGATCTCATGTACGTACATCTTTGCAATACGATGGGGCGTTTCAGCAAGGCTATCATCAGTTAAATCCAGTCCAAGCGTACTGACCACTTCGGTTAACAGTCCTTTAATGCGGTTGTACTTTTGGTCGGGGTTCATTTCGCTCGCTGTCATTGGGGTTTCAAGTCCTTTAGCGAGTAAAGCTTCTCTTACTTTTTCGGCTTCTGTGTTTAGCATTGAGTCGCTCCTTATTGATTAGTTTTCGAGTTCTGCTTCATAGCTCAGGGTGAGCGAAACGGAATCAGCGAAGCGAAGAGCATGAGGCTTGTCAATTCTCACTTGGGCGTATCGTACCCATGTATGATCGATACAAATACCGAGTACGTCGCTGGTTAACTTTTCTAAAAGCAGAAACCTTCCTGATTCGACGTGTTGGATAATCTTCTTGCAGATGTTTTTGTAGTTAAGCGCATTGTCCACGTCATCAGAAAGACATAGATTGTTGGCGGGATAATGGATTTCTGCATTGATGACGATGTCTTGCTGCTTAGATTTTTCTTCTTCGTTGAAACCGATGAAGGTTCTGAGTCTCAGGTTTGTAATGGTGATAATGGCGTTGTGATTCATAACAGTGTCCAATCCTTAGAAAGTGAAGTCAGTTACGTGCTTGTTTTAAGAAAAGATCAGTAAAGCTCACGCGATTAAGAGTTAAGTCGTTCCTGTTGCAGTCATTCTTTTTCCAGTCATGTGCGGGCTAAGTGAAACTTAGCTCGAACGGGATGGGTTCGGTTTTCTGGCTTAACTGATCGAAGTTGTTCCAGAGTTGCTCAAAGGAGATGTCTAGCGTGGGGTGGGATTTTTTCGCGGCAATATCGACTAACGGCCTGAGCACAAATGCGTACTCAGTGATCTCGCCTCTAGGCAGCTCAACGCCATCGATAACGCCTACTTGATTGCCATAAAGCAGGATGTCGATATCCATCGTCCGTGAAGCATAGGCTTTGGTCTGACGCTTGCGATCATTCTCTGATTCTATTTGATGTAGAACCTTAACTAGCTCTGCGACAGGGAGGTCACATTCGAATCCAACGACCAAATTTAGGAAGTTATCCCCTTCGAAGCCGACAGGCTCGCAGTCGTAAAAATTAGAAATGTGCAGCGGTGCAAAGCGTTCATTCAATGCTTTGAGAGACTCTGTGATGTGGTGTTCGCGGTTAATGTTGCTTCCGATGCTGACATAGACGTTGGCCATAGTATTTCCTTCTTGTTAAGGAGTCTATACGTCCAACTCGCGATGAAGATCAGCTTTGCATCCTCTTAAAAACAGGAAGATAAAAGAAAATAGGGTTCTGCCGTAAATCGCCTCTGATAGTGATAGAATCTCCGCATTAGAATTATCGAGAATCTAGGTATTTATAAACAATGTTTATCCATCATGTTAACGGCATCGACTGGCTGGTAATTACAGCTTTTGAAGAACTGAAAACTATGTTTATCGAAGATGCTGGTCCAATCCCCTCTTGATTCTCGACCGCTAGTGAATTGAGCCTGATTGATCAAGCCAAGCGCAGCTATGGATTTTTACCTACACTCCGCGGTGTGATCACCGATACCGGTACGTATCAAAGTAAAGATCTTGAAGAAGATTTGAACCCACAGCTTGCGTGTATCGTTGAAGGGCGAGGTCGGGTGTTTATTTATCACGGCGACTATGTGGCATTTGTCGATGACGAACAAACCTTCATTACCCGTATGGACTGAGAGTGATTCAGTGAGTTATGAGTTACCTTACTTTCCTTTTCAACCTACCAACCTTTGCCAAGGTAATTAATTGTTTACTACCTTGAGGAATGAGGCTATGTACCAATGCTAAACTGTACAAAACAGCATCAATGGAAGCGGTGAAGTAGGGGATCTGTAATTATTCGATGAATAAAACTTAAGCCTCGCACTCTCGATGCCCTTGTTCTTGTGGCGAGTAAGAAATAAGGCAATACCTTTTGGTTCTGGGCTCAAGATTTTGGACAATAGCAAACTCTATAATGCACACATTTTTTCTCTAGTCGCTATATATGATAGTTAAACCGCTCTAGATAGTTTCGGTACAGTTATTTTTAGGATTACGCGCGCTTTACAAACAGCTAAACCTAAAACTGTCGTTTAAATCCAAAGGTAAGATTAGGGTGCTAAATAGGTTGTCCCTAGATTCTTGGCATATTGCTGCTCTCTCATTGGGGTTGTTCACATACTTATCTAAGTACTCTGCTGTTAAAACGGGTTTGCCTTGATTAATAAAGGGCAGCAGTGCATCACATTCGTTGTACTCAAAACATTGTTCGTTAACAGCAAAGTCAAAGTACTCGACCAGTTCACTTATTTGGTCAAGGTCATTCTTTAATCCGACCGCAAGGCCTCTTTTATGCGCCTCGTTTGCAATAAATCGATTGTACGCGAGCTGATCTTGAGAAGTCAGATTGAACCCAGAGTTGTTGGTGTACCCATCCATATTATCAGGTTCAACACCATCACAACCTTTGTTCTTGGCAATATCCAGACGTTTTTTCATGATTGAATGAACGTTAGCCGAACGAATATCAAGCCAGCGTTCGTTGTCCCAGCCATCAAGTGTGTTTCCAAGCGTGTTTGGCAAGAAGAGTTCTCTATCATCTCGATAATCCTCATAAGAGCCTGCTGAAAAATAACACACCACTTTTATTCCTGATTGTTGTAAATTTTGTATTGTCGTATTTCTCGTATCAAAAAGGTCTACATCATAGAGAGCGACAGAGTAAGAGGTGTTTAAATTGCCTTCTAGCTGCCATTGCCACGTGACTGAAACAGGCGGGCGGTACCAAGAACCGGTTGTAATAGGGGCTACATTCGGTTCAAGAATAACTCGAGAGTTTGTATGATTAGACTGTTCTCCACCATCACTCGAATTACAGCCAGAAAGAATGACAGCACAAAGAAGAGTACTTAATAAGTATTTCACGATTATCTCCATTTGATTGATTTGATGAATGTATTTTACAAATCAATCTGCATCAATAATTGTTTTTCTATTGGGTGATTTGTTACCAAGAAAGATTATTGATAAACCTCCACGAGAAAGAGGTTGGTGGGTTAGAGAGTTAGCGACTATGAAATTTAGATAAAAGGTAGTGCTGTTTATATTACATCAATAATACAGAGCAAACGACGGCTAGCTTGCTCTATCTATGGGTTTTATTTGGTTGAGGTAACGAGAAAGTGCCTCCACTAAGTCTGACTTAATCAGTGGTTTCGTTAACACTTCATTTGCACCTGCCTCAATAAAAGCTAGAGTTGATGTTTGCATGATATCGGCAGTCCAGCCAAAGATAACAAGGTCATCATGTCCAGCTTGTCGTATTTTTCGAACTGTTTCCAAACCATTCATTTCCGGCATATGGTTATCAATAATGAATAGGTTGAAACCACCTGATTCTAAGTGTGTTAAAGCCTCAAAACCACTATTACAGGTAACGCACTCTACGTTTAATTTATCCAAGAATCCTTTGGCGATAATAAGGTTCATTTTATTGTCATCCGTCACAAGAATCTTAAATGGAGACAGATCGACTTGCTCTGTTATTGGATGCTTATCATCTTCGGCCTTAATTGATGGTAGGTTTATGACAAAGCTGAACTTGCTTCCTGTACCAAGTTCGCTTTGTACAGTAAGTTTGCCGTTCATCAAGGTCACAAGTTTATGGCAAATTGCCAACCCAAGTCCGGTCCCACCATAATGCCGAGTTGTTGAGACATCTGCTTGCTCAAATTCATTAAAGATTGAGCTCAGTCTTTCTGCTGGGATGCCGATGCCTGTGTCTTCGACCGTAAACTCCACCGCAGAGTATTCTAGGGGGGTGATACTGACAGTAATCGAACCACTTGCTGTAAACTTCAATGCGTTCCCAACTAAATTTAGAATGACTTGTCGGATCCGAACTGAATCACCGTTGTAGACAGAGGAGGTATTGCTGTTATCTAGCAAAGAAAACTCAATCCCTTTTTCTGAACATAAGGTTTGATAAGTGTTTAATACGGGGTTAGTGATGTCGCACATTTTGAATGAATGTGGATCAATTTCTAAACTGTCATTCTCAATTTTGGCTAAGTCTAAAATATCGTTAAGGATGGCAATTAAGTGCTCGCCTGAGTCGAGTGCTAACTGAAGAACTTCCCTTTGCTCAGCTTTTTCCAAGTCTTCAACCAACATCTGTAGAATACCCAGTAAGCCATTCATTGGAGTTCTAATTTCATGGCTCATTGTCGCCAAGAATAGTGATTTTGCATCATTTGCCTGGCGTGCATTGTTTGCCTGTTCTTCTAATTCTTTTTCAAGCTGCTTAAATTCTGTGATATCACGTTCAATGGCAATGAAGCGTTCAACTTCACCTTTAACGTTGCGTAAAGGTACAATATCAATATCAATCCAATAGGGCGTTTTGTCGATCGCGTAATTCAATATTTCCGCTTTAACTTGGTTCCCCTGTTGAATCGCAGAACCTATTCGATTTGCTGTGCTAACAGAAGTCTCTTCACCTTGTAGAAATGAGCCTGGCCTTAACCCTTTGATGGAGTCTAAGCGATAACCTGTCATTCGTTCAAAAGCACTGTTTACCCACTCTATACGCCCCTTATTATCGGTTATCACAACGCCATCTCTGGCTGTCTTGACTACGGTGGCAAGAAGATGACTTTCACGTTCTTGCTCTGCTAATCGTTTGTTGGATTCCTCAAGGAGCTTTTTGGAGCCTGCCAATTCTTTGTGGGGATTAACGAATAATTTTTGCCCGATAAAAAACACTAAAATTGAACTGAGTGCTAAGACAATCAAAAGCCCATTTAACAGTTCCTTCTGTAAGCTTAACAGCTGATTGGTGACAAAAGAGCGGCTTACCCCTTGAGTTAATACTAAATCACCTTTCGTTAAAGCCGTTTTAGTCAATAGCCAGTCTTCTTCACTGTATTTATTTTTAATTGGTATGTGTGAATGATGGCCATGTGAGTCATCTTCTTCAATAAGAGATGCGATCGGTGAGCTTATTTGACTAAGCTCGTACCAACGCTCTCGTTTCGTGACAAACGAGCCAAAGAAATCATCATAATCGACAGCGGTTTCACCATATAGAACGCCTACGAAATCACTGCCTTGAAGTAACGGCATAAATAGCTTGAGACAAATGTGGTTGGTATCATCATGCAAAAGGTAAAGGATACGATCATCGACTTCCTGATTCGCTATCGCGCCAAAGATAGCTTGCTCTTGCTTTGATGCGGGATGACGAAATGTATCTTCAAACAACAGCTGACCGGTGCGGTCTCGCACGGCAAATTGCATTGATTGGTTCTGCCCTTTGAATCGCTCAAGGTGAAATGAGAGCCGTTCTATATTTGAGACAGACACTGCGTCGATGACCCCTTGGTATTGCGAAGCTAAAACAATGCGGTCTTCTGCAACCTCGAGATACTTTTCCATAAAAATTTTGGCAGACTCAAGCTCAAAGCTACTGTTACCGCTTTGCAGTTGTTTGACTGTCGATTGGCTGTGATTAGAGATTACATAAAGTGAAATGCCGCCGTAGGTCAAAGACGTAAGCAAGAGAAAGAGTACAAGCAACACTTTGGGGCTAATTGAAGATAGCTTGGTCATGCTTAAATGACTTCCATGTTATTTTTCGGAGTTATATAAAAAATATAGGATAGATATCTTGTTTACGATCTTGTTTATCCTTTTTGTCGAATAGACTGGGCGATGACTGGCCTCATTCTTATTGCCTTTGATTAGCCGAGTTATTGCAAAACTTCCTTAAATATCTATGTTTAATATAGAAAACCAATACAAAAAGGGTCATTAAAGTATGGATGCCACTCCCGTCAAAGTTCTGTTTGTGTGCGTGAAGAAAGGTGTAAGAGCGGCTATCGCTAAAGCGATGGTTGAGCTGCAATCTAATGGGATGATACACGCTAGCTGCTGTGGTTTTGAGTCAGGACCAACCCCCCAAGTTCTCTTAGATGAGTTGTCTAACATGCTTGACGTTGCAATAATTGGCGAGAGTAAGACAGTATTTGAATTCAAAAAGACCAATGAAAGATTCGATTACGTGATTACGCTTTGTGACCAATCGAGCAACGAGCAGTGCAACTTATTTGTCGGATGCGTCAACGTGGTTTGCTCTCACGTACCCCATAGGCTCCATTGGGCTATCCCAAATCTGGCGGCCGCCCTAGAGCTGTCAGGGAGCGAAAGGACCCAGTTTGTAAGAGGGGTTGTAGAACAAATAGATCTTAAAGTGGCGCAACTTGTGGCAATAGCACAAATAAACGGCTAAATGGTCTCTGAGTTTGGTTTAACGCGGATTTACTCACCTTACAGGTAATTTTGTTTTTGTCTTTACCTGCCCAAACGCGAAGCTAGATTCAATTGAAGCAATATTGGGTAGGCGAGTTAACTGCTTGCGGATGAATTGCTCGTAGCTTTTGAGAGACTCGCTCACCACATGCAATAGGTAGTCGTGATTACCTGTCATTAAAAAACACTCTAACACTTCATCAATTGCTTCAATGTGCTGTTCAAAGTCTCGCATGTTCTCTTCGGTAGGCTTTTCAAGCTTCACCAACACAAACACATTCACGGGCAGGCCGCACGCTTCTTGATCGATACAGGCGTGATAACCGCGAATAATCCCTTGCTTCTCTAATGAGCGAACTCGGCGCAAACAAGGGGAGGGAGAAAGTGCCACTCGATCGGCCAACTCTTGATTCGTCAGCCGAGCGTTGTTTTGCAGTTCAGCCAGTATTTTCTTGTCGATCTCATCCATTGGCATAATCCATCAATATTGAATTCAGTTTGGCAATATTATTGCTCAAAGTGTATGTCTTACTTCGCAAATAGCAATTTTTAACATCTGCACAAAACTAAAATTAAAGGAGGAACAACAAGCATGGAATGACTTAGGAACTATGAATACTTCAACTCAACTTAGCCCGCTGCGTAAAACAACCAAACATGAACAAGCAGAAGCCCTAGCCATTGAGCAAGCAAAGCACTTTGGTATCGACCCAAACAGTGATTACGGCGTCACGCTGATTGAACTGGCTACGACACTGTACCAAGCCAATACCAAAACACACGACCTTTGGGCACTGACCGTCGACGGCCTTTCAGAGCTCGACAAGAGTGACCGAATTGCTTGGTTTAACGCGAAACGTTTCTTGTCATTCCAGATCGCTAAGATCCTCGACAACCTGCAAAACCCAATGCGTGCCACTTACCAATCCATTGCCACCAATAATGGTAATTTTGCGTCTAAAGGTGCGTATCCAATTTTCGATAATGTGGCTGCTATCTTCTCGGCAAGCCCGGTTATTACGCGCACTGCCACGTATTTGTTTGCGTGCACAGAATGGATTGAAGATGCGTTCAACGGTAAAGAGCCGCTGCACGATATCTATTCTCGACTGCTTAACCCAACATCGATTTCACTGGCTAACCACATGGTTGATATTGAGGCCGGCTCTCGAGCCAACGAATACCTCGCGTGGAACTTTAATTCTGGGATGGCGGCCATTGATGGGTTGTTGAGTCACTTGCTTGGGTATGAGGACATTGTATTAGCTTCACGTAACATCTATGGCGGTTCTTACCAGCTGTTGGAAGATTGGTTTGGCAAGCCGTCGAATCTGAATATCGCGGTAGAGTGGGTGGATGGTTACTCAGGAGATGAGTTTGCGACTCGCCTTGATGAGGTTGCCGAAAAATACGCAGGTCGCCTCGCCGCGGGTAAGAAGATCTACGTTTACCTTGAGTCACCGTGTAACCCGCATGGATACGTGTTGGATGTTGCGAGTATAAGCAAAGCTGGTCACGTTCGTGGTTGGGATGTGATTGTTGACTCGACAGTCGGCACTCCATTGTTGCACCCAGTACTAAAACGCGATGATGTGATGGAAAGGCCAGACTATGTGATTCACTCCTACACCAAAGAACTGGCGGGTTCTGGCACCACAACCGCTGGGGTTGTGATTGGCCGCAACGAGACCATGTTTGTTCCAAAAGGAGAAGAGGTCACTTGCACTAAGCCTAACGGCGATGAGGTCACTATTCCATGGAACGAAACGTTGTTTTGGAATGTGTACTACATTAAAGGCGCATTCTTAGATGCAGACAAAGCGTTTGAAGTGCTCAATGGCATGAAAACCTATGAGATGCGTGTGGTGCAAAAAACCATTAATACACTGACTCTCGCAAAGATCTTTGATGCTCACCCAGACATCAATGTGTCGTGTCCTGCTTTGCCAGACAGTGATAACTATGAGCATTGCCAGAACAACATGTACTTAGGATTACCCGCGGCGCTGTTTACTATCGATATGGAAGGGAACGGCCATCGCGCACCAATCAATCGAGATGGGTTTAAACAGTTCTTCGATATGCTTGAGCCCGCAATCGGTATGCAAGTGAGCCTAGGGCAAACCAATACAGTCGCGTTATGTCCGGCACTGACCACGCACTCAGAGCTGAGCGATGAGGCTCTCAATGAAGCCGGCATCAGACCAACCACAATGCGTATCTCTATTGGCTTAGAAGATCCTCGCATGTTCATTGCTCATATTATCGAAGCAGCGAAGTTATCGATTGACCGCAAACACGCTGATTTCTCATCGAGCTTCCCGAGTAACGACCGTATCGATGAAATCTATATGCAAACTTATATGGATGTACACCAGAGGTTTGTGAAGAACTTGCCGAAGTTTAGTCAGCTCACTCAGTAAATAAAAAAACACCCTGCTGACTTATTAATCGGCAGGGTGCTTATCTCTAACCAATTTCTTAGTCCTTGGTCTGATGACCAGTCTTCTTGGCGAATTTTTGCATAGCCTCAGCAAAGGTTGTTGTTCCGCCCTTCGCTTTAACTTGAACGACTTTATAACCTAGTTTTTCCAGTGCTTGGCGCTCTGCTAAAACCGTTTTATCGTCTGGCAGACTACCCTGTACAGGCTGATGAATGTAGCACCCTTCTAGTTGACCATCTTCGACCAGTTGGTGGTGTTTCAGTGCATTGATATCAAAATTCATAGTCAGTCTTTTCGTTTAAATGGAGAGTCTCTGTGGCAAAGGCCGCAAGTCTTTATAATTCTATGGTTTGTACCATACGGCATTTTAACTATAAGAAGCTAGTGTAAATACAGTAATCCAATGGAATACAGTCGGGCACGTCTTACTTTCTTGAATCTCTTATTGATTCTAGAAAAAGGGGGTAACTGAATGCGACCTTTAAAGTGCAGTGTAGATTGAGCAATAGAGAGCGTTTTAGCCTAATAGCCGATTAAGTATCTTGTTTTTTTGCTGCCTCTAAATACCATCTTCATTATTTTCGCACAGAAAACGGATGTGACTACAATTCCGCTGCAGATTCCTATGTAGAGAGTAATGTTAAAGTCGCTTTTCACGGTGCCGCCGAAGTATTTAGCGTCTGCGATTTCGAGGATCAGTAGCAACCAAGGGTGGATGAAAAATATCGCAAAGCTTGTATCTAACCATTTGGATTTAAAACTCAATTTTTCAAGCGCGCCGTAAAGTAAAAAGATGAGGGCAATCTTTTGAATAAAAACCACATCTATCCCATCATACTCAAAAAAGGGCTTATGTGAGTTGCCATTGATGCCAGTGTAACTTTGATAAAAAGAGAGTATTACAACAACGAATAACAATAAAAGTAACGTTTTATTATCTAGGTACTGACTTACTTTATCTTTATTCATACACACACTAATTCCGATCAAATATATAGGCGTAAAATACACTAGAGACTGGAGTGGATTAGTCCCTTCAACAGCACGATGTATAAACAGAGAGAGTATCGAAAGGGAACAAATAATAATAAGCTGGAATTTTGGGGTGGATTTGATAAAAAGCATGTGCATAGGAGCAGTTAAAAAGCACAGAAGAACAAAGGGGATATACCAATAAGCAGTGAGGAAATGCCCCGTTAACATGTACTTTAATGCGGTGGTGGCATCTGAATCTGATGGCTGAAACAGTACGCCATTGCGATACGCACTTTCCGGATCAACCATGTACTCAACAGGATTAAAGTAGCCCCAATTAAGTAAATAGTAAGCGAGAACAGCGATGCTCCCAAGAAGCAAGTAAGGCACACCTACATTTTTAAACTTTCCCTTAATGAACTTACTGTAACCATAGCGAGGGTAGAATACGTGGTAAAACATATAACCTGATATAAAAACAAAGAGCGACGTGCCTCCTGTTATTATGTTTTTTAGAACATTTCCAATCTCACCTGTACTTGATAACCCGTAAGTGTACGAATGTCCCATGACGATTAGAATGATGGTAATCCCTCTAAAATTACTTATTGATTGTAGAAACATATAAATTTCTCTTTTTGTGTTGGCGTCGAATTACCCCTTATTAAACTATAGACCTGATTAAACGTTACCTTTTCTGATTTTATTCATAAATACGACTTAACCTTTCTCAACCACTGACGAAAACGGTTAAGTCAGTTAGGTCGGCTAATTAGGCGAACTAGATGGAAATCGTATCTGCAGATACAAACCGAAGTTATTGCTTTAAGTTACGCCTAACTAAATCGTGCATTTGCTTTATTGTCATCAGTGCCAACCAGATGATTTCTTCGACTGAGCGTTGACCTGTTGTAGAAGTGGGGTGCTCGGCATCGGTTTGATTGGTTAGCGCTGGCAGTTCATGGATGCGGTTATCACGAATGGTATTGATCAACGCATCCATCGCATTATGAATCAAGCTTTCGACTTGTTGCGAGCCTTGGTATTGGGTGCCTTTTCTTACAAGTGGAATCAGCAAGCAGAGGTAATGGCTCAATAATCGATAGTGACTCAGCATGTCTTCGTAATAGTGAGGATTGGTGCGAGTGTGCTTAGGCTCTTGCTGCATCTCATTGTAAATCAGTTCAAGGTCGCTTTCTGCTGTTAACATGGCAGCACGTTGCTTAGTTAATGCAAGATGGTCATGTTGTTCGGTGTCAATTTGTAGCTGTTCGTAGCAATACACAAACAAGTTTTTGGAACTATTAAGCGCTTTTAACGCTTGATTGTGGATCTCTTTGCCTCGCCATTGAGGCCATAACAAACTATAACCGAGTAGGACAATCGCGCCCCCAACTATGTTGTCGATCAAACGTGGCGCTGCGAAGTCGAGCCCTTGGTGTGCCATTGCCTGATAAACCAAAATCAATAGCGCGGTAATACAACCAATGGCTAGTGAGTAATGGCGCATGATATTAAGCATCGCGACGGGCAAGAGAATGACAATTAGCGTATACATCGCGGTCGTTGGCACACCAATGTGAATCAAAGATGTGGCGAATAGCACGCCAAGCGCCGTACCTAAACAGCGCTGCCATGTTTTACTTCGTGTTGCTAAGAAGCTAGGTTGAATCACCATTAGCATTGAAATCAGCACCCAGTCCGGGCGAATCAATTCAAAATATTCCGCAATTCCTGCACCAAGGGAAAACATCAAACCGACACGGGTAACATGACGCCAAATAGGGTTGCCTCGGCTTGGTAGGCGAAAAGACAATTCGAACGGCTGAACTTCAAAAGAGCGTTCATAAGCGGGTTCATTAAGCTCAATACGACGGGAAATGTGCTTCACTGCGTATGCCCAATAACGAAAACGGGGTTGGTCTTCGAGCTTGACCGCTTCAATCAAGTCATTGGCTTCTTGTTCTAATGAGCTTAAGTGCCTCATCTCTTCGTTAGTGTTGTGTAGAAGCTGTTTGGCTTTGTGTCTTAGTCTTTGCTGACAATGTTGGCTCCAAACCAATAGCAAGTCTCGCTTGTATTTGCTGGACTGAAATTGGTTCATTAGATCGGGATTCGTTGTGTGGCTGCTGAGTATCACTTCAAACGTATCGAGAGCGAGATACAAAGCTTGTCGGAGTGAACTAGCATCTGCTTGCTTAGATCGAAAAGATTCGGATTGAAGAGCCTGTTGGAACAACTCGATGAGTTGGTATTTGATGCGTCTTTTCGGTGCATCATTTTCGCTACCTAGCAGGAATGCTTGGCGATATTGGATGTAATCTGCCAACGTTTCGTAAATTGCGGATAGACACACACGCAGCGCATAGTGCTTCCATAACGCAAACCAAAGCCAACTAAACAGCGCAAAAGTAAGAGGCCCGAGTACCAACATAGGGTACAAGCTTAGTACTGAATTGGAATTATGAAGTGAGAGGGTGACGACGGCTATTAATAGGCTCGACATGCCTAGTCGCCCCCAAAATGGCCCATTGACTGCAGCGCTAGCAAGTACGGCACCAAGTACCCCAAAGGTTATCCATAAAGGCAGTCCACTAATAAGTAGTAGGTAACTTATGGCTTGAGTGGCTCCCCAAGTGGTGGCGGTAATAGCAAAGCGCGTCCACCGCCTAGGGCCTGCAGCGTCAAGCCCGCTAATTAAGGCGGCTGGCATTGTCATCAGCGCAGTTATGGCGATAGCGGGTTGGTTGAACAACACGCCTAAACCGAGAAATAGTACAATGGCGCTGGTGGCACGAAGCCCCAAATTGATGGCTGGGTCGTACCAGATCTTACGTAGAATGGCAGGGGAAAACGTCATGTGGATACCTTGTTTTTTACTTGTTAGATGGACCAACTTTAGAAAAGAATCCAATCATTTAGTGGCACTCTGTAACTATAGAGTGCCACGAATAAAATTTGAAGATATCAAGATGCTTGGGATTGACCTACTCGTTGGATCTCTGGTCTGAACGGTATCTATGAGCTCGACAAAAACTACATTGATTCAGTTTCTATAATTTCATTCATTAAACGATCAATTTGGAACACGACTTGGATACTTGCGTCTTCCATAGCTTTAACTGATTTAATTGTTCCTTCAATGTCCTCAGATGCTGCTTGATTCATTGCTTTACGACCATTGTCATGCACCTGTTTATGAGGTTCTTCAAGCAATTGATAACTTCTCAGGTGGTTGTAAGCCTTGCCATCACCACGATAATACCACTGACCTAAACGACACTCTGAGTGAGTGTTGATCGTTTCACTAAAGGCACCGCTTTGGAGTAAACGATAGGTGTTATTTTTCCAAATGGCGTGATCGAGCTTCACCGAATCCAAGAAAGCGCGAGTGGAAGCAATATGAATAACTTGCTTCATGTTTTCCGACTTCACGACGACTTCATTAACAATTGAGCTAATTTGTGCAGAAGATGCTGAAACTTCTTCTGCACAAACTTGGTTTTCACCGATAGAGGTTTTAATCGCATTTACTTGAGTCAAAACTTGTTTCACCAATGAATCAATTTTTTCACTGGCTTCGCTGGCTTTACCTGCAAGGGTTCTTACTTCATCGGCGACGACAGCGAACCCGCGTCCAGCCTCACCCGCGCGAGCGGCCTCGATAGCAGCATTTAGTGCCAGTAAGTTCGTTTGGTCAGAAATCTCTTGAATAGTTGATACAAGGTTAGAAATAGCACCAGCCGTATGATCCAATATATCCACAGATTGAATGCTTTGAGACGCCTGATCGCTGATCTTGATTGCTCGGTTGTCTAGGCGAACCAATGCTTGATGTGTTTGTTTAAACATATCATCTAGCTGTTGAAGCTCTTGGTTTTCATGAGCCATAGATTTAGCACTTTCAACCATCTCTTTTTGAATAGTTTTGAGCATATCTCCACCTTTCAAGCAATTAGACATCATTTCACTGCTGTTACGATGTTGTTGATGTGTCGATTGAGCAAGGTTTTGCGACTTATTTAATTCCATTTCGAGAGCATTAATATCAGATTGATGCTTCTTTTTTAGTTCGGCTAGTTGTTTTTTTAGTAATTGGTTTTCTAGTTTTATTTGTTTTATTCCAAACATAAAATACCTATATGTATAGAGCGAAAAGCTATTCAAGGGGCTGATAATGAAGCTCGGGGTTGATAACGTATTGGTTTTAAAGGTAATAATTACCGGTTGGATTGTAACAAAATATTATTAGGTTGTTAGCCTTATTATCTTGGCTAGGTTGATTAATGACTAGTAAATCACTTTTTTGTTTGGGTATTTAGTTTTTTATCTATATTTTACCAGCTTTCATAATACTGTTTAATAGGTGGTTTTATGTTGATTAACATTATTAATGTTAAGTCTTAATTATCGTTTAAATTAGAACGCACTAATGCAAGAGGTAGGGTTGTTTTTTGAACAAATTTTCACTTAATACTCTTTAGAATGAATTCTTATTAAGTTGGTTGTCATTATTAATTTTTCTAATATTCAGATTGCAATAGGCTTGCTAATGAATAAATAAAACCTTAACATTCACATTTGTTATCACTCGCTTGTATAATATTTTATTTATCAATAATTAAATGTTAGAACCATTTAATTATTGTGGATATAAGCATTCTATAGTGACGGGAAATACTTCGTATATGGGACGTCATGCACTCAATAGTAGATATGGCCATAGCTAAAAATATCTCATATCGAACTTTAATGGATTAAAAAAATGAAAATAAAGACATTGGCTTTAGCGGCTATACTCGCTTTGAATTCTCAACCTGCCTTGAGTTATAGCACCGAGAGGTGGATGGAGGATCTTTTCAGTAACACAAGGCGAGATACTCCGCTTAACAATATTATTATTCCGGGGAGCCACGATAGCGGTGCTTACGACGCGCAAAACTATAGTAAAAAGGCAGCCGGCGTTAATTTCCCACTTTCGAAACTAAGAGACTGGTCTGAGACACAAGATTTGAGTGTAAGAAAGCAGTTGAATGCCGGTACACGCTTTTTAGATTTGAGAATATATGAAGACCGAGGGGAGTATTACTTTGCTCACTCGCTTATTTACGGAAAAATCGACAACATTTTAAATGAGGTAAGCCAGTTCTTAGATGAAAACCGAGGCGAAATCGTCATCATAAAGTCTACATTTGTCCGTAATGTAACTAACACTGATAATTTTTATCAATCCTTGTGTACTAACAACTCCATCTCAAAGCATCTAATAACAAATGAGTTAAAACCAACATCTAAATACAAAGATCTCATTAAAGCCGGAAACTTAATTATTATACCTGATAAAGGTGTGTCTGGATGTGGGGCCAGTTTTTGGCCGCGCCAACGTCTAAATAGCTATTACAAAGAGGACATCTATCAAAACCCTAATAAAATAGGAAATTGGATTTCGTCGGAGTTAGCTAAGAGTCGAAGCGCAAACAACAATCGACTATATACGGAGCAGCACATTGTTACTCCCACTGCGGAGGTAATTCTCAAAGGTGTGGCTGAAACCCTGGCCAGTACAGCATTATGTACCTTAAGTATTAATCTATTTTGCAAAAACGTGACGGGCTTTTCGACAAACTTGAAAGAGTATGATGCTAAAACTGCGAAACATAACTCCATCGGTTGGCTTTACAACCATTACCACAAGGGAAGCCGTTCGAACATTGTTTTACGAGATTTCGTTTCTGAAGGTAAAAACAGGAAAATTATTGATTTTAATTTGAATAACCGAGATGTCATGGTTCGTGGTCGAGCTGAAAAGGACGATTCATTTGGCAAGGTATTCTCTAGTGGTGATTACAACGGAGATGGCGTGGCTGATTTGCTTGTTGGTTACCCGACTGAGGATATCAATGGTGATAATGATGCCGGCGCAGTGACGGTGGTTTACGGAGGTGATTCACTTCCTTCAAAAGGCTTGAGTATGTTGAGTTCCCGAGGTTTTCACCAAGACTCTAGCGGATTGTCTGGCATGTTTACTGAAGGCGGTGACCTGTTTGGTTCTGCGTTAGCGAGCGGTGATTTTAACAATGATGGTTTTGATGATGTTGCCATTGGGTCCCCAAATGAAGATATCGATGGGAAATCTAATGTTGGTATGGTCACTGTGCTGTATGGAGGTAACAAAGGACTCACTACTTCAGGCTATCAATTATTAAAAGAAGCCAATATTAGTAAGGGCAAGCAAGAAAAAGAAGACAAGTTTGGCTTCGCATTAGCGAGCCATGACTTCGATGGGGATGGTTATGATGATCTAGCCATCGGTTCTCCATATGAAGATATCGGCTCTAAAGATAATGCAGGCGTAGTCTATGTGAGCTATGGCACCAGCAATGGGCTAAGTAAGAAGCGTATTAGTAGGTTCCACCAAAATAACTCCGGCTTAGAGCGCATGGCAGCAGAGAAAGATGACCGTTTTGGACATGAGTTAGCGGCTGGAGACTTTAACGGCGATGGGCTAGGCGATTTAGCGGTTGGCGCGCCATATGAAGATTTAGGTGATGGTGATGATGAAGGGATGGTTGTTGTGCTCTTTGGCACCACCCAAGGTCTTGGTACGATGGAGTATCGTTTTTACCATGGTGATAGAAGTGGTTTTGCTGGCAGTGCTGAAAAGAACGACCATTTTGGCTACACGCTAGCAGCTGGTGATTTTAATAATGACGGCCTTGATGAGCTCGTTATTGGTGTTCCATACGAGGATTTGGGCTCTGGCGGAAACAATAATGACGGAAATGTTTTCGTGCTCAGAGGCACAAGCAATGGCCCTTCAAGAAATAGCATTCGTGAGATTCACCAAGACAAGTCTGGTGTGCATGGCTCCGCTGAAAAAGATGATAAGTTTGGTTTCGCATTAACGACCGGAGACTTTGATGGTGATGGTTATCAAGACTTAGCTATTGGTTCACCAACGGAAGACTTGGCGGGTAAGGACAATGGAGGCAAAGTGGATGTGTTCTTTGGTTCTGGTAACGGTTTACGATTAAGTGGAAGCCGTGAATATAATCAAAACAAAAACAATATCACTGGTAGCGTCGAAAAGGACGACAAGTTTGGCTACAGCTTGATGGCTGGAGATTTTGATGGTGATGACAAGGACGATCTCGTCATAGGTGTTCCATTTGAAGACCTAGGCAGCGGCGGTAACAACAATGACGGTACCGTTCATGTGTTATACGGCGACTCTGATAGAGACTTAAACGGTAGAGAGCAAGAAGTTAGACAAGGGACGCGATAGTTACAAGGGACGGTATAGTTACAAGGGACGCTATAGCTACGAAGGCCCTCCTTTCAATAGGAGGGCCTGCATAAATGTTGGAGGTCATTCTATGACTAATAGAACGACTTCTCTATGCGATGTGTTTTAGCACCTACAATTCAGCCCCTATAACCATATTCTTTTTATTTTATTTGGCCATGGAATGACGACATAATCTTACCTGATTTTTTATATAAAACTCCTAAAATGCATGTTTGAAGATAATTAGAAAATTTATAGACATTTAATGTGTAATCCCTTTTTATATTCTTCTAATAAACTAGTTTCTAATTAAGTTGATCTCTAAATTAGTTGTATTCTAATTTTACTATTCCTAATTTACCAAAACCTTAAATAATTAAAGTTATTTAAAAAAACATATAATGTAAGTTATCATCAATATCCCAATTAAAATATCAATAAGGAAATAGCTTGTGTTATTAAGTAGTTCACATAGAGATGTGGATATTAAAGAAATTGAAGGTATATGCTCAAATAGTGATAGCAACCTAGAAAAAATACAAAAAATGTCTCAAATTCTAGAGGTTGTTAACAAGGAACTTGCTGAGTATGAAACTCTTTCTTTAAAGGATTACAAGGCTATCGATGATAAGTACTACGTAAGGCACTATATAGTCAGTAAGATCAACGACCTAAACAGCTTGATTTTCATACAGAACTTGAAAATAAGTGTGATGAACACGATCAGCTATCGTTATAAAAGTGATGAAAAATCTAGAAACCTCGCTGTGAAATCAAGTATTGCGAGAACAATGATTTATATCGAAGATCTTATCGAGCGTCGTAATGATGGCTTGTTAGGGGAGTCATTGAACAGTGCAATCACAAGTTTAAAGTACGATGAGAACAGTTTGTATTTTAGGCTAGAAAGCGCTTTGATCTACACGTTTCTTAAAGCAGAAAAGTCGCAAGTACTGTTCGCTATTAGCAGCACTGGCTTCAAAGAGGAGATAAAGCTCATTCCGGAATCGGGTGCTAAAATCTCAGAGAAAAAAGTAAACGGCATCGTACAAAGAGCGTTAAGCGGAAATATTCACGATAGTTTAGATGAATTTAATATAACTAAAGTGCTTAATGATGCTACGAGAGAAATAGAGATTTATCATGCTTTCTCTCAAGGTGATGATAAAGCTGCTTTCCGTTTAGCTTTGGCGAAAATGGCAGCAATATCTGATGAGATGAACACTTCGTTGGATTATTTTGACGAAACCTTCGACCAAATTTTATTAAAGAATAATATTCCTAAGAAGGTACTGATCCGAGATAAGTCTAGGAATGGTCTAGAGTTTCAGGTAATGGATACCATGGCGTTATTTTACAGTGACGCTATTACGCTAGAAGATATTATTGTTTATGAAAAGCCTACAGTAATAGAACGATTTAATGATGTTATTAATTTAATCAGTGTACTTTCTGAAGTCATGGATCTGGAAGGGGATGATAGTCAATCGACTCTAGCTATTGAAAAGATAGTAGGCAGAGAAAATTTCGACTCGGACAGTCAATATTATGCGCAGTTTGTCGATTATAAAAACTCTGATATCGAGCAAGATTTGAACACTCTGATTCGTGATCAATCAATCTATCAAAGTGACTTGAATAGCAATGTCAGCATCATTTCATCCGCAGATATCATATTGCCTTTCTACAGTAAGAATGCGATCAAAAATATTCTTGATGACTATGTGGTCGGCAAAGCAGAGGGTATTGCTGAAGCGTATCGATTGGTAGAAGAGAAATTTCCTAACTGTGATGATTCAGTGAAGGTTTTTATTGCTCTATTTGCTAATTTGTTTATGTCTGCACCGACGACAGAGGCTATCACTTTAGCGATAAAACCAGCGGTGCTGATGCTACAAACTCATCTAGGCATGAGTGGCAGAGTGGTTCTCGTGAAAGATAGTAACCATCGCCACTTCTTAGTCAGCACATTTGCATTCCATCACCGAGTGACTTACCTAGGTGGGGCCGATAACGAGCTTGTTACTCAGTTGATTGAAGTGTTACCTAAACCGGATGAGAACTGGAAAGATGTATCTTACGAAGCGTTAAACGCTATCTTTTTAAAATTGAACATTCCAACAGGTTTTGACGACACTCAGGAGCAACCTAAACCTTTCTTATTGCGCAATCATAGATTTGATAACTTTATGTGGGACGCAGTACAAGAGACGACGCTCCTTAAGTTTAACCTGATTGCTCAGTCGTTTAAAAAGGTTGGCACCAAAAAACAGTTCCAAGAGAATTATCTTTTGAAAGATCTGGTTGCGAATGAATTTAAGTTATCTCTGAGCGACAAATTGGTCGAAATGAAGGAAGTTCTGTTTACTGAAAGCTCAATGGAAGCCGCATTAAACAACAAGGTTCCGTTCTTACAAGTCGCGCAGAAGATGATAAATGATCCTGATTATGAGGTAGATATTCAAGATGTTGAATCGATTTTGCTTGATTCAATTGTACTTCTAGCAGACATCATTCCCATTTTTTCCCCGATCGCTAAGGCGTTGGATGTTAATCTCTCTGTTATTGTAAATGCTTGTGTAGTGAAAAATATCAGAGTGATTCGTTTATCTAAAACGGCCTTCATGAGAAGCGTTGTTAACGATATCTCTGACGAATTTATACGTCGTTCTAAATTTATATCGAGCGATGCCATCGGCGATCTAAAAAATAAGATAAGAGCGATTAAAAAGTACAAGTTCATGAAAGAAACCAGTGAACGTTTAGAAACCATCAAAACGATGGGCTTAAGTGGTGGGGCGGGCAGCTTTAAAGTGAATAGTGCTTACGGTGCCTCTTCTGGAAACGTTGTACTTGAAACGTTTGACTGGTGTTTTAATGGAAAAGGACCCGTTGGGAAAGTTGTATCGGACAATAAGATTCCATTGCCAGCTCAGCCTGAAGTTTTTCAATCTATCATCGATGAAAAGGTTTCTATAGTAAGGCAGGCGGATGAACCGATTTTGATTTCTGGTTGGCGTTCCCCACAAACTGGCCGCATTCATATTCTGGATGGACAGCACAGGTTTATTGCCGCGGCGAAGCTGGGGATTCCCGTTGAAGTAAAAATCAAAAAGTTCGGTACTGTACCAACCCAGGTAGACTGGAGTGGCACGAAGTTTAGCCAATCTACCCCTGCAAAGCACAAGATAAAAGGTGTTCAGAAGCCGATATTCAAAAAAACTGTCGTTCAAAAGGCTACTAACACCAAGGGGAAAGTTGAGAACATCCACATTCACCCCGAGCTTAGAATTGGTTCGATTGGCCGACCTAATAAAAACTATTCTACTGGCGCGCAGCTGATGACGTTTTGTGAGAACCTGAAACGTAACAATGTCGCGGCATTGATCTCCCTTGATTCTGGCATGTCGGCAAGAGAGATCGTATCGCTAACCAAGCAATTAGCGAGTCACAATATCGAGTATATCTCTAACAAGACGACGTATATCAAGGACTTCTTTTCTATCAAAGCCCTTACACAGCCTTCAAGTGAAGATATCGATGGTCTAGCGAATCGGGTTCTGGACTTATTGAGTACACGCGAAGGGAATGTGTTAGTCCATTGTGCGTTAGGTGATGGTCGCTCTGGTATGGTTAAGTCTGCAGTGATAATGAAACAAATGTTCAACGAGAGCCGTTTAGATTTAAGCAATGTGCTCGAGGGGACTAAGGCTTACGTCAAACCGTCCATCGAATCCGAACAAGCCGTTTTATCATATTTAGATGTGAAAAATAGCATTGATACGATTCGTAAAACTCATCCAAAAGCACTCGAGCGGTCTGATGATATAGAGGTTTTAAATCAATACCTTGAATATCTTCAAAATAAGAGTGCCACGGTATAATTGACCTTGTACTCGTGTCCGCAGTGATGCTGAGCTGTTAGGTTACACTGCCCCCTCTGAACAAGTAATCGAGTGGGGCAGTGGTTAAATCAATTCTGGTAAATATAAATAGAGCTGAGAGCTGCTCTATATTAAGCGCCTTCGCTCTTACAGCTCATGCTTTTTGATGAGTGGTATTGGTCATCATAGCTATAAGTCTTGCCACTTTTTTACGCATGTCACGCCTATTTACAATCATGTCTAAAGCACCATGTTCGAGTAAGAATTCACTCTGTTGGAAACCATCGGGTAGTTTTTCCCGTACCGTTTGTTCAATGACTCTTCGGCCCGCGAAACCGATTCTCGCTTTAGGTTCACCGATATTGATGTCACCCAGCATGGCTAAACTGGCTGAGACACCGCCAAAGGTCTGGTCGGTGAGTACCGAAACATAGGGCAGTTTGGCTTCAGACAATCGTTTTAGGGCAGCGCTGGTTTTCGCCATTTGCATCAACGCCATGAGTGATTCTTGCATGCGCGCACCACCACACGCAGAAAAACATACCAGGGCACAGTTTGATTCAATTGTTTTATTCACTGCATCTACAAATCGAGCGCCCACAACGGAGCCCATTGATCCCGCCATAAAAGCAAATTCGAAAGCACATGCGACAACTGGGATTCCAAGTAGCTCGCCCTTCATCACGACCAGTGCATCTTTCTCACCTGTATTTTTTTGTGCAGAGGTTAGTCGATCGGTATAGCGTTTGTTGTCTTTAAAGCTGAGTAGATCTTTTGGTTGATGTTGATCACCTAACTCCGTTCGCTCGCTGTTATCGAGAAATGTGTCTAAACGAAGACGTGCTGTCATGCGCATGTGATGCCCACATTTTAGACACACCTGTAGGTTTTCTTTGAGTGCAATATGGTACAAGGTTTGGGTACAAGAAGGGCAGTTGATCCAGACACCTTCTGGGATCGACGCTTTACGATTACTTTGTAAGTTATTTTTATTCAATAGTTTTTCTAGCCAGCTCATGGATAACCTTTATTCCCATCGTTCGAATGATGAATATTGTATAAGCCTGATTTTGGTAATAAAGTGTCAATATTTGGCTTTATAATCCAACAATGTGGGATTATTAGTGAGGGTATATGCTGGATAAAATTGATCAGCAATGGCTAAAGAGTTTTCATTGTGTTTATGAGAACAATAGCTTCAAAAGAGCGGCAGAGTTTCTGTGTTTACCGACTTCAAATATCAGTCGCCATATTGCGTTGTTAGAGCAGCAACTAGACGTAAGACTGTTTGTGAGAACTACGCGTCGTATTGCTCCAACGGAAGCTGGAGAGCATCTTTATCAGCGTACGCAGCCCTTGTTGGATAAGCTCAATCAGGCGATAGAAGAGGTCACACAACACTCTCAAGAGGTGCAGGGACAATTAAACATCTTAATGCCGGACTCTGTCGAATTAGCACAAGCTGTCATTTCCTTTTGCAACCAGTACCCTTCGATATCACTGTGTTGTGATACCAGCATTAGCCCAAAAGAGAACTTGATTGATGGCTTTGACGTTATTGTCAGTTTTCAGCGAGGAAAGTTAGAAGACAACAGCTGGATCGCTAAAGAAATCCAACGTTGGCCGAGTGTTGTCGTTGCTTCACCTAAACTTCTTCAAACCTGCTCAAAACCGTTTCAGATTACAGATCTAAAACATGTGCCTTGTATCAGTAGCTTTACCGCATTGAACGGTACGCCTTGGGTATTTATAGACGATCATGGTGAACCGGTGACGCAGCGAGTCAAATCATCATTTAAGGTCAACAGTGGCCAGCTTGCTCAGGCGGGGTCATTGGCTGGCTTGGGCTTTGCGATATTACCAGTTGAGTTCTGTCGTGAAGAGGTTGAAGCTGGTGAATTAGAAATCGTGGAGCTCGAATATCAGCCCGCAGACTTAGTCCTGTATGCGTTTTATGCCTCAAGAAAACATATTGCGAAGAGGGTTCCTGCTTTTATCGAGCACTTGCAGCACCATGCAAATTAAATCAGTAGGTTATTTACCCCCCCTTGTCTAGGGGGCGTAATAACGGGTACTGAAAAGCTACCCCCCAGTATCGCTAAAGTGCTACATTACAAGTTAACCGCTTGTTTTTAATTACCTTGAGTACCTACGTTATGTCACATACAGCCAAAGATCAGAAAAAACTAAAGGCCCGAGTTAGCAAAATACAAGGTCAGGTCAATGGTTTAAAAAAGATGCTCGATAACGACGAGCAACAGTGCCAAGACGTACTGCAGCAAATAGCAGCGATTCGTGGCGCAGTGAATGGCTTGATGAGAGAGGTCATTAAAGGTCACCTTCTAGAGCATGTGGTACTAGAAGATGACAAAGTTCAGCGTGAAGAAGATATGGAAGTGGTACTGAAAGTATTGGATTCATACATCAAATAGCGCTTGCTTTAGCGGTTCATTTGAGCCTTTCTTTTTACTAGTTCTTTCTTGAGAACATTAACAGCGTAAGGCTTCATTGATTTCCAGGCCTTACACTCTTCTCGTGTTCTACCACAGCCTAAACACCACCCTTTGTCGTGTGAAAAATCGCACATATCAATACAAGGGCTTTTCTGTTTTTTCATATTAGAGCCTATCTAGTACTTTCTCTACACTGGCTTCAAGTGAGCGCAGCCGGTTGAATTCCTCGAACAAACGCTGTTCTAGGTTTTTAAAGTTTAGGGGGAGGGTTCTCTGGCAAATCCCGTAACTGTTATCTTGGGTTTTATAGCCTTTCCAACTTTCAATGCGAGCTTTCTCTAGTGCTTTAAACTGGCGTATAAATTCTGCTTGGGAAGGGCAGTCTTCTTCCGCATGCATGCAAACAGGAAAGGCCTTTTGCTTAATTTGAGGCCCTTCGATAAAGGTCTCAAAGTGGATACCGCCCTGTTTTTGGTTGAACCAAGTCTCTTTATATAACTGAAGGTACTCTCCACGGTTATAGATCTCCCAACCATCCTCGAACCAGTTTGTTTTTCTTAGCATCTTCTCTAGGTTGCGGAAAACACCTTTAACATCTTTCATATGGAAACTCTTCTTCCGTGGTTTGTGAGATAGTGCGTGAAAAAAAACTATACTCCCCCTGAGTATAAAATACTACCCCCTAGTATATGTGGTTATTGTACATCATCGAATCTTAGAGCTTATCTTAGCGTGCCAGAATCGGAATTAGCGTGTTTGGAAAGGACACCGATAAGCCTGATCTAGCTGTATTCCCGATGTGATTCTAGGCCCTTATGTATGGGGTATTTACGCGGTAAAACTGACAAGTTGATGTTTAACGAGGGTTCATTTCAGTTATGTAGGCCGCATAAAACAAGGGAGGCGAGATTAATCGGTTCTATCCTCGTTAATTTTCAGGAAAATAGCCGCCCGATGATTAATGTCGGTAGTGAACACGAGGTTTCAGGTATGGCAAAGAAAATTATATTTATCCACGGTCGGGGGCAAAAGCCTGACAGGGAGTCGCTTCAATCATTGTGGTACGATGCTATCGAACATGGATTACAGCGTGACTGTAAAGGTTCTGATTCACTCCAAGCTTTCCAGAATATCGAGAAGCGTTTCGTGTATTTTGGCGACTTATCAAACGCATTATTGAACAAGCCAACTGAAGAGCCGCTCGTCCGACAACAGGCTTTGATCGATCTCAAAGGGTACACGTCCCATCAGTTTAATAAGAAAACATATGGTGAAGTTTCAAAGGCAGGGTTCCTGCAAGAGGCGCTCGCGGATACTTTTTCTTCAGTGCTTAGTCGTTTGAAAATGGCAGAGCCACTTATAGCATTAGTTGCGCCCGACATGACTCATTATTGGTATGAAGACTCTTACTTTGGTAGCGACGTAAGGTATCGATTAATGGTGGAGCTGAGAGAGGCGTTAGATAACCAAGATGAGGTGATGATCGTCGCACATAGCCTTGGCACAATGATCAGTTATGACGTGTTATGGAAACTCTCCCATTACAGTGAGTACCGAAACGCTTACGGCGCCAAAAAGAAGATCGATCTTCTGGTTACGTTAGGTTCACCATTAGGCGACGAGAGTGTAAAAGAGCGCTTGAAAGGGAGCCGTTTAGAGGGCATGAAAAAGTACCCTTTAAATATTCATAGGTGGGTGAACTTGTCGGCTGAAGATGACTTTATTTCTCATGACAGCAAAATCAAAAATGACTTTCAAGAGATGCTCAAACTGGGTTTGATTGCTGGTGGAATGAAAGACATTTATCCAATTTACAATCTCAATGTGTGTGACGGGCAAAGTAACCCGCACGCTTCTATTGGTTATCTCATAAACCCAAAATTCATCTCCGTGTTAGATGAATGGCTTACAAGTTAGTTGTAGCGCGTAAGTTCAAACGCACATATTCAAAGGTAGATAGCCAGATAATCAAATGAGTACTGTGATACGGAGAGCTTGCTTAATCCAATCTTATCATTGCGATTGTACTCCTCAATCGAGTGGTCGAACCCATAAGCTGTAGAAGGTGCCATATACTGGGTCATGCCTTGTTGTGTCGTTGTTATTTGATCATGCCCATGACCACAAATCACCTCTCGTACTCCATATTTCTGAAGCACCTTCATCATGTAAAAATCGTTCTCAAGACGGATTGCTTTCATCCAATCGGCACCGACAGGGATGATAGGGTGGTGAATAACAAGGATAGGGTGGCTGGCTTTTCTCAGTTGCTTCTTTAACTGGGCCAGGCCACGATTATTGATACGTCCTGAACCGAGCGGGTGAACGCTGTCTTTGGGTTTGAAACTCGAATCGAGAAATAGAAATTCACGCCCACAAACGTTGGCTCTATCGGTCACGCAGATCGTCGAACCTTTAAGTTCTGCACGCATTAAGCGAGAGTCATCATGGTTGCCTGCAATCGCATAAATAGATTTGTTGGTAAGGTGTCGAATGAACGTTTCTAAGTGAACATAGTTACCGGGTTTGGGGTTACAGCAAATGTCACCTGTTAGGAAAATAGCTTCGCATTCTTGATCGTTATTGACGTATTCCAGTGCTTTTCGCAGGTTTTCATAGCTGGATTCATCTGAAAGGTGGCAATCACTGATTTGGTAAATGGTGTTCATTATTGGCGTCCGGTCATTTCAATTCTTGAGTGAGATAATCAAGCAGCGCTTTTATTTTAGGTGTTCACCTTTATGGTTCAGCCAGAGCGTATATCGCTCTACGGGTTTAAATGCCCAGTCATACAAGATACTAATTAGCTTACCATTTTCCACAAATTGTTCAGCTATGTTATCCGGTAACTCTTTCCTCCTAAGCTCCTGAATCGCCATGCGTCCGTTAGTTTTGATTAGTACAAAAATGCCTGCTGTATGAGCAGGCATGATGTGAGGTAGGTTTAAGAGAACGGCTCCCATAAACTAGTGGAGGAAAGCATTCAACCTTAGTGGCTTAAAGAAGCGAACCCAGTAGGAGATATAAAGCCATGATTAGTTCTTTGCTCAACCGTCTTTAAAATTGGGTTGATGTAAAACTCTACGATCTCGTCACTGTGGACTCGATTCATGTACAGCATGACCGTTTGATCAGATTGTACGACAGCGCCATCGATAGCGGTTAATTTATCAACGTCTGGTGCGTAAAAATCCTTGTTAAGCTCTATACCGGTATCAAAGTCGTAGAATGTTTCAGTCTCAGTATCAAATGCCGATACTTTGACTGTTACCCCTTCCTTAACCCAAGATTCATTGTAATCGACGCAAAACAGGGTATGTTGCGAGGCTCTCAACGCATCGAATGAAGAGTAGGGGCGACTTCTCTCTATAAGCTCACTTTCCCCAACGTAATCGTAGCTATTCTCATTGAGCTTATTAACGACACAACCAATATTCATATCGTAACCATTAATTTGTGGGCTGCGTTTGCTAGTGTTAACTGTGTTGCCTATAGAACTCGTAATATCGTATTGGCTTATCGTCGAGACTAACTTGTCTCCCTCTGGTTTAACAAATGAAAAGTAGTTTCGCTCTGCATGGTCGATCCCTGCTAGCTTGCCATCAACCACTCTGAAGGAATCATAACGCGAATGAGTATCGTGATAGTCTAGTTCCTGATATTCATCTGAATTTTTAATATAGGCATAGTGATTAAAATTTATTGCATGATTTGTAGATGTATGTGGATCTTGATAGTTGACAAGAATGTTACCTTGTGCATCTATCTGCATGTCTCGCTCATCGGCACGCGCATGACTCTTTAACGTCTTGAAGACAAAGGCATTGTTTTCTAGTACCGCTTTGAAGATTCCATATGTATGCCAATGAACGTCGTCTGTAATGTCAAAGCTATATAGTGTAGTATTTGGTATTAAATCACCTTGTTTCTGTTGGCTAAGAAATGGACTCTCGTTGGCTAACTGGGCGTCAAATTCCGATACATTACCATCAATCACGATGGGATAGAGCTGACCACTTTGTTTGTCCATGATGACAGGGTAATTGCCATGATACGTTTGACCATTCCAAGCAACCGTTGAGTTGTTCATATTGAACATGGTGTACTTTTGGTTGATATCGAAGACACGTGTAACCGTGGGCATTACGGGGGGATCACATTGTTCGCATGGCTGGAAGGCAACTTCGAATATGTGGTCGTCACCTTGTGAATTTTTGTATGCCATCATATTTAATGCCGTATTGCTTGCGGGCTCAATGTAAAAATTAGAAGGCTCAATTGTCTGAAAGTTGGTTTGGGGAATACTCAGTGATTTGAGGGCCGGAAGCTTAACGAGCGGTGCCGGATCAATTGAGCCATTACCGTTTGAGCCTCCTCCATTCGAGCCACCGCCGCTTGAGCCACCACCGCACCCAGTAAGGGCTATAGCAAGCATTGCTGCGATTGAAATAGTGTGTTTCTTAATGTTCTTGTTTTGCATGAGCTGACCTGTGTTCTTGATTGTGTGATTGATATTTCTTTCTAACTCAACCGTCACTTTATTTTTATCTGAAACCAACATTGGAATCAGGTGTTTTGTTGCGAGCGGTCAATGATTCTGAGCAGAATAATTGTGTATTCAAATCTTGGGATGAATACGAGTAAGTTAGGACGCTTTGTTTAAATACCTTTGTCGACTTGTTAAAGAGTTGCGCGATTATAGTTATTTTTATTGTGTTGACAGCTGTGCAAACTAATATTTTATAAATGATTAGTTGAATGACTATTTATAAGGAACTAGCGACATATATTGAGTGTATGGTTATAGCGTGGATTAATTATTTGAAGATATTTAGTCAGCCAATTGTCGCTTATCATTTCTTTGACGCTGCATATTTACGTAATTTTTAATAAGCTACGAAATCTATGGGTATTTTCTAGTGGCGGTATATGAGAGTGGGAGAGTAAGCTGTATCTTCGCGCTATAAATTCTCTGATACATATTTAAAGTATGATACATAAATAGCCTGCGAGTTTATTAGCTGGATATACAACGAGTAGGCAGCAGAGCGCCTCTGAAACATTGTTATTTAAGTAAAACTGCTAGGAATACCATAAGTATAATTTGTTACTTTGTTTTTATTTATTCGAAAGTTGTATGTTTTAGTGTAATAGACTTAATTAGTTAAGTGAGTCCTTAAATACTAAAGAATATTTCCATTGCCTAATGGATCTAGTGAAGCCGCTGCGTAAGTTGTGGTGCTGAGTAGTAAAAATAATATGGTCCACTTTAACATGATAAGTCCTCACTTTTAGTTAGATGAATAGGATATTAGATAGCCTAAAGGTGTGTAAAGCATTAATAGATAAGAGTTTTTATTGATAGTTTCGTAGAGTTAGTTCGGTGTGAGCACTTGAGAACACATAATAACGACCTGAGGCTTTAATAAAAAAAGGCCACCCCGAAGGGTGGCAAATACAAACGAGAAGAATCATTACAAATGAAAAGCCCTTATTTCATAGTAAAGATATTCTACAAGGTTATGCAGACGGTTGAATATGAACATTATGTTGTAGATGTTGCAAATTTGTAATTGGGAAAGTGTGATATTTGAACGGGAAATACCCGATATATGCACATTTTGTTTGATCTAGCGCTGATATTTTCCGCACCCAGAGTGTCAATGAACAGGCAAATTAATCGAAGCAATGCTCACGAGTAGGGAATGCCCCATTTCTCACTTCTTGTTCATATTCACTAAATGATGTTTTGATTAGCTGGCTTAGGTCGATGTACTTTTTGACAAACTTAGGTGTGTATTCAGTGAATAAACCAAGCATGTCTTCGGTCACTAACACCTGACAATCACATTCGGGTGATTTCTCGAGCTGTGAGCGCATCGACGCCTTCAACAAGTAATGAAAATGCTCCAATTTTTTCGAGTTTTCGTGCTGTAATGATAAAAGGGAAAAGTGTTAGCGGGACTTCTTCCGAGCTTGGTTATGACTCCCCATCATCATTTATTTATATGTTTAAGATGATGACAGGAGGAAGCCCGGCGAGATTTATTGAGTTACTTAAAGGTTGATGCATCTTTTACAAGCTGAGAGCAATAGACAAATACTCTCAGCTTGCTTTGTTTAGCTATTCTCAATGGCTTATTTGGTTATTCAAAAACTCTTCAAGTGGAATTGGTTTAGCGAACAAGAAGCCCTGTAGGTAGTTGACGCCTCGTTCTTTTAAATAATCGGCTTGTTGCACTGTTTCAACGCCTTCCGCGATAACATCTAGTGATAAGTCGTGCGACAAGGTGATCATGTTTTGAAGCAGGTGGCCTGTTATTGTGTCAACGCCAATGTCTCGGACAAAGGTTTGGTCAATCTTTAGGTAGTCGAGGTCTACTTTTTGTAAGTTAACCAAAGAGGAGTGGCCCGTACCAAAATCATCTATTGCTATCTTGCATCCGAGCGCCTTGATTTTCCCGAAAATATCATCCGTTAAATCGCAGTAGTTTAGTGCTTCTCTTTCTGTGAGTTCTAGAACTAGAGTAACGTCGTCACAGTCAATAATATCGATAAATTCCTGACACGCCTTCAGCAATGTGCCTTTCGAACAGTGCTGGGGTGAGATGTTTATACCCACATGGAAACCGTTAGGTAGCTTGTCTATGAAAGGCTTAATTTGCATAGCTGTGAGCCGCATCAATTGGTGTGTCATAGGTACAATAAGACCAGAGGTTTCAGCCTTAGGAATGAACAGATCTGGTCTCACGATACCTTGTACTGGGTGTTTCCACCTCAATAGAATCTCTATGCCTTGTATTGCATGAGTTTTACTATTCACAATCGGCTGAGCGTACGGGACAAACTCTTTCCTCTCCATTGCTCGTTCGATTTCGAGGTATAGATTAGAGGGACGCCTTGATAGCCACACAAGATAAAGGGCAAACAGAGTTTGCAGCAGTATGATGGCTACAATGTGTTGCTTATCCTTGACCCAGAATGCCGTTAGCATATTAGGGTAAGCAAAACCTGCGTGTGCGCTATAAGGAAACTGTTTTGATGATACTTGATGCCAAGAGATGAGTTTTTCTACCGGGTTTGTTTTTACGGTCAACTCTTTACTATCAAGCCACTTATCACCGACTGCAATAAATGACCGTAACTTGCTGTCTGAAGTGAGCGACTCTCTCAGGTAAAGGCTATCAATTCCACTTAATGCCGCGTGATCATCCAACGTTGACCTCACCACGATAAGAGGGTGAGAAGTATCAACGTTACTTCCATTAAGCAGCAGTAATTGTCCTGAAGTGTATGCGGTAGGATCATACTTGTAATTGCTTTCACCCCAGATAGAGGTGCAGAAGATTACATTGTCTTTCGCTAGATTGGCACTTCGTACGTAAGGTATGGTTGCTACAAGATGTCTAAGGGCGAGGGCCTCGTCTTCACAGGTATTAGAGCTTTGCAATAGCTTTAAAGCACTCGTGTTGGTCTCCTTACCAAACTCAAGAATCTCATCTACTTCTTGAACAATATTCATTGCTTTCTGGTTTGCTTGCTCATCCAGTGAACGGCCAAAACTGAGATACAAAAAAGTGAGCGCCAAGACACTGGGAATAAAAGAAAGACATATTAGATATGTTGGGCTAGTTTTTTTGTTTGCAAACATAGAGAACCTAGTTTAGTTAATCATCTTATTATTGAACGAGTAGGGTATGGAATTAGATGCTAGTAACTCCAATGTTACATAGAGGATCAATATATAATTGTCAGTATAAGGTAGTATTTACCAAATTCACTGATGATTGCTTCTTTTTTCGCTTGTCATTCTCAATTTGACGAAAACATTGCTCAAGTGTGTGCATAAGGTTTAAGTACGCACAGCTTTATTTTAACTGGCGCGGTAAGTTGTTTACGTTAGCGTCTCTTCATCAAATCATCAGTATTAGGTTAGATTCTTTTCCCTTCGGATAATGGAACAATACATTTGAAATTAATCCTTTTAATCTTAAGGGTTAATTAATTGCCAGGGACACATTATTCAATGGTAAATGTCCATTTAATAGACTTTGCTGTACAAATAAACCCATTATATTTTTGTGTTCAGTGGATAAGAGGCGGCAATGATATCTTTTGATGAGTATTCGTTGAGGAGTAAGAAAGAGATCGGGCTATTTTGGTGTGATTTAGGTCAATGGGGTAAGCGTAGTGCGATGGGAGTCAGCTTCTCAAAGCCAGGTAATACTAAGGCCTCAAATTTGTGAGGCCTTAGTACATTTTGTTAATTCGCTTTAGAAGCTTCGTGCTGTTCAATCATGAACGCGATTGCTTCATCGCTTAAACAAGATTTACTGACATATTGGCGCTGTTTTCCAATATGAAGGATAAAGCCGAGATCGGTCTGTTCAAGTTGGTCGATGTCACTCCAAGCGATAGTATTGGTGGCTTTGTGGTTTTTGTAACTCACCCCGCTAGCATCACCTTGAAAGACAATTTTGCTGCCTGCGCCTGAGCTGATTCTTTGTCGCCATAACCACCAGGTTCTTTTGCAGTACACACTGAATGCTTCAATCACACTCAAAACAATAAAGAACCAACCAACATAACCGTTAGGTAACAGTTCAAACTCCAGTAGAACCACGCCAAAAATAAGAAACAGTATTCCTTTTAAGTAGGCTTTTGGAAATTGAGTCGGAAGGCTAGTTTGATCATAACACTCCGCGAAAAACGTCTTGTCGAGTTTGTATTCTGTTGTGAAACCGGGTTCTTTAGACATGTGAGGCTACTTTAATGCTTCTTGTTAATGGGTTTTCTTTGAATTGGTATTTCATGCTGCGATCTCGCAACTTGGGTATTGTATCGCTTCTTATGGCTTATCTTTAGCTATTTTGGTTTTGTTTTGTAAGTCGATGATACTGACAAGGTCTATTTAGACTAACAGTCATGCATTGTTTGAATAAGGTTAACGGGTGTTTATGTCACTAAAATAAAAAGCCCCCTTGTTGAGAGGTCTTTAGTTTACGGTAATGGTGATTAACTTCTAATCGTAATAGAGCGCATCTATAACCGTTACATCGTAAACACTGGGGACATACCGCTGTCTTGCCCACTCATTAGCAACAAGCCAATTAAGACAAGCAAAACCCCACCAAATAGTTGTAAATAATGACCTGCGGCTTTCAGTGTCGCACTGTTACTCTTATTACCTGCAGCCAAATAGCGTTTTACCAAGTTCTTGCCTGTTAGTGTCATTATAGCAATCGTCGAGGTTGTGAAAGCAGTACCAATCGCCATGGCAAAAGCACTGACAACACCCATCCAATATAAACCAACCATGTTTGCGAAAAGCAGAACCATAATCGCGCCAGTACATGGTCTCACGCCTATCGTCACGATGATTCCCGCATATTCACGAAGTGTTGAAGCTTTGTTTATAGCGTCTGCATCGGCAACATGCTGGTGGCCGCATCCACAGTCTGCATGTGAATGATCTGCGTGAGCGTGTTCTGCCGGTTGTAATGCGTTAGATGGGGTCAACATCATTGAACCAGCTGGTACTGATGAGCGAAGCGCCATTGGTGATTGGACTGAAATTGGCGAAGACGTACCGGCAGCTAATGTGGTGATGGCTTTCACTTTCAGTTTTGGTTTACGGATTGAACGGTAGATGTTTCTGAGTGCTTTCCAGCAGATCAACGCACCGACCACTGCAACTAAAGCAAAACTTAATGAAACAAACATATTTGCTTTGTCATTCACCATTCGCATAGAAGCGCTAAAGCCCCACAGCAAAACGCTAACTAATAAGATCGCGACCAATGCTTGTAGGAATGCAGATACGATTGTAAGCACTAAGCTGGCTTTCGCTTTGGTTGGGTGAGTGGCTAAGTAGGTCGAAACGATGACCTTGCCGTGGCCCGGGCCAAGTGAATGAAGCATGCCGTAGATAAAGCTGAATCCGATAAGGTAACTGCCTGCCCCCCAAGGATTGGATTTAGCTTCATAGAGTAGGTCTGCGAGCTCGGAATTGATTTCTCTTTGCCATTGAATACTGGATATCACCAATGATGGCCACATTACCCACAGTTGGTATGCGCCTATAGCAACGAGTATTAAGGCAGTGGCACCTATCAGGTAGTATTTTGTTTGAATTTGATTTTTCAGCATGTAACAAAAACCTATATCAGAGTTCACTCTCATTTTGCATAGAGAGCCTTAATGAGTAGAAACGTGCGGTTGTAGTTAAGACGCGGGAATTGCGGCACAATGAAGCTCAACCGACTGAGTGAATAGCTGACCTAAGTTGTTGTCTGGGTCAGCATCGGCAGGCAAAGACATCGCATAGCTCATTTGCTCAGGAGTAGGATTTGGCTCAACGATCTCTAGTTGGCATTGCCTAGCGAGCGAATTAGATAAGGTGACATCATTATTTGAGATCCACGACATATCAACGAAGTAGCTAGGATCAAAAATCAACATGCGAAGGGAGTCGCGTGTGACAGGTTTAGGTTTTGAAAGTGGAAGGTCGAATGTGAGGACCATTTTGGCTTTATCACGTTCGAACTTCGCATGTTCAGCAACCTGATATTTGATTGGTTCTTTACCGTCGTAGAAATAAGTGAAGTAGTGTTCGTACATCATGTTTTCAATTACAGATGCTGCCAAGTCCTTGAACGTCTCCTTTTCTTTCTCTGGAGAAACGTCTTCACCATCCAGCATGTACATGGACGTCATGGCGTCAAAAGACCACTCCATTGACAAGCCGGTGATCATGCCATTTTGTCCCTCGATATGAGTTTTCATTTCGATCCAAGAATGGGGGTGTGCTTGTAGGTTCGGAGCAAAAATCAGTATTGCTAACCAAAATGGTAAACGCTTAATGGAGCGTAGGTGTGTTGAGAAGCGACGTACATATCGTGAAGAGAGGCAGCTGAGTACCTTGGTTAGAATAAATAGCTGTTTCATGAGACATAATAGTTATTTGACGTAATGTTATAATATAACAACTTGTAGTTTGGTTTACATCAAATTTGTGTCATGTTTTGTTTGAGTACTAGACGATAGCACTTCAAACCAGTCAAGCTGTGGAACTGGAACTGGAACTGGAACTGGAACTGGAACTGGAACTGTTGATGTTTACCAGACAGGTAAGTATTACCGCAATGCCGACGAGTGACGAAGCAAGTCGAGGTACTATTTTTATGAGCCTCCCATACCCAAACTCATCAAATTACCCTGTTTTACTGCCATCTCTTTTTGTATTTGTTATGAAACTAAGCTCTAATAATTTTGACGTTTGATGGGGTGTGGTACACGAAAAGAGTAGCCTGAAGTGATGACGATTAAATTAATGCGTGCGACATTTTTATGCTTTCTGTTTTTCTCGAGTGCTATTAAAGCAGATACCAATATACACATATTGAACAACACCGATGAGGAAATTAACTTCCTTATATCTGGTGATGAGCAAGTTATCACTTCAACGGGAATTAACCGTATTAAGCCTTATAGTTACGCTGAAATTGCCAACTTGAGTCGATACAGTGGCATAGAGTATGGCAAAGATTACTACTTTTTTATCTTTTTAGGGTATGAACACCTCACACCGGTTGTAAAGCTAAAAGGGACGGCATGGGGGTCAAACATGTCTTTTACGCTTGTTGACCCGGAAACTACGCATATGGGCGAGCTAGATGATGACCGAGAGATTCACGGGAATTACAAAGGAGATTATCAGTATCATTATAAAGCCGAATATACAGGCGGCTACGATGACATTACGTTCGTTATCAGTGAAGAGCCAACCACTCTGTCATCTAATGAAAATAGCATCAATATTCTGACCTATAACGTTTGGTTGCTCCCTTTTGTGGGAGAGCACATGAACCATCGAGATAGGCGAATCGCTGATGCGGTCAGCAATAACGACGTGGTTTTTATGCAAGAGGTGTTTAGGCGGGAAAATGAAGTACGCTTGAATGCTGCGATGCAAAGCCACTTTCAGTTCGTGAGTAACAAGCTCGATGGCGGTGGTAGCAATACTTATGATGGCGGCGTTATTACCTATAGTAAGTACCCTATAGTTGAACAGGCGCAGCACGTTTTTGATAACTGCAAGGGCACAGATTGCGCTGCAGATAAAGGCGTACTTTATACCAAGATAATAAAAGATAGCCGTCCTTATCACTTGTTTAATTTGCACCTTGGTTCATGGAATTCTCGTGAGCACAGGAATATAAGAATGCTTCAGGTCGGGGAAATTCTCGCTTTTGTCGAACAGCTCGATTTACCGCAAGATGAACCCGTGATTTTCGGTGGTGATTTCAATATCGCCAAACATAAGTTTCCCATCGACTTTACTCAAATGCTAAGAATACTGAATTTGCGAGAACCGCCTTTAGAAGGCTCATTAATCTATAGTTATGACCCGCTTGTGAACCAAAACTTATCAAACAGTGATGAATTTGATCAAGAACGGCTGGATTATCTATTGTATTCAGATAATGGCAGTGTGGTGGCTAGTACCAGCAAGATAGAAGTGTTACGTAGCTTTGATGAGGAAATGTGGGGTGTGTGGGATTTATCTGATCACCTTGCTATGAGTGGCCGCTTTGAAGTGCCTTAGGGTGAGCGGTTCTTATTTATGTCTGACCTTTTGGAAAGTGCTCCGCAATTGCGGGGCACTTTTCATTTGGACAAATCGCATCAGGTTTCTAGAAGAACTTCTTAATCGCTTTTTCAGCACACGCCACATCTAGGTGACCGCCTGGCGCACCATCCACACCAATCGCACCAATCATCGCATTGTTCGCCTGTACTGGAACACCACCGGCTAAGAACAGCAAGTTTTCGTCCATATTCTGAAGGGGTTGCATGATCGGCTTATCGGCAATGAGCTTCATTAGGTTAGCTGATGGTTGTTTCATGCTCGCCACGGTGAACGCTTTTTTGCGTGAGCTATCAAGTGTGTGGATGCCAGCGCCATCAGAACGCAGTTGAGCAATCACATTACCCGACAAATCAACGACAGTCGCAGAAACCTTGTAGCCATCTGCCTCACATTGATTGACCGCTTCATGTGCGAGCTTGAATGCCGCTTGTGACGAGATTTGAGTAAAAGAGACCGTTTGTGTTTCTTCAACTCTTCCATATAAAGAATGCCCAGCAATAGCGGGGGCATTCTTGTTTCTGGGTAAGGGGCTTTTCCATGACTAGATGCGGGAGGTAAACTAATCTGCGCTAACCATATTGGCTGATTGTTGTTTTTGATCGTACTTATCGATTCAGTAAATCTTATTTTTCACACGATAGTTATTGGCATATGCTAATAATGGGGCGTATTCTGAACTCCTGATCATCAATAACAGGAAGTTATCATGTTATACGCAATACCTTGCCGCGACCTTCATGTCGGCAACCACTTTGCTCGTTCTCCGGAGATAGCTATTGTCGATGAGCAACAACAAATAAAGCAGCTTATTCCTTTGGTTGAGTCGGACAGCCCGTGCAATAAGAAGAAACAATGGATGTCTGTCGTTAAATCTTACGATGTGAAGGCTGTAGTTGTCCGTCACATAGGGAAGAAGATGTTGGCACACTTGTTCAACAACGATATTAGAGTTTTTGCATCGACAGGAAAGGCGGAAGTTGCCTCGCTGGATTTCAGCAATCTGCAAGAAGTCACTGACCTCGATTATGGTCGAGAGCCCAGAAATAGCGGGTGTCGCGAGAAAACGTGCGGTGACAAAGGACACAAGAAAGAAACGTCGATTCACACACCACGGTCGAATAGGTTCAGTGTTATTCGAGGTGTCCGTAAATGACTTTCTTACTCACGCTACTGGGTTTTGTTGGAATCGTCTTTCTGATGGCGATAGGCGTGATTTTTTCACGTAAGCCAATCAAAGGCAGTTGTGGAGGGCTCGCGCAGTTAGACATTGAGCGCGAATGCAATTGCAAGGATGTGTGCGAAGAGCATAGCCGAACGTTGTATCAGATCACTGAGCCATCAAGCTAAGTCTTGGGAATGAGTGGCCTTTGCGTTAAATCATTCCTGGCTAGGACGCGAGTTAAGTGCCTTGAATGACCAAAGCATGGCCGTTGACGATGCATTTGGCGACTTTGGCTCGTGCACGCTTAATGATATTGCCGAACGTTTGGCGAGATACCTGCATTTGCTCGGCGGCTTCAAGCTGGCTCAATCCTTCTTGATCAGCCAAGCGTAAGGCTTCTAACTCTTCTAATAGCAGTTCTTCTTTATGAAGCTCGTCCATAGGAACGCCATTAGGCTTAAAACAAGAGTAAGCCGCACGGGTACATAACTGGCGATGTTTTTTTGGTCGAGCCATATCAATCTCTAGGAATCTAAGGGTAAAAAGGAATAAGGGTAAGTATGAAGGTTTTCATTCCTCACAACCATCGGCACTGCCAAGTATGCAGCCAAGGTTTTTTCGCAGACAGCCCCATTTGTTTTGAAGCCGTTGGCGAACGCGAGACTTTAGTCAATCATAAAGCCTTGGCCAATCATGAAGCTTCAATTAAGAGTGAAGCTTTAGTTAAATATGAAACAAGAGCCAAGATTGTACCAACAGATAAAGTCGAGGGCTACGATGGCATCATGCAGGGCGGTATTGTTACCACATTACACGACAGCGCTATGCTGCATTGTTTGTTCCAAAACAGTATCAATGCGATGACGGTGAGTTTAACGTCTCGTTTTCATCATCCAATAGCCATTGATAAAGAGTTAGAAATTCGCGCTCAATGGGTTAAAAGCAGACGCAATATTCACTTCTTAGAGAGCCAAATCACTCAGAACGGAACCTTGTGTTCGTCAGCACAGAGCCAGTTTATGTCTTAGGTTTAAGCCCAATATTTTGCAGAATAAGTAGGGTTCTCTATAGTTAAAGTTATAACTATTAAAGCTAGGGCAACATTGAATTTGTCATAAACTCTTTTCACTTTTGAGGACGCTAAGGTGTGTTCGTTAGGCGAGCCTTTGCACTCGATTCAATTCATCGCTGCCTTTTTCTGGAGGGCTGCTGATGCAAAAATTCTTCAAATCGATACCTCGATACTGTGCTCTTTCAATTGTTTTACTTTTTCCATTCTTCAGCACTTTTGCTTCGTCTGCTCCGCTTAAAGTTGGTGTTTACCCTTGTCCGCCTTTTGTGATTAGTTCGATGGAAAGTGAATGGAATGGCCTAAGTGTCGAGCTTTGGGAACAGATCGCCAAAGAAATGGACGTTGAATACACGATAGAGAATCACCGTTTGGATGAACTACTCAATGCGATTGAAACCGAGCAAATCGATATCGGAGTCTCTTGTATTTCAATCACCCCAGAGCGTGAGCTGTTTGCTGACTTTTCCCATTCCTTTTACGAAACTCACCTTGCTATCGCAGTGAAGAAACAGGGCTACCTTCATACCTTGCGCGCCATTTTCTTAAACCCTGCATTGTGGGTGATCATTGGTGTTATCGTTTTTATCTCTGGGGTCATTGGCGCATTTTTTTACGTGTTGGAGCACGGTGAGAATGAAAAGCTCTATTCGATGAAAAGCCGTACTGGTCGTTGGTTAGAAAGCTTCATACTTGGCTTACTGTTCATCACTCGAGGCCCATTCAATTACTTTGAGTTCAAAAGCTTAACCGGACGAATTGCCACAGTATTCATTGGTGTATTGAGTATGCTGTTCATCGCCAGTATTACTGCGGTATTAGCCAGCAAGCTTACGCTTAGCCAAGGTTCTTCCCATATTAAAGGCGTTAATGATCTTGCGGATGTTGAAGTAGGGGCAAAAGTCGCGACGACTTCTTCTTTGATGCTCACTAGCTTTGGTATTCGACACAAAAGTTATGTGGATATGCCGAGACTGTTGGCGGCTTTAGAGGAAGGTGAAGTTGAAGCCATCGTAGCCGATGATGTGGTACTCAAATATATGATCGGTAATGGCAGAACAAGTGGACAGTTCGATGATCTAGAGGTGTTACCGTATCAGTTAGAAAAGCAGAATTATGGATTTATCATTACTGAAAATAACTCACACGAAGAAGAGATAAACCGTGCGCTGCTGAAAATTCGTGAGTCGCGTAAGTGGCGTAAAATCTTGGTCGATTATTTTGCGGATCAATAACCGACATCTGCTGCTTACTTCGACGTTTTCTGGGTTCTTTCCGCTACAGTTAGTCTGAACTAGAAGCTTTGTTCTTTTTGAAATATTTGAACGCTGTCCAAACGGCATAAGCCGAAACTCCGACAATCAATGCTGAGCGAAGCAGAATAGGGGCATCATGCTCAAGTTGACTAACGTGCGGCCCAATACTGGCAAATAATCGACTGGTTAAAAGCAGCCCCATAACTAACATAATAACTTTATTCATGTGACCTACCATTCAATCAGATACGTTGCACAGAACAAGTTATGGACGGGTTAGGCTATTAATTCGGCCAAAACTATTCTGCTCGGAAATAAAAGCATGCGCTTCTCAAGCGTCACCGTCAACGCGATATCGGTCTAAAGCCAGTAAGCTAAAATTTCGTTTTTGGAAGTGGATTGTTCTGTAGTGGAAACTCGATTTTTGAACTAAGGACGGAGAACCACAGACTCTATGGTGAATTTTATTTTCCCATTTATTATTCTGATTTATGATCGCATGCAATTTTAGGGGGACAAATGTCCTCCTTTTTGTTTCTATCGGCACAATAAGATAGGTGCTACTAAAAACAAATAATAAAGGACATCCCTATGGACCTATTCGCCCTACTTGATATCAACAATACTCTAGTCAATATCCCAATAGGGGATGGCTATGCAATGAGCTGGATCGAAGCATTTGGCACTGTGTTTGGCCTGCTTTGCATTTGGTTTGCGAGCCAAGAGAAAACCATTAACTATTTGTTCGGATTACTGAATGTCACCTTATTTGCGGTTATCTTTTTCCAAATTCAGTTATACGGACTGTTACTTCTTCAACTCTTTTTCTTCTGCGCTAACATTTACGGCTGGTACGCATGGACACGCCCTAATGAGCAAGGTGAAACGCTAGAAGTTCGCTGGTTGAGCCAAAATAAGCTGGTGGCAACAGCCGCAGCGTGTGCGATTTCGATTGCACTGCTTACTATGTACATCGACCCATTCTTTTTTGCGCTGGCAAACATCGCGGTTGATAGCCTGAATCTATTTGGTGCGGACTTAGCGGAACCTGTTCTTGAACCTGATGCGTTCCCATTCTGGGATGCGACCATGACCATTCTATCGATTGTTGCCCAAGTTCTCATGACTCGTAAGTATGTTGAAAACTGGATACTGTGGATTGTGATTAACATTATCAGTGTTGGTATTTATGCTACGCAGGGCGTTTACGCAATGTCCGTTCAATACGCTATTTTGATGTTTATTGCGGCGAATGGTACTCGTGAGTGGGCACGCACAGCTAAGCGAAATAGTGATAAGTCACTGACTCAAGCAACGGCTTCTTAGGAGTTAAGATGGCAAAGCAACCTCATATTGGCGTTGATGAAACGCAAATTGCTCCGTTGGTCATTGTTTGTGGCGAGCCTGATAGAGCAAACCGTATCGCGAGTCTGCTTGAGCACGCTGAGCTAGTCGCCGAAAACCGTGAATATCGAATTTTCACTGGTACTTATCAAGGCAAAGCGATATCGGTTTGTAGTACGGGGATCGGTGCGCCTTCAATGATCATTGCGGTCGAAGAGCTTAAGTTTTGTGGTGTCACTCATATCGTAAGAGTCGGCTCTTCGGGCGCGATGCAGTCCCATATTGGACTTGGTGAGTTGATTGTTGCAGAAGGTGCAGTTCGTGATGAGGGAGGTTCTGCGGCTTACGTTAAACCGTCGTATCCGGCTTATACGAGCTTCTCTCTGCTGAAAGAGTTAGATGGGTTCTTGCAGCAGCAATCAACACCTTACTATTTAGGAACGGTGCGCTCACACGACAGCTTTTATACCGATGATGAACAGGCGATTTGTCAGTACTGGAATGGTAAAGGCATTTTGGGGGCAGACATGGAAACATCGGCACTGTTTACGGTTGGACGCTTGAGAGGGGTTAACGTCGCTTCCATCCTGAACAATGTGGTTTTGTACGAACAAGATGTAAAAGACGGTGTTGGACAGTATGTCGATGAAGCAAAAGTGATGATGGAAGGTGAACGACTTGCATCATTAGCGGCGTTGGAAGCGTTAATCGCTCAGTAAGAGCAGCAATAAACTGAAGATAAAAGCGATGGGAGACCGTCGCTTTTTTATTGTTCTCTCCATTGGTTTAAGCCGCTACAATCGCAATAACATCAACAGCAGTTCATGCAATGAGAGACAGTTAGTATGAAGATCGAACCATACTCAAGCGGACGTTTTAAAAACTACCTAGAACACAAAAGTTCTGAGTTTAAAGCTCTCATCTACCAACACCAAGTGAGTTCGCGTTATTTTTATAAGAATGACGAAATTTTGCGTCAAGGAGAGCAGCTTCAGTATCTCTATGTTGTACCGGCAGGGCGAGTTTCTATGAGTATCTCTGCGGCTAATGGGCGACGCTTTCAACTGGGGGAAGTGAATTGCGACTATCATATCTTTGGCGAGATGGAGTTCTTCACTCAAACGCCTTGTCAGTGGAATGTCGTCGCAGATGAACACATGCAGGTTGATGTTATCTGTATCCAAAAACTATCAGAGGCGCTACATGAAAATCCGGAGATGATGTTCTTTTTCGCCTCAGCACTAGCGGAAGATTATCAAGACTCGATGGGCATTTACACCAATCGCCTTTTACACTCGATTACCTACAATATCGCTTACGATTTGTTGGTGCAAAGCCACACCAATACCGTGTTAGGCGGCTTCGATAAAGTGAATCAAGAGGCCGAACGTTTCGGCACATCGAGCAGAGTATATCGCAGAGCAGTCAAAGACTTACTCGATAAAGGCTTCATCAAGAAAGGCCAGCAAGGGTTGGAAATTATCGACCAACAAGCACTTCAAGCCTTTATTGACTCGTATGAGTGAAACTCAAAGGCCCCGCGATTGCGAGGCCTAGTGTTCTATTCAACAGAATTAAATCAGCTCGCTTTTGCTAGTTGAATTGGTGTCATGTCAGTACCGTGGGTGTGCTGACTGATTACGTTATGCAGATCTTGCTCATACTGATCTAACCAAGCATAGCGCTCACGATATAGTTTTCGTTTCTGACGTTTTAGAGCTTCAAGATCTTTTCTGTTCGGGTTGGTCGGTAGACGATAAAAATAGTCATCATGCACCTGTCCATCGTGCTCTTCCCACAGACTGTCGTATTTAAGGCTGATATCTTTGTTTTTCTTACCGTAGCGCAATGAGTTCGACACATGGCCAGACTCTTTTACCGCATAGATATTGTCGATACCCAAGTTAATAGCGAGCAATCGTAGTGTTTCTACCATGAAGGATTTAGGTCTTAAACCGTAAAAAGCTTTGGTGAATGTGCGGCTAAATCCATTGTCATTGGCCCCACCCTGAATACCGCCGATGTAGATGTTGTTGTCGAAAACAGTAAATGAAATGGTATACATTTTTTCGAGTTGAGAATTGGTCAATGAAACTGTGAGTTCACCTTCTTTTCTCGCGTTTCTTTCAAAGCTGAGATTAACTAGATAGATGCGGTCATCGATGTCTAGTTTTAGAAGATTGAGTCTTTCATTGTAGATTTGTTGACGTGCTTCTGTTACGAAGGTGTTTTCAAACCAGTCGTAGTGCTTGGACAAGATGTCGATCTTTTCTTTATTGCTAAAGCCAGTACATAGGTAGGGAGTCACAAATTTAGACAAGAAGTTGGGCTGCTTGATAAATAACAACTTTCTCTCTTCAGAGTTGAAGTTATCACTCATTTTTCGAGTGGCTGAATAATAAAACAGAGCTCGAATCGTAAACTTAATTATGGCTTTGTATTTACCCTTATTTTTATGGGTATTGGCTTCAATCCCCATGCGAACGACATTCATAATCACCTCAAAGAAGAAGTATTGTTCGAACACAGTTGTGTTACGAACCCTTCCAATAATCTCACCAATAACAAGAAAATGATGATAGTGAAAAATGCGATTTGGGTATGTATGGGTATGTATGACAATGTAACTAAGCCAGTTACTTAGTGTTCATATTTTGGACGGTTGGGGTCGTGTTTTAGTGGGTAGAAGAGCTAGGAAGCGATTGTTTGCTATAGGAACGTGTTTCTAAAACCAAAAATGCCACTACAAATCTGAAGTGGCATTAGAACGATAACAAACTATCACTTTGCTTAAACTTAAACTTTAGTTCTTACATAAACTATAGTTCTAACAGTTTGGCCAATTCACGCTCTTCAAGAAGCTCTTCAATGCGTTGACGAGTCTTAGGTGTTTCGGCTTGTGCTTTAGTCGACTTGCCAGCTTTTTTGCTTCGGCTCGTTTTCGCTTTTTCCTTAGTCGTCATCGTAATCTTCCTTGTGTTTTTCTGTGTTACAGGTTGCACGTCTCTTTTAGTGCTTTGCCTGCTTTAAATGCTGGCGTCTTTGATGCTGCAATCTGAATCTCTTCTCCGGTACGCGGGTTGCGACCAGTTCGAGCGGCACGAGAGTTAACTTTAAAGCTACCAAATCCAAGGATCGATACGTCATCACCGTTAGCAAGCGAAGAAGATATACCTTCAACTAGCGCATTGAGCGCTGTGCCAGCTTGGTCTTTTGAGATGTCTGCAGAAGTCGCGATGTGTTCAACTAATTGAGATTTGTTCATAATCTATATTCCTTATTGAGTACGGCTGGCGTCTACCTTTAGCACCTAGCTTATGCGATCTTATCAACGGCAACTGAAATATTGTCAGTGGTTGGGTAGAGCTTTGTAAAGTAACCAACAGGATTGACTATAAAAGCATCTGTCGGTTCAATCAATGCAATTCATTGATTATTATTGGTTTATAGACATGTCGCCCAAATTAACTTGAGAAAAGTCATTCGGATTGTCCGCGAGGTTCATAATCCAAGTCGAAACTGCCATATGTCATGTTGACAAACGAAAGAGTAAAAACAAAGAAGCCCAGCTTAATTGCTGGGCTTCTTGTTGTGTTGTCAGAGAGATTTGTTAATTCAGAACTATTTAGTAATAAAAATTTGTTCTGTTTCTAGCGAAGTCATAGAGCGAACTTGACGCCAAATGTAGTAGAAAATACCCAACATCATCAACATGCTTGGGATGGCGATTGCTGGGTAGCTGTAAAGTGTCAGCTTGCCAAGTTCTTCATTGAAGGCAGCGGTGCCAGCAGGGCTTGTCACAATCCAAGTCGCTAGGAAGTAGTTCATCGCAGAAGAAAATGCGAAAGTACTCGCGAATAGGTAGTTTGATGTCATTAAGCAACGGTCGAACTGCGCCTGCTTACCGAACTGTCTTAAACGCTCTTCGATAAGAGAGATATTTAACAGAGCTGGTGTGAAGATAACTTTCTGAATAAACGGGTAGCGGGTGAAGGTTGAGCCAAGAACTGCTAAACCAATTAGACCTGGGATTAATGCCTCTTTTAGTGCTAACCAACGAGTGTCTAGCTCAAAGAAACCAATGCCACCTGTTAAAAGTACACTGACAAAGCCAAGCGCTGCTATGAAGTTGAACTTCTTGTTGCGGATCAACTCCATGCCACCGTAAGCAATAGGGAAGGCTAGGGCGACAAGTAATGCTAAGCCTGTTCCGAGATGCTCATCTCCACTGAACTTCATTAAAATGAATGAAGGAAGAAGGACGTTAAATACGACTTCGAAAAGAGGACTCGATTTTTTGTTTTCTGTGCTACTCATAATTTCTAAATACATTATGTTATGGATTTATTCTCAGGGATTGTTGTTTACCTTGCCCAAGATGTAAAGCCTTAAGACACCATGCTGTGTAACGACATGTGACATCAACGACATCTCTTAGCCTATCTCACGTTGAATTCAAGACTTTACGCATTCTAGTTCTGGACGCTTTTAGGTATCTAGACCGAACGAATCAAGCAACGTTTCATAATCAGGCTTGTTTGCCAAACTCTCAATGTTTATACGTGTCAGTACCTCTGCGAACGGAGAAAGGTGTAAGAAATCGATGATGGTGCAGCTGTTCACTTCATCAAACAATTCAGTATGTCGAAACTGAACGTAATCTAAAGCGACATGGAGATACAACGTGGCCAAGTTGTCACTCAGAAGAGATTCTAGTCCTTGTTCTTTGATCTCTTGGTCTAGTCGCTCTAGGGCGGCAACGATACCTTCTTGCCCTCTCTGGATAAACGCATTGTCACTGTCTGCATAGCGAGTCAATGCCACGGTTCGAAAAGCGATCTCCATTAACGTCTTAGCTGTTCCTAGTGTATGCATGTCATTGGCACTATTTAACATTACTTGGCGGAGCGTTTGAGGCTGATATGTTTCAATTAGGTATTGGCAAATGCATAAGCTTTCTGTCAATGCTGTTCCGTCATCAAGTTCAAGTGCAGGAATTAAACAAAACGGATTGACGCTTTTTAGATTGGCTGGAGAGCTCCATGGATCAACCCAAACAAAAGACAGTGGGGAGCAGCGCGATAGAAGTGCTGTAGCTGCGACTACGCGTGAAAACGGGGAGGTTTCATTTAAGTAGAGTTGCATGATAATCCTTTATTGTATTCGTCAGATGAACCGAAGAAGCTAGCTTAGATCGAGTTCAAGTGTTCAGGCTTAGAGCGAGTCGCGGTCATTAATATACACACCGTAGACAAAATCAAAGCAGCAGTACTAATGCTGAACAAAACGTCGTATGAATCCATATGATTTAAGTAGTACGCCATCAAAAGTCCAACCACACCTTGTGATACAGCAAAAGAGAGTGTCATTCCTGCCCATGCTTTGGTATGCAGTTCATAACCGACAATCTCCAATGTGTAAGTCGACACAAGAGTTACCGTTCCCGGCGTGAAAATACCGACCAGTAATGAAGATATGAGTAGCGCGATGGGGTGGGTGCTAAAAAGCGGGAGTGCGACGCCTAGAGCCTTGAAGCTAAATGCAATACATAGTGACTTCTTAAGCCCTAGCTTGTCTCCCAACATGCCCGTAATCAATGGTCCAATGGCAGCACCAATACCAAAGGTTGCCCAGAATAAACCACCGCTAGTGAACGACATCCCCAGTTCTCGTACGATGTAATCAACCCAAAACAAGGTGTGTGGTAGGTAGCCGATAGCATCGAAGGTATAAGCCACAAGAATAAGCGTTACGCTGATTAACTTAGGCCTTGATAGCTGTGAGAAGGAAGATTTTATATAAGGCGCTTTTGACTTATTATCTTGGGTTTGCCAAGCATTCCAGGTGAGTATAGTGGTGGCCAACGCGATGACTCCCATGCCAATCCAAGCCGAAACCACACTAAAAAAAATGAGCACAGGAATTAGGGTGCCAGATAACATTGCACCAAGCCCAATGCCTGAAAATACAACACCGCTGACACGAGCTTTCACATCTGGGTTAAACTTTCGGACAATCACTGGTGGGGCGACAACCATGAGTATCGCCCCCGTAACTCCAGCCAAAGTTCGCCAAACATAAAACCATGCTAAGGGCGCATCCTGTAGCGCACAGCCCAAGTAGCTAAAGCTGCTCACCAACATAGCGAAACGAATCAACTGCCCAGCACCAAAGTAACGCAGCAGTATGTTGGTAGCAGGTGCACCTAAGATGTACCCAAGAAGGGTCGCGACACCAAGATAAGATGCATCACTTTCGCTAAACCAACCACTTTGAATGAGCGCCGGCATTAATGCTATATAGGCAAACCTACCGATCCCGTTGCCTATCAACGTCGCTCCCATTCCTGCAAGGCTATCTCGATTAATGATGTGTGTATTCAACATAAAAAGGGCTCTTTCGGATTTAACTAGATGCTCTGGCAATAGGAAAAAATTTTGTTCGATTTTGTATAATGACATCATTCACCATCAATATCACTAGGCGCTTAGTCATATAATTTGCTCATTTAAAACCGGTTTGAGATAGGTAAATAGCGAGTGTGTTTAAACACTTAGGTAGATGTGTTGCTCTGCCGAGGATAAGGCAATAAGCGATTGTTTTAATCACAGTAGAATTGAGTGATTAATGGTTAGACTAAAGTTGGATCTAAATGAACGTAAATGATTAGGTATTTAGAAAAGTTTGATGTTCTGTGGGCTCTCACTCACATTCACCGCTCTTAAACGATGGATGAATGTGAAATGAGGTGGGTTTAAAGAAGAGGTATAACTCCTTTACTGGTCGAAAAGTAGGTTAAAGCTTAAAGGGATTTTGTCGGAAATCGCTAGTCCCCCCACGGTTGCCGAAAGTTTGTTTAGATTCTCTGTCGATATTCCAAAATCAGCGCCATTGACGACGATTGTCGAGGCAGAGCTAACCATGACAAATCCTGACGATGGAACCACCATAACTGGGAAGTCGATCGTTTTTTTTACGCCGTGTAAGGTAACTTCCGCCGCTACGGTTGTTCTTTTTGGGTCGCCGGATAGCATTGACGATTCGACTTTTCCAGAGACCTTCACTTCAGGGAAAGTCATCGATTCAAAGTAGAGCTCATTTAGCCTCTGATCGCGAATAGCGACACCAGTGCTAACGCTTTTCAAGTCCAATACTATTGAAAACTGCCCCTCTTCGGTAAGCCCTCCAGACATGGGTTTGATGGATGCGGGCTCTACAACAAACTGCTTTTTAATGGTAGCGAATGTGATGTTCGATAACTTTGGATCTAACGTGTAGCCTGTTTCTGAAAAAGAGGGCGCAGAAATAAGGGTACAAAACAGACCGAGTGCAGATATTAGCGTTTTCATAAGTGGTTACCATATAGATGGGTTTCTTTGGTAAGTGTAGATAGAAGCTTAGATCAGTATCTTAAGAATTACCCAAAGCTAGAAAGGCAGCTCCACATAATTGGAACCATGATCGGTTAACTTACTTGTGTATTTTTAGTTATGTTATAACATAACTAAATTCATTCTTGCTGCGAACAACGATTGTCGCAGTAAGAGTGAAGCGATAAGCATGTATCAAGGAGAAGACGTAATGAATGCCGTGTTAACGAAGCCTTTGGCAACCGATAGTAATCAGCCACTTAACATTAGTTCGGCTGTGAGTATCAAAGATCAGGTGAGTCACAAACTATGCGTTAGTGCTTCGGAGCAGCCCACGGTATTAGCCGATATCTACAAAAGTGATATCAACATCGCGATTTGGCAGCGTAAGTTTGATGCTGATTTAATAGGTGACATTGATGAGTTTATCGCGTCGAATCCAAATTTTAGTAAGTCTGTTAGCGTGTCACCGGGCAACGCCTACGATAAGTTGGAATTTGCAACGGACGGAACGGCTTCTAAAGCGCTATTAGAAAACATGGCAGAGCTGGTGGATATGTTCTGTTGTTTGTTTGAGCTTGAAGAAGTAGGGCTGCGTTTGGCGGTGTTGAATAAGGCAATGTGTCCTCGCTTTCATTTCGACCAAGTGCCTTGCCGCTTAGTAACCACTTATCACGGTGTCGCGACTCAATGGCTACAGAACGACTCGGTCGATCGTTCAAAGTTAGGTCGTGGAAGCAACGGACAGCCAGACTCTGCTTCTGGCTTGTACAACCATGAATCTGATATTCAACAAATGGTGAGTGGTGACGTAGCGCTATTGAAAGGTGAGCGCTGGAGTGGCAACGAAAATGCAGGTCTTGTGCATCGTTCACCAGTCACTTCATCTAACGAGACACGATTGCTATTAACGTTGGACTTTGGTTGATCAACTTTTGACTATTTTGTCTGCGACCTGTTTCTTTTCAGACGTTCAACACATTTAAATATCTTCCTAGTGGGGTAACGGCCTAGCGTGAGCTGTGCCGTTATTACTGCCAAACAAAGACACCCATCAGCTGACCTTGTTTAGCACATTAATTCAAAATTTAGAGTTTACCATTCTCTAAATCAATGGGTTACGATGCGTGCACTTACTCACATATATCAATATTTCAGTTCCTCATCGGTTTCTTAATTTATTTTAAAGCGTAAAATATATCGCGCTTGCAAACCGCTTTGGCAACCAATTTGTTCGCCACGGTTCTTTACTTCCACATTATAGGTTTCCTATGTTCAAGAAACTCTCGCTTAAAAATAAACTGGCGATCTCAGCCAGTATGGCCATTATCCTGGGGGGGATTTTGGTCGAGGCATTGTCTTTTCGTGCTTCACTGCAAAGGTTGGATACTGAAGTTGAGCAGCGCTTAGAGGGCGCATCGGCTTCTTACAATCAATATGTATCGGATTGGATCTTATCCAAAGAGCGTGCGCTTACTTCTCTTTCGAAAGAATCCAAACAAGAAAGCTTGGTGACTCACCTAAAACAGGTTCGTGATTCTGCGTCTTTTGATAATGTCTTCTTAGCGTTTCCTGACGGTTCGCAAAAGAATGCGAACGGAGTGGTACTGCCGCCGGGTAATGATGACCCACGTTTATGGGGTTGGTACACCAATGCGGTAGCAAACCCAAGTAAAGTGTTTATGGACAACCCAACGGTTGCAGCTGCAACTGGGGCGAATGTTGTGTCGTTGGGTACTGCCATGCAATTACATGGTCAACAGGTTGTGTTAGGCGCGGATGTTGAAATTACCGACATTCTTAATAGCCTAGAGCAAGTGATTCTTCCGGGTGAAGGTTACATGTTCATCGCGACCAATAAAGGCACGGTTTATACGCACCCTGACACCAAGTTACTGAATAAGAACATCAGCTCACTTGGGTTAGATTTTACGGATGTACAAAAGGCATTAGCTAGTGGTAAAGATACTTCGATCGACTTAAACGGCAGCGATTATGTTCTGTATGCGCGTGCGATTGATGGAACGAGCCTAATTACTGTGAGCGTTGTTAACCATGACTCTTTGGTAGCACCGTTATTTGATGCCGTGATTGGTCAAGTGTTGGTGACGCTACTTGTGGTGATCGTATGTACCATACTGTTTAACCTGTTGTGTACGATTCTATTCCGTCCGTTGAACCACGTATCTCAAGCACTGGCGCAAATCGCGAATGGTAGTGGTGATTTAACTCAACGCATTCATGTTGAAAACCAAGATGAAGTGGGCGAGTTGGCTCATAACTTCAATACCTTTGTTGGAAGTTTACAGCAGTTGATTGGCCATATCCGTGGGCAGTCAGAGCAGCTAAACAGCCAGTCAGAGCAAAGTGCTCAGCGTGCGAACCGTTCTGTGGATGAGCTTAATCATCAGCAGCAAGAAATCACTATGGTCGCGACGGCTGTAACTGAAATGGCGAGCGCAACGCAAGAGATCGCATCGCATGCCGAGCAAACAGCAAAAGCGGCGCAAGATTCAGCGACAAGCACTAACAGCGGTCACGCACTGGTTGTAGATACCAAAGGTTCAATCAATAATCTAGCCAATGAAGTGAACGAAGCGGGTAGTGTGATTAGCGAACTTAACAAGCATGCTCAAGAGATCTCGACTGTACTCGCAACGATTCAAGGCATTGCAGAGCAAACCAACTTGCTTGCTTTGAATGCTGCAATTGAGGCGGCTCGTGCTGGCGAACAAGGTCGTGGCTTTGCTGTGGTTGCTGATGAAGTACGTGTGCTTTCGCAGCGTACTCACTCTTCAACAGAAGAGATCAAATCAACGATTGATATCCTACAGCGCACAACGACCCAAGCCGTTGAGCTGATGGAGAGCAGTTCTAAACTGGCAATACATTCAGTAGAAGATGCCGACAGAGCTTCGCACGCGCTTGAAGAGATCAATACCGCAGTAGCTTTGATCAGCGATATGGCGACTCAAATCGCCACGGCTGCTGAAGAGCAAACACACGTAACGGGTGAAATTACCCAGAACGTGACGACCATAAAAGATGTCACTGACCACTTAGTTGTGGGCGCTCAGGACAGCTTAACTGAGTCGAACGAACTTAAGAGCCAAGCCGCTGGTTTAAGTGACAAAGTGGCCACTTTTAAGCTTGCTTAACGGTCTTGTTCTCTGATGCCTGATCAGTGAATGAACAGTAAGCAATAAGCCAAAGCGACGTAGATTACGTCGCTTTTTTTGTGTCTGGTGAACGCTTTGTTAGCTCGCTTCTGAAAACTCTCTAAGTGCGCTCATTGCTTCGGATGCTTTGTCTTTCTGAACGAAGATATGGTCATGGTAATAGCCAGCAATCACGTTGGCGCTAATACCGTATGAACCAAGCTTTGTGGCGAAAGCAGCGGTTAACCCAACCGCTTCAAGGCTTGAGTGTACAGACAAAGTAATCAAGCTAAACACACCATCGAAACTTAACTGCGCTTGAGTCGCCACTTCTTCTGTTAGTACTAAAGTTAACCCTTCTTTTTCTCGAAAGGTCGCCATCGGATTGAGGTGGACATAGTCGGCTAATTCTCCCTCTACCGTACAGAAAACATAGTTGCCTTCAATGAGTTCTGGTGACATGGACTTTAGCAGAATGTTTAAATCGGTAATGGCGGTCATCGTCTTTTTCCCTGCGTAATCGCGTTTGTTTATGGTGTTGGATAGTGCAGTCAAGATAGAGGTAAGCTGTCGGCGAGTACAATTAATAATATTTATTCACTATAAGCACGACTAATCGCCCGTAATTTTAATTCTGTATTTTTCGGTTTTTGCAGCGTTTTGGTGTGTTATGTGTCAATAGTGAAGATCATTCCGCTTCCATACACCATTTTTATCTATGCATTCAACTTTTATTGAAATTAGAGCTTTTGATCAAATTATATAAATTGCGCTTGCATAAGCTTTTCAAAATAATTTGTCCCAACTCGAAGTTCCTAGTGAGATGAATATAAATTAATAAGCAACCTCATTGGTATTGTCTTAGGTTGAATTTGTAACACTGTTGCTTCACGTATTGAGCGTATAACGCTAGCTGTCTGCATTTTCGTGTTTGTCGTAGGTAACAACCAACAAACCTAAAATATCAAGGAACAAGCTATGTTAAAGAAAGTATTAAGTTGTTGTATTGCAGCCACATTTGGTATTTATTCCGCATCAAGTCTGGCTCAAGGTTCTGTTATAAATTCGACTGAAAACTCACAACAACCTATTGCTCCACTGGTGTTGGCTTCATCAGATGATGCGATCACTGATCGCTATATTGTTGTATTGAAACAACCGCAGATGCTAATGAATGACGCGGCTGGATTACAGCAGTTCACTCAACAAACGGTAGGCCTCATGGCCAATTCGTTTTCAATCAAAACAGACGATGTTTTTGATAGTTCCATTATTGGCTTTGTGGCAAATCTAGACGCACTTCAATTAAAGCAACTCAGACGTGATTCTCGGGTGGAATACATTGAACAAGACCAAATACTCAGTATCGATCCTGTTGTTTCAAATGAAGCCGTTCAAAGCAACGCGATTTGGGGGCTAGACCGAATAGATCAGAGAAACCTCCCTTTGGATCGAAACTACAATGCTAACTTTGATGGCTCTGGCGTCACAGCATATGTGATTGATACGGGAGTTAATAACAACCATGAGGAATTCGGCGGGCGCTCGGTTTCTGGCTATGACTTCGTAGATAATGATGCTGATTCGAGCGATTGTAATGGGCATGGTACCCACGTTGCAGGAACGATTGGTGGCAGCCAGTATGGTGTGGCTAAAAACGTTAATATTGTTGGGGTAAGAGTACTTAGCTGTTCGGGTTCAGGAACCACATCCGGCGTGATTTCTGGTGTGGATTGGGTAGCACAAAATGCATCAGGGCCTTCGGTCGCCAACATGAGTTTAGGTGGAGGTCAATCCACTGCATTAGATAGCGCGGTGCAAGGCGCGATTCAATCTGGAGTGAGTTTTATGTTGGCGGCAGGTAATTCAAATGCCGATGCGTGTAATACATCACCAGCTCGTGTACCAAGTGGTGTAACGGTAGGCTCAACGACCAGCTCTGATTCGCGTTCAAGTTTCTCGAACTGGGGCAGTTGTGTTGACCTATTCGCACCTGGGTCTCAAATTAAGTCAGCTTGGTATGATGGCGGCTATAAAACGATTAGCGGAACTTCCATGGCAACGCCACATGTTGCCGGCGTTGCTGCCTTGTACTTACAAGAAAACAACGGCTTAACACCGCTTCAACTCGCAGGGTTACTGAACTCAAGAGCCTCGGAGAATAAGGTTTCTGACACAAGAGGAACCACCAATAAACTGCTGTATAGTTTGACTGATAGTGGTTGTGAACCGGATTGCGGTGGTCCAACACCTGGACCGGATCCAGATGGAAAGCTAGTCTCTGGCGTGCCGGTTAATGGATTAAGTGACAGCCGAGGACAAAAGGATTACTTCTACATGGACTTACAACAGGGCCAGCAGCTAACAGTGGTCACCATTGGTGGCACAGGCGACGCGGATCTGTATCTACGTTTTGGAGACAAACCAACGCTCAATACTTGGGACTGTCGACCTTATCGTTCGGGTAACAGTGAGACTTGTACGGTGAATGTCACCCAAAGCGGCAGATATCATGTGATGTTGAACGCTTACTCGGCTTACAGTGGCTTGACGCTCCAAGCAAACTTTTAAATTTAGGTTTGAACAATGGTTTCAAAAAGTTACTCACTAGTTTAGTCAGTTCAGAAGCCAGATAGCCAAAGCCCACCTTGTTGTGGGCTTTGTTCTTGGCTTGTAGCTGACAACAAAAAGATATGACGTTGCTTTCTTGGGCTGATAAGTAGGAATTGACGCTACTTAGACGAACTTTCGATTACGTCTCAGAAAAGCTTGAAGTGTGTATGCTAGATTTAATAGTGATACACAACTGGAGATATCGATGATCTGGCTTTCGGTGAAAGTACTACAGATTGGACTTGTCTACGGATACAGGAAGTATCAATGACCCGTCCTGATATGGGTTGACACTTGATTGACTAAAACGCTCGATGTATTTCATCGGGCGTTTTGTATTTTAGAGCTGTGTGAGGCCTATATTCATTATAGATTTTTACTGATTCGGCGACCATTTTCTTTGCTTCATCTAAATCATTCGGTTTATTCAACAGATACTCCATCTTCAGTATTCCGTTGATCCTCTCTGCCAACGCATTCTGATAACAGTCATAACCATCAGTCATTGAGCAAGATACATCATACT
>NZ_PIGD01000025.1:0-62975 GCF_003050085.1 Vibrio sp. 10N.286.48.B8 | reverse complement strand
ACTGAAAGTACTTTACAACCCGAAGGCCTTCTTCATACACGCGGCATGGCTGCATCAGGCTTTCGCCCATTGTGCAATATTCCCCACTGCTGCCTCCCGTAGGAGTCTGGACCGTGTCTCAGTTCCAGTGTGGCTGATCATCCTCTCAGACCAGCTAGGGATCGTCGCCTTGGTGAGCCATTACCTCACCAACTAGCTAATCCCACCTAGGCATATCTTGACGCGAGAGGCCCGAAGGTCCCCCTCTTTGGCCCGTAGGCATTATGCGGTATTAGCCATCGTTTCCAATGGTTATCCCCCACATCAAGGCAATTTCCTAGGCATTACTCACCCGTCCGCCGCTCGACGCCCATTAACGCACCCGAAGGATTGTTAGTGTCGTTTCCGCTCGACTTGCATGTGTTAGGCCTGCCGCCAGCGTTCAATCTGAGCCATGATCAAACTCTTCAATTTAAGATTTTGTCGGCTCAATGAATACTGACTTCAAAACTACAAAAAGTAATTCTAAAGCTATTATCTTTCCAACAGAAAGATAATGAATTGACTGTGCCAAATACCTTCTTTCTACAAGAGAAAGTAGTTATTTGTATTGGTCACTCAGTTCATTGAAACCAAAGTTGATTCCGAAGAATCTGTTTTATCTAACGATAAAACGTTTTGATATTCATCAACGAGTGCCCACACAGATTGATAGGTTTAAATTGTTAAAGAGCTTTACTTGTTGAGCGTTCCTTTTAATAAGGAGCCTCTCGAAGTGGACGGCCATTCTAGCGAATTGGGTTCCAGTGTCAAACACTTTTTCCAGCTAATTTTTCAAAGCATCTTAAATGCTTATCACCGTCTCGTCATTCAGTTCAAACCGCTTGGTTATCCTTGGCAACGGAGGCGCATTATAGAGAGAATAATCCTTTGCACAAGGCCAAAAACGAAAAAAAACCGCCACCGGCGACCGTTCGAACACTATTCACACAAAGCGTTCAAAATAGGTACGATTACACCTTGATTTTGGCCAATCGTATCTACAATTCTTACTTAAACTACTGGTGAGCAATAATGCGGTCGTTGTTTACTAATAGTTGTACTTTTTTATCTGGATTAATTTTTCCTGCCAATATTGCTTTCGCTAAAGGGTTCTCGACACTTTGTTGAATCGCTCTTTTCAAAGGTCGTGCACCATATACTGGGTCAAAACCGACTTGAGAAATTAACTTGAGTGCTTTATCCGAGACTTCAAGCTCATAACCATTGTCTTCCATTCGCTTCTTGAGGTGCTCAAGCTGAATAGCGGCTATCGATTGAAACACGCTTGTGCAGAAAACCTTCCATTTTAAGAAGCTTCTCTTTCTCAGCCTCTAGCATTTTAGAAACAGGGATACCTGTTTGCTTCGATAGTACGTCTGCAATTTCTGCATCCGTGACCTTATTACGTAGTAAGGTCATCTCTTGCATCTCAGCTTGAGTCGCAAGATCTAACTGCTTCTCTAATTCTGGGATTCGACCATATTGCAATTCAGACATTCGGTTAAGATCACCAGCACGTCTTGCAAAATCCATATCCATGCGAGCTTGTTCTAACTCGGACTTGATGTGTTGTGTGCCAGAAAGTGCGGCTTTCTCTGCATTCCACACTTCTTCGAGCTCTGCGAAATCTCGTTCTTTATCAGAAAGCTCTTCTTGTAGTGTTCGAAGGCGTTTTTCACTGGCTTCGTCATTCTCATTAGTAAGAGCTTGCTGCTCGATCTTTAACTGAATGATCTTACGCTCGAGCTTATCTAGTGACTCAGGTTTTGAGTCGATCTGCATACGAATACTCGAAGCCGCTTCATCAATCAGATCAATCGCCTTATCTGGCAACTGACGGTCAGAAACGTATCGATGAGATAAGGTTGCCGCTGCGACAATCGCTGGGTCGGTAATTTCTACATGATGGTGAAGTTCATAGCGCTCTTTCAAACCGCGGAGAATTGCGACTGTGTCTTCCACGGTTGGCTCATCGACTATCACTTTTTGGAATCGACGCTCTAACGCGGGATCTTTCTCTATATACTGGCGATATTCATCGAGTGTCGTTGCACCTACACAGTGAAGTTCACCACGAGCCAATGCTGGTTTCAGCATATTACCCGCATCCATAGAGCCTTCACCCTTGCCCGCACCTACCATGGTGTGAATTTCATCGATGAAGAGAATGATGTTGCCCTCTTCTTTTGATAATTCGTTAAGAACTGATTTCAAACGTTCTTCAAATTCACCACGATATTTAGCACCGGCAATCAAAGAGCCCATATCTAACGAAAGTACACGTCGGCCTCTCAAACCTTCCGGCACTTCATTGTTGATAATACGCTGCGCTAAACCTTCGACTATCGCTGTTTTACCGACACCAGGTTCACCGATAATGACAGGGTTATTCTTAGTACGGCGTTGAAGTACTTGGATAGTGCGACGAATTTCGTCATCTCGGCCAATTACCGGATCAAGCTTGCCTTGCTCTGCTCTTTCCGTCAGATCAATGGTGAACTTCTCTAGCGCTTGACGTCTGTCTTCCGCATTCGGATCATCGACCTTTTGGCCGCCACGAACTTGTTCAATTGCTTGAGATAATTTTTGCTCGGTAAGACCTAGCTCTTTAAGTAGGTTTCCTAAAGGGCCTTTGTCTTCAATGGCAGCAAGTAGGAATACTTCTGAAGATATGTAACTGTCTTGACGCTTTTGCGCGACCTTATCACATAGATTAAACAGCGTTCCCATCGCATTCGATAGCTGAACGTCACCACCAATGCCACTGACTTTAGGCACTCGGTCTAATATTTCGCTCAATTTAGAACGTAATTGAACCACATCAATATTCAGCATGGTGAGCAATGGACGAATTGCACTACCATCTTGATTCAGCAAAGACACCATTAGGTGTACAGGTTCTATATATTGGTGATCACGACCTAATGCGAGTGACTGAGCATCAGATATCGCAATTTGGAATTTACTAGTGAATCGATCGAGACGCATGCCAACCTTCCTACTCTTAGATATGTTTATCTTATGCTTAGAAGATGGATACGGTAACGCGGATTTTCAAGGGATAAGAATGAAGAATAGAGTTTATATGAAAATATAAATGGGCTGGATGGCTAGTTGCACTAGCTAAAGATTACTCTAACCAAATAAAAGTAGCTTGGCGTCCCGTAATGCCATCACGACGATAAGAATAGAACGCATCCGCATCAGCGAAGGTGCATAGATTGGAGTCTATCACAGAAGTTACATCAACTTTGTTCAGTCGTTGCGTTGCAAGCTGAGACATATTCGCTAGCCATTTACCCTGTTCAGGCTTGGCTTTAAATGCAAGCTTAGCTTGAGGGTCAAAGCTAACAAACGCTTCCAACACATCATCGCCGACTTCAAAGGCTTGTTTGCCTATTGCAGGCCCAAGCCAAGCAATGATCTTATTCTCTGAATCTAGTTTCGAAAACTTTGCGACGGCATTTTCAAGAATTCCACCAGCAAGACCACGCCAACCAGCATGAACGGCAGCAACTTGAGTGCCTTTCGTATCAGTAAGGATTACAGGTAAACAATCAGCTGTCATCGCAGAACAAACAACACCTTTAGCAGTGGTAAATGCACCGTCAGCATCAAGAATATCCGCCGTAGGTTGTAAAACCGTAACAACATCTGTTGAATGGGTTTGATTTAGCCATACCGGAGTTGCCGGCATGTTCGCTTGCTGCTTAAGCCAAGTTCTATTGTTTTCAACAAGCGAAGCATCATCCCCAACATGCGTACCTAGGTTTAATCCTTGATACGCACCAGTAGAAAAGCCACCTACACGTGTCGACGCAAATGCCTTCACGTTATTGGGTGCATTCCAGTTAGGGATGATCAACGACATATTAAATGTCTTCTTCTTTATTTTCGCGAGCATCAACACGTAACGCTTCAGCCATCACAACCATGTCATTTGGCACAGGAGCGTGGAACTCAACTTCTTCACCTGTAATTGGGTGAACAAATTTAAGCATGACTGCGTGCAGTGCTTGGCGGTCAAAAGAACGAATCATTGTTGTTAGTTCTTCAGATGCACCTTTTGGAATACGAGCACGGCCACCGTATGCAACATCACCTAGCAGCGGGTGCTGAAGGTATGACATGTGAACACGGATTTGGTGAGTACGACCCGTTTCTAGGCGTAGACGAATACGAGTATGCTCGCGGAAGTGCTCAGCAACACGGTAGTGAGTTACCGCTGGCTTTCCTAATTCATTTACGTCCATTAAGGTACGCTTAGTTGCATGACGGCTAATGCCTTTCTCTACAACACCACCAGCGGTCATTTTACCAATTGCAATTGCTTCATATTCACGAGTAATACGACGCTTAGCAAGAGCACGCACAAGACGAGTTTGAGCTGGAACCGTTTTAGCCACAACCATAAGGCCTGTTGTGTCTTTATCAAGACGGTGCACAATACCTGCACGAGGCACTTCTGCAATCTGTGGGTAATGGAAAAGCAATGCGTTTAGTATGGTTCCATCCGGTGTGCCTGCGCCTGGGTGTACAACCAGATCGCGAGGCTTATTGATAACCAATAAGTCATCATCTTCGTAGACAATGTCTAGAGGAATATCTTGTGCTTCCCAGCGTTCTTCATCTGCAAGTTCAGCTTGCAAGATGATCTCTTCACCGCCCAAAACCTTAACGCGCGGCTTAGTAATAACTTCGCCATCCACTTGGATTTTGCCGTCAAGAAGCCACTCTTTAATGCGAGAGCGAGAAAAATCGGTAAATAGTTCAGCGACAGCTTGGTCTAAACGTTGACCTAACTGGCTGCTTTTTACTGTGTCTGTTAATGTGATCTGCTGAGCCATATCGAACTTTTTTAAAAACCGTGAGACTAATACCCATTAGTATGGATAAAATAGAATAATTGCATCATTGTATCTGTTACTGGTTAGAAAGTAACGGAAGCTTACGAAATATTTAATTCAAGGAATCGACGCCTGACATGAAACACCTTACTTTATCGGGTCTATTAGCCGTATCACTCTTGGTTGGTTGTTCAAGTAGTGAAGAGATAGTGCCAGATGTACCGCCATCGGTTCTCTACTCTGACGCTCAAGAATCACTACAGAGCGGTAGCTGGCTTTCAGCAATAGAAAAGCTAGAAGCCCTAGACTCACGTTACCCATTCGGCGCCTATTCTGAGCAAGTACAGCTCGATCTGATTTACGCTTACTACAAAAATGATGACTTGGCACTTGGCCTTGCTACCATTTCACGTTTCCTACGTTTGAACCCAACTCATGAGAAACAAGACTGGGTTCTTTACATGCGCGGCTTAACGCACATGGCGCAAGACCGAAACTTCATGCACGATATTTTCAATATCGACCGTAGTGACCGAGACCCTGAGCCAGTGAAACTCGCTTTTGCAGATTTCAAGCGACTACTCGAACGTTTCCCTAGCAGCCCTTATGCTGAAGATGCACAAAAACGCATGTTCGCACTTAAGAACCGCCTAGCAGAATATGACTTAGCAACTGCGGACTTCTACCTACGTCGCGAAGCGTGGATTGCTGCTATTAACAGAACACAAGAGTTGCAAAAGACTTACCCAGATACCGTTGCTGCGCGTAAATCTTTAGAGATTCAGCTAGAAGCTTATAAACAACTAGGCCTAGATGATGCTGTGTTAAGAACTGAAAAGTTGATTGAGTTAAACCCACTACCTTAATCAACTTCTTACATCTCAACCCAAAAAGCGCGCTAGTTTACTAGCGCGTTTTTTTTGACCACATATCGCAAACTTGATGAATCGCATAATACACGGTATCTTCAAAAGATAACTTTTAACAAAACATCAACATGGAGTGTGGGTGTGAGTAGGTTGTTATTATTTATCTGGATATCGCTATTTAGCCAATTATCCTACGCATTAGAACTGTCCCCATTAAGCAATAAGCCTTACATGGGTGATTTGGATGTGCTCAAAACCAAAGGAACGGTTAGAGTGCTCGTATCTGCCGATCTTGGTTTCTATTACATCGAGGATGGTAAGCCAAAAGGCATCGTGGCAGAAATGCTCTACCACTTTGAAAAAAGTCTTCGTAAAAAACACCCCTACCTCAATGTTCAAATCATCCCCGTACAACGAGATGATCTACTTCCCTCTTTAGAATCTGGCTATGGTGATGTCGCTGTCGCGAACCTAACGATCACCGACAAACGATTACGAACCATCGATTTTTCAGATCCGATGATTAAAGATGGTAAAGAACTCATTATCACAGGGAAAAAGGCCGAACCTATCACCGAAATCAAGCAATTGAGCGGCAAAGAGGTGTGGATACGTGCAAGCTCGAGTTACTTCGAGAGTGTACAAAGAATCAATAAAGAGCTTAACAAATTAGGTTTACCACCACTGCATGTCCACTTCATTGAAGAATCACTGCAAGACTACGAGCTGATAGAGTTGGTTAACCAAGGTTATATTCAGGGCACAATTCTGGACAGCCACAAAGCAAAGCTCTGGATAGATGTAATGGAAAACATTCAAGTGCATCATGATTTGCCCTTACGTGAAAATGGCCAAATAGCATGGGCATTGAGAAAAAACAGCCCTCAGTTAAAGAAAGAGATAAACAAATACGTCAAGACTGCACGAACAGGTACCCTACTTGGAAATGTTATCTATCAGAAATACATCGACAACACTCGCTGGTTAGGTCGAGCACTCAACCCAAATAAAATAGACCGAGTGGCTAAGCTGTCAGATGTCTTTGAAAAGTATTCGAGTAAATACGAATTCGACCCTTTGATGATGTCTGCACAAGGTTTCCAAGAGTCTGGGTTGGATCAAAGCAGAGTTTCTCATCGTGGGGCTATTGGTGTGATGCAGGTATTACCAAGTACCGCCAAAGATAAAAACGTCAACATAAAGAACATCCATAAGGTGGATAACAATATCCATGCGGGTGTGAAATACATGCGTTTTATCAAAGACCGATATTTTGACGACCCGGCAATATCACCCGACAATCAAATCTACTTTACCTTGGCTTCTTACAACGCAGGTCCCGCTAAGATCAGAAAGATGAGGCGCCTTGCTAAGCAGAAAGGCTACAACCCAAACATCTGGTTTAAAAACGTAGAAATCATCACTCGCAAGTACGTGAGTAAAGAACCCGTAACCTATGTTGCCAACATCAATCGCTACTTCGTAATCTATAAACAATTACAAGCTATCAATGCCATCCGAGAAGACGGCACAGCGAGATTACTGAACACTAACGATTAGGATCGCCTCAATCAATCCCCAGCTGGAGAGCTAAAGGGGATTAGGTAAGTCTAAAAACACAAAAGCCGCATAAGAAGACTTATGCGGCTTTTGCTTATCTAATTCAGAAGAAGCTTGCGTAGCTATCTATGTCACGAGAGCTACATCACAAAATACTATTGAGCAAATTTCAATCAAGCACTTTCTATAAGCTGTAGGACGCCCCTAAAAACTGGTTTAATTTTTAGCGAAGCCTTGCCTCCAAGTTATCGTTTTCCATAAGGATAACAAGCATTTTCCGCCAAAAAGATACTAAGACTTGCGTGAGATCACATTTGATTTTAATGCTCACTCCATCCAACCAAAACAAGATCTATATCACATTCTTTATTCCTAAAAGTCGTAATCTGAAGTTAACCCATGAGGGATACAACAGAGGAAAACTTCTATGAAAATGAACATCACTGGTAAAAACATCGACATTACCTCTGCAATCCGTGATCACATAGAAAGCAAATTTAAAAAGCTGGATAAATGGCAAGTAGACATCATTGGCTGCCAAGCGAGCTTTAGCGAAGAACCAAACAAGAAGAAGAAGTTTGAAGCGGTACTAACCGTACCAAAAGGCCAACTTGTTGCTTCATCAATCCATGATGACCTCTACGTAGCTATCAACGAAGTAGAACAAAAACTAGAGCGTCAACTCAACAAGCTACGCCATAAACCAGAAGCGCGCCGCGCTGAAAAGCCTGAAATCGAAGAGCTAGAAGCTGAAGTAGAATAAGGAAAGAGAACAGATTAAAAAATAGCGCCTCAGGGCGCTATTTTTTTGCTTGACGCTCGTAGCTCGCTTGCTTATTGTGTTTAAACATTCATAAAACAATCACTTTTTATGCACACTCAATCTTTGTTTATTTTTGACTTCTTTTTTCTTCCGTAAATCGGAGGCTAAGTCGTTTTAGAAAAACAAGTCAAAAACGAACAAGAAGCCTCCCACACTAGGGAGGCTTTTTTATAAGGACACATTTATGACTGACAGCTCAATTTCACTGGATGATATCCGCCTTCGTCTTAATGATTTAGACGACGAACTCCTGAAGTTACTTTCGGAGCGTCGCAAGCTAAGTATCGAAGTTGCTAAAAGCAAGGTAGAGACATCAAAACCAGTTCGTGATGCAGTACGAGAGCAACAACTATTAGTTAAGCTGATCAACAATGGCAAAGATAAATACGAACTTGATGCGCAATACATTACCAAGCTGTTTCACACCATCATCGAAGACTCCGTTTTACTGCAGCAGTCATACTTACAAAATCTAGCGAACCCGCAAAGTCGTAAACCATTGGCTCGCGTTGCATTCTTGGGTTCTAAGGGATCGTACTCTCACCTTGCGAGTCGCGAATACTTCAGCCGTAAGAATATGGAGTTGATTGAGTTAAACTGTAATCACTTCAAAGAAGTAGCCTCTACGGTAGAATCTGGCCATGCCGACTACGGTGTACTACCTATTGAAAACACCAGTTCAGGTTCGATTAACGAAGTGTATGACCTACTTCAACACACAACGCTTTACATTGTTGGTGAGCTTTCTCAACCAATCGAACACTGCCTAGTGGCGAAAAGTGATATCCGTTTAGAAGACATCAAAACGCTTTACTCGCACCCACAACCACATCAGCAGTGCAGCGAGTTCTTGAGCCGTCTTAAAGATGTAACCCTTGAGTCTTGTGCCAGCACAGCTGACGCCATGAAGAAGGTGAAAGATCTGGACGGTGATGATGTTGCTGCAATTGGTAATGCGTCTAGCGGCAAGCTTTATGGACTTCAGCCAATTCAAGGCAACATTGCAAACCAAACAGAGAACCACACACGTTTCATCGTGGTAGCTCGTAAGCCTGTTGAAGTGTCAACTCAAATACCTGCAAAAACGACGCTCATCATGTCGACTTCTCAAGAAGCAGGTTCTTTGGTCGAGACACTACTGATTCTGCAACGCTTGGGTATCAACATGACCAAGCTAGAGTCTCGTCCTATTATGGGTAACCCTTGGGAAGAGATGTTCTATGTCGATTTAGAAGCACATCTGGATTCAGATAATATGCAGCAAGCAATCACTGAATTAACAGCCATAACTCGTCACCTGAAAGTGTTAGGTTGCTACCCAAGTGAGAATATCAAAGCGACTCAAGTTAAGTTGTCATAGCTGAGAGGGAGTATCAGCTTTTAGCTAACATAAGTATTTGGCCTACAGTAGGCCAAATACTTAAATCACCATTTAGTCGAATACTATTCGGTCTAAGAACACTTACCCTAGCATGCCTAAAACACAATTCACTTGTTTCGCACATTCGGCACGCTTCTCCCCTCCACTGCTTAAGTATTTCTAACAAAAAACCCATTAGTGGCTTTTTTATCAATAAAGACAAAACCTTACACCCTTCACAGGAAATCATCGAACTACGTGTAATTAATAGCGAGTAAGCATTAAGTAACATAAACTTACGCGCTTAAATTATAAATAGTGTTGTCATTAACTATGAAGCTAAGTACTAAAATCTTACTACTGATAACCCCTGTGATACTGATCAGTACCGCGGCTTCTAGCTATATTATTTATTCGACGCAAAAAAGCAGCTTCATCAAACGCGAAGACAACGCACTTCAGCTCAACATGGAAAAACTAGCGGGATACTTTCGTCAATCTCGTTCGTTTCTCAATAGCTACTCTTACACCTTGACCCAAAGCGATATGGTGAAAGGTTATTTTCTCACTGACCAAAATCTATCTCGCGATCTTGAACTGGTTAGTAACTTTCGAGAAGCTATAGATTTCCTGCAAGATGACGATGAGAGCTATACGGGTTTAGCACTTCTTAATGCTGACCGAAAACTGCGTTACTACGCAGATAATAGCAACGACTCACGCACTCAAATTGACAGTAAGATATTGGAGTATGTTGACCAGCACTATCAAGACACCCTAGCAACATCGAGTACCAACTATATTCAAAACTCCCAAGGCGAAGGGATGTTGGTTCACTATGAAAAGGTAGATAGAAAAGCGATTTTTCCAACCGAAAGTAATCAACCAAGCGATGTATTCTTTGTTGTTGTATCTGTTTCTCTCGACAAGTTTAATGCGCTTAGAAAACAGATAGAGTTCGACTACCAAACCAGCTTGTTTTTCACATCCATAGCGATTTCTTTGGAAAATGATGTCACCCATTCAGTCAAGCTGGCTCCAGAACTATACGCCACGGTCGATCCGGCGCAATTCCTGTTGGAAAACAAGCTCGATTCCATATGGAACAAGCTGAGTTTGTCGTTTGCACTGTCTGCGTTTGTGACTGTCGCTTTACTACTCATACTTCTGTCTCGCACTGTGATTACTCCGATAACACGGCTTGATCGACAACTACAGCAAGTAGAAAAAAAACAACGGAAGAACATTGAACGCTTAGGCACTCGAGATGAGCTTGGCCGACTATCACAGCGTTTTTATGACATGTACCAAGAGCTAGATAACACCTACCAACAAACCAAGCTCTTGGCCGAGAATGATCAGTTAACCCAAATCGCCAACAGGCATCAGTTTCAAACCTTCGTTCAGCAATCGTTGCCAAAACCGAGTTCAAATACCGAAACTTGGGTTCTCTACTTTGATTTGGATAACTTCAAGTTTGTGAACGATAAATATGGGCATCAAATCGGCGACTCGATTCTGGTCTCTTTTGCTCAGCGTATTTCAGATATTTGTCGCCACTATCAAACGGAGTTCGATGCTCATTGCATGCCAGCCCGACTTTCTGGTGACGAATTCGTTGTCTACATTAACGCTCCTAGTCACCGAGGAAATGTCGCGCATCGATTTTCGAGTGATTTACTGACTCCCTTACAAAAAGGGTTTATCACCGAATCAGGAAGCTTTCCGATCACGGTCAGTATTGGTATTGCGACCTACCCTAATGATGGCGATTCAATCGAGAAGCTACTGTCGAACGCGGATACCGCAATGTATCAAGCCAAGCGTGCAGGCAAAAACCAATTTGCTGACTATTCACGGGATTTAGACAAAGCGATTCAACGCCAAGCAAACATTGAACGTGCGCTTAGAGACAAGAATTTTGATGAAGAGTTTAGACTCGTTTATATGCCCTATATGGATTCAACCGGCGCGCATATTATTGGGGTTGAGGTACTATTACGCTGGGACTCGAAACTGTTGGGAGTAGTTCCGCCCGATGAATTCATTCCAATTGCCGAGCAAACTGGGTTATTCGAGCAAGTTGATCGTTGGGTAATTCAGAATGCGTTTGCTTCTTTTTACCGACTTCAGGCTCAATTTGACCACTCAATTCAGCTGTCGATTAACTTATCTTCTGCTGGGATTGAAACCACACACCTTGCCGATTTCATTAAAAAACACGCAAAAATCAATCATATTCCACCAAGTTTGATTGATTTTGAAATTACCGAGACCTTTTATTCGAATTCGGAAGGCTTTCCGTTGCTCAACGAATTGGCGGGGATGGGCTATCGATTAGCAATTGATGACTTTGGTTCCGGTTATACCTCTATCACTCAACTGGTGCAGTATCCAACTCAAAAAATTAAATTAGATAAAGCGTTTTTGGATACCTTGATTGAGACCGATAACCAGAACATCGTAAAACCTGTGATTGGACTATGTCATGCTCAGGGGAAAAAGGTCACCGCCGAAGGGATTGAAACTCAAGGCATGCACCAGTGGTTACAGGATGCGCAGTGCGATATGCTGCAAGGCTATTACTTTGGTAAACCTATGCCATTAGAAGAGTTGAGTGACTGGTACCAACAACATCAACTCAATCTACTCGACAACAAAAAGAATCCGACACATGAAATCTGTAATCATCGCATCGCTGAACCCAGCTAAAATTAACGCCGTTAAAAGTGCGTTCTTATCTGCTTTTCCTGATACTGAATTTGATTTCAAAGGCATCAGCGTCCCTAGTGGCGTTGCCGATCAACCGATGAGTAATGATGAAACCTATCAAGTGGCAGTGAACCGCGTGCACAACGCAACGCAAGCGCAGCCCTATGCTGACTTTTATGTTGGTCTAGAAGCAGGAATAGAAAAAAACGTCACCTTTGCTTGGATGGTTATCGAAGCGAATGGTCAACGTGGAGAGTCTCGTTCAGCGAGCCTTATGTTGCCACCAGCCGTGCTTGATAAGTTAGAGCATGCAAACGAGCTCGGAGATGTAATGGATGAAGTGTTTGGTACCGATAATATCAAACAGAAAGGTGGAGCAATTGGCCTACTGACACATAATCAACTGTCTCGCAGTTCAGTGTATCATCAGGCTTTAATTTTAGCGCTGATCCCATTTTTGAACCCTGAGCACTTTCCTGTTTAGTGCTTCGTTAAACTTAGAAAGGTTCTGAAAACAATCTTCAGAAACAAAAAACGCTAACAGTTAGTTAGCGTTTTTTATCGAACTCTTACTTTAACAACTTAGTGACTATTTGAGTAGTAGATCCGCAATCACGGCTTTCTCTTGTTCCGATTTTGCCTTTAGCTCATTCGAACCTCTGGTTATCGTCGCTACGCCTACTCCCAGCATTTGACTCACCTGTCGTTGAGACAGATCGCCTTTCATCAACTCACAGAAGATATTAATTCGAGCAACCAGAGCATCTCGCTCGTCTGGTGTCATCATCATGGTCAACAACAGTTCGTGCTGATCTTTTTCGACAGCCGTCTTTACCAAGTCCATCAGTTGTTGCCAATTATCATATTCAGGTTGTGATGCCATATCTCTACACTTACTTTTAAATTCTGACTTTAAAGAGTCGCTTAACAATTGAAAGCGTTTAACACTTTATACCGAAACACTTGATGCGATCCAATGTAAAAAGGCAGTAAGTGGAAATGGTTCGCACTCACTGCCTTTATTCTTACTCAGTTTCGGGCCAAATGCCGAAGCCTTAGTATTTCATTTTTGCTTCATGGGTAGCTAAAAATGTCCCTTTCTCACCCAAGATATCTCGATAGTAGGTCTCAAACATCAAGATATTCTGAACGTAGCCCCGAGTCTCTTTGAATGGGATCATTTCAATAAATGCAAAAGCATCGAGTTTTTCATCGCTGCGTGAACGCCATTGTTTAACACGGCTAGGACCTGCATTATAAGCGGCAAAAGCAAAGATACGGTTGTCATCATATTGAGCTAATAAGCCATCTAAGTAGTGGCTACCAATCTCAATGTTCTTGCCGACATCATAAAGATCATCGCTGCCCTGATACTTAATTTTATGTTTGTTAGCCGTGTATTGCGCCGTCTTCGGCATAATTTGCATGATTCCACGCGCGCCAACAGGGGAGCGAGCCTCTGAATCCATCGCACTCTCTTGTCTTGCTAAAGACATCAAGGTGATTGGGTCAATATCATGTTTTTCTGCATAGAAGTTAAACCACCACTTATGAGCAACAGGGAAACGTAATGCAATGTTGTCCCACATCTTCGCTGAGATACTCGCCGTCACGGTAAAGTGATTCCAACGTTGCGTCGCAGCATGAGCCGCAAGCATCGCTTTTGGGTCTTTGTCTACGTTGCTTAGTAACCAACTCCACTCACTCTTCGCTGCTGCAATTTTATCTCGGTCAATCAGCTCACCAATACGCACCAAAGAGGTGTCGAATGGCTTGACTGTTTCAGCATTGTATTTAAGTGTCGATGTTGGGTATTCGACAGACTTACCTAACTGCTTAGCCGCAGCTACACTGTAGAAATTACGCTGACCCAAGATATCTGACAATCGCTTATTTCCTTTGTCAGTATCGCCCGTCGCGATTTCAGCTCTGCCCTGCCAATATTGCCAACGAAGCGAAGCCTGATGCTTGTCATCCAAGCGCGCTATCCACTCTTTCAAACCCGTCCAATCGGCATGTTGAATCGCTAAGCGAGCACGTCGTTCGAGCAGAACTTGCTTTGATGAACTCGCGAGCATCTGGTCTCGCCACGCCATCAACTCTTCAGAATCGGTGTTAATCAAACGAAACGTTAGGTAATCAGCAAGCTCTTGAGACTTCTCTTTCGAGAACTTTTGAGCCTTGATGACGTCATCAAACACCTCTTGAGCGCTGCTTGATGACTTCCTTGCTAACTTCTCGAAAGCAAACTCGGTTTGCGCTTGGTAGAATTCATTTGCTGGGTGCTTGTTAGCAAATTCGAGCACGTTTTCAGGCTTGTTGTACAACGCCTTCATCTGCTTAGCTTGAGCAATTGAATCATCATGATCCAATTGCTTGATCAGGTAGCTCATCAGCTTGCCGTTACGGCCTTCAAACGCTAATAACATTCTATCTAGGATGAGTTCATCCGTTCTTAAACCGGCTTGATCCCAACTTTTAAATAAAGGGTCACAGGCATCATCAACACCACTGCCACTCAACCAAAGCTGTTTCGCCCCTTTAAAGGCGAGCTCTTTGTTACCTTGCTCGTAATGCGCTCGATAATAGATGCATTGATATTTTTCACCGACAGGCTCTTTAGTTTGAAATTCAAGGATGGTCTTCCACTGTTTTTGAGAAGCCAATGAATCCAGGTAAGGTGCGCGCATTCGATTAGAAAATGGCAGTGCCTTATTCTCTTCAATGAAAGCATCCACCTCAGCAGGTGTGCGTTCACCTAAGCCAATCAGAAAGGCTCGATAATCGGTGTAAGGTGTTAAAGGGTATGTTTGAATTTTGTTGCGCAGCGCGGAGTAAGCTTTTAGATCACGGTTGTCTAAAACCTCTTGCGCTCTATCATAAACATCACGCTGCATTTCAAGCTCAGAGGCGTTGCTAGCCATAGCCATCGGAGCCAGTGAAAATGAAGACAAAATTGCTGATGCAGCCACAGCAATTTTCGTATTACCAATGCGGAAAAACATTCGCTCTTTCCTTAGTGCGTGTATGAATACGTGAAGTCTATTTACGCCCGACATCACATCAAATGTAAAGGATTTGAGTGTAAATACTATTAATATTTAACACTTCGCCTCAGAAGCTTATTAAATATAGTTTTAATGACCAATGTGACAATAATAGGTAAGGATTAGTTCAAGAATGGCTTTTCTGACCTAGGAGTAACATCTTTAGGGATATTGGTATAAAATAGCAGACAATTTTGAACAATAATTAGGATCGATCGGCAATGGCTGAATACGTATATACCATGTCTCGGGTGAGCAAAACTGTTCCACCTAAGCGTCAAATTCTTAAAGACATTTCTCTTAGCTTTTTTCCTGGCGCTAAAATCGGTGTTTTGGGTCTAAATGGTTCAGGTAAATCTACCCTACTACGTATCATGGCTGGTATTGATACTGATATTGATGGTGAAGCTCGTGCACAGCAAGGCCTTAAAGTAGGTTACCTACCGCAAGAACCTGTACTAGACGAATCAAAAACCGTTCGTGAGATCGTAGAAGAAGCGGTTTCTGACGTTGCTGACGCACTTAAGCGTATCGATGCAGTCTACGCAGCTTACGCAGAACCGGATGCAGACTTCGATGCACTAGCAAAAGAGCAAGGCGAACTAGAAGCACTGATTCAAGCAAAAGACGGCCACAACCTAGAAACAGCTCTAGAGCGTGCTGCTGACGCACTTCGTCTTCCTGAGTGGGATGCGAAAATTGAATTCCTATCAGGTGGTGAGCGTCGTCGTGTTGCTATCTGTCGTCTACTTCTTGAAAAGCCAGACATGCTGCTTCTTGATGAACCAACCAACCACTTGGATGCCGAATCAGTAGCATGGCTTGAGCACTTCCTAGTCGATTACAGCGGTACTGTTGTGGCGATTACCCACGACCGTTACTTCCTAGACAACGCTGCAGGCTGGATTCTAGAACTTGACCGTGGTGAAGGTATCCCATGGGAAGGTAACTACACGTCTTGGCTAGAGCAAAAAGACGAGCGCCTTAAGCAAGAAAAAGCGGGCGAAAGCGCACGTCAAAAGACAATCGAGAAAGAACTTGAATGGGTTCGTCAAAACCCTAAAGGCCGTCAAGCTAAGTCTAAAGCTCGTATGGCTCGTTTTGAAGAACTGACTACTGGCCAATACCAGAAGCGTAACGAAACCAACGAACTGTTCATCCCGCCAGGTGAGCGTTTAGGTGACAAAGTTCTTGAAGTGAACAACCTGACTAAGTCGTTTGGTGACCGCGTTCTTATCGACGACCTATCGTTCAGCATGCCTAAGGGCGCTATCGTCGGTATCGTTGGTGCCAACGGTGCAGGTAAATCAACACTATTCAAGATGCTAAGCGGTGCAGAACAGCCAGATTCAGGTTCAGTTGTACTAGGTGAGACTGTAAAGCTTGCTTCTGTTGATCAGTTCCGTGACAGCATGGACGACACTAAGACAGTATTCCAAGAGATCTCTGAAGGAGCTGATATCATTAAGATCAACAACTTCGAAATCCCTGCGCGTGCTTACTGTTCTCGTTTCAACTTTAAAGGCAACGACCAACAGAAGATCATCGGTGAGCTTTCTGGTGGTGAACGTAACCGTGTTCACTTAGCTAAACTGCTAAAAGCGGGCGGTAACGTACTGTTACTCGATGAACCGACCAACGACCTTGACGTTGAAACGCTACGTGCTCTTGAAGAAGCACTGCTTGAATTCCCTGGCTGTGCAATGGTTATCTCGCATGACCGTTGGTTCCTTGACCGTATTGCGACCCATATCTTAGACTACCGTGATGAAGGTCAAGTTAACTTCTACGAAGGTAACTATACTGAGTACACTGAGTGGCTTAAGCTGACTCTGGGCGCTCAAGCGGCAGAACCGCACCGCATCAAGTACAAGCGTATCGCTAAGTAAATAAGCTTGTATTTTGAACAAAGGCCGCGATAATAGCGGCCTTTGATATATCTGGCTTACGTGTTATGCATCGATATAGAGAGATTACTTATGGTTGAAAGACGTCAATTTTCACGAGTTATTTATCAAGTCCCGACTGAGATCTCACAAGGGCAAGTAAATGTATCAGGCTCAGTGCAAGACTTATCACTCCATGGTTTACTCATTCAATGCAATGAATCAAAACAACTTAGCCATGATATCCCCGTTCAAGTGAGCTTTAAGCTCGAAAGCAGTGATATCAATATTCAGTTAGAAGCAACGATAGTCTCTACCATCAATACCTCAATGCGTTTACGCATAGAGCATTTAGATATTGATAGTATTAGCCACCTTAAGCGCCTTGTGGAGCTTAACGTTGGTGACGATGAACTGCTTTATAGAGAGATTGAACACCTTACCGATTTAGGTAGAGAGTGACATCTCCATTACCCTTTTTCTATTAGAAGCATTTAGTTAATACAGAACCATGTCTAAAAAACTATCCATTACTATTCCCTCTAGCCAGGGGGAACAGACGTTTTACTTCGGCCGTAAAGCCGTACTCATGTGCACTACTGCCATTTTTTCAGTACCGCTATTGATTGGCGGAGCGGCGTACATGCACTTCGAGAGTAAACAAGAACTCGCGATGCAAGCAGGTGACGCACAAGAGTTGATTGAAACTCTGATTGTTGAAAAAGAGCAAACTGAGTTTCTTTATGCTGAGCAAGTAGAAACCAACCATTCGCTATCGCAAACACTGACTGAGAAAGAAGGCACGATTCAACTGCTTGGTAAGCGTGTATTCGATGTGGAATCAGTACTTGGTCTTGCTGATGAAGAGCTGCTTACCGATGATGCATCTTTAGAAGATCGTATTGATGCGGCTGCAGTCGATTCAGCAGTAAGAGCCACGATGTTCCGTTTGATTCCAAACGACAGCCCGATGGCTTATCAACGTATCTCTTCTTCTTATGGTAGCCGCACTAACCCTATTTCAGGTAAACGCCACGTACATACTGGTATCGATCTAACGTGTAAGCGTGGTGAAGATATTGTGGCGCCCGCAGATGGAGTCATTGAAACAGTACGCCCAAGTAAAAAAGGCTTCGGCAACTTTATCACTATGCGTCACTCGTTTGGTTTCATGAGTTCTTATGCGCACCTACAGAAGTTCAAGGTACGTAGCGGTCAGTTTGTAAGTAAAGGCGATGTCATTGCGAGCTGTGGTAATTCAGGTAACTCAACCGGCCCACACTTGCATTATGAAGTACGCTTCCTTGGCCGTTCGTTGAACCCTCAATACTTGATGGATTGGACACCGGAAAACTTCAACTACGTATTCGAAAAAGAGAAAAAGGTTAAGTGGGGCCCACTGGTTCAGCTGATTGATAATGTGGTTCGTTTGCAGATCAACCTGACTAACGTGCCTTACATTAGCTCAACCATCGACACCGTATCGAGTGAAGATAGTAAGAAACCTATTACGACTAACTAGACACAGCTAACTAGAACCTGTTGATTTGGCCTATGATGATCTAATTGCATTTAGCCTACAGTAGGCCAAATGCTTTCATAGCGTTCAACACAAACAAAAAGAGCGACCATCAGGTCGCTCTTTTTTATGATTTCAAATCGTATTAACCACGATGAATCGAGTCATGTGCTTGTTTTAGAAGACTTTGGCTCTCTTGCAAAAATTGTTGTGAGTAGTCACCAAACCAATCACTCACTTGGTTGAAGCTCTCAACAAACTTGGCTTTATCTTTGCCATCTAGGATTTCTAACGCCTCTCCGAAACAGCTATGGAAGCGTCGAATCATTTCAATGTTCTCATCTGAAGAGAGAATGATGTCACCGTACAGGTTCGGGTCTTGAGCAAACAAACGACCAACCATCGCAATCTCAAGTCGGTAGATTGGCGAGCTTAGCTTCAGAAGTTGATCAATGTTCGGGTTCTCTTTACTCAGGTGCAAGCCGTAAGCAAAAGAGGTGAAGTGACGAAGTGCTTGAATCAAGGTCATACCGTGATCGTGTTCAGCTGCATCCATCTGACATAGGCTCGCACCCCAGATACCAAATTGATTCAGTAGCCATTGGTAGCTTTCAGAACCACGACCATCACTGTAGACAATCACCTGCTTAGCAAGGCTAGGAACATCAGGACCAAACATTGGGTGCAATCCAACCACTGGGCCTTGGTGCATGTCCATCATTGCTTGTAGCGGTTTTGACTTAATCGATGTTAAATCACAAAGAATACAATCGCTTGGTAGGTTACCTAGTTTTGCAATCACACCTTCCGTTAGGTGAATTGGAACCGTAACAACAACAAGGCCAGCATTATCTAAGATTTCGTCGGCCTTATCCCAATCTTGGCTGCCGAGGATTTTCACTTCGTAGCCAGACAGTTTGAACATACGACCAAACAAGCCACCAAGTTGACCATTACCACCAACGATAACCACTGAACGTAACTCTGGGTTTAGACACTTAAAACCAGAATCTTTCTCACTGGCATAAGACTCACGCATAGTACGACGCAAAATATCTTCGATTAGCTGTGGTGGAACCCCTATTTTCTCGGCTTCTTGACGACGAGATGCCAGCATTGCAGCCTCACGCTCTGGTACATAAATAGGTAAACCATGTTCACTTTTTACTTCACCGACTTTCTCTACTAGAGCCAATCGCTGAGCAAGTAAATCCAACATTTGTTTATCGACAGCATCGATTTGGTCGCGTAATTCGTTCAGTTCAACGGCCATTTTATTCCTTACTAATCTATAAGCCCCTACTAACGCTGAGTTCGCTAGTAACAGATCTTAAAATGCCCCATTAGATGAGGCACTTAAATTTAAAACTCTGACTAACCTTTCAAACGGTTCTCTAAGAACGGGACTAATTCCGTATGTGCATGCTTCAATAGTGCCTCAGTTGAATCCCAATTGATACACGCGTCGGTAATAGATACGCCGTATTTCATCTCATTGAGAGGTATATCCGAAGATTGGTTTCCTTCGTTAATATGGCTTTCAATCATAAGGCCGATAATCGACTTGTTGCCTTCACGAATTTGGTGAATCACATCTTCTGCAACTAGAGGTTGGCGGCGGAAATCTTTGCGAGAGTTCGCGTGGCTACAGTCAACCATCAGTGCCGCTTCTAAGCCTGATTTACCAAGCTCTTGTTCACATTCGTGTACCGATACTGAATCGTAGTTCGTCTGCTTACCGCCACGTAAAATAACGTGACCATTTGGGTTACCTTGAGTCGTAAGTAGTGCAACTTGACCTTCGCGGCTAATACCCATGAAGCGGTGGCTAGAAGAAGCAGCCTGCATCGCATTAATTGCTGTACCTAAGTTGCCATCGGTACCGTTTTTGAAGCCGATTGGCATTGAAAGACCACTTGCCATTTCACGGTGAGTTTGAGATTCAGTCGTACGTGCTCCAATCGCCGCCCAGCTGAAGGTATCTGCTAGGTATTGCGGGCTGATTGGATCTAATGCTTCAGTCGCCAATGGAATTTCCATCTCAGCGAGTTCAACAAGTAGCTCACGACCAACATGCAGACCATGCTCAATATCGAAAGTGCCATCTAGATGAGGGTCATTAATCAAACCTTTCCAGCCAACAGTAGTACGAGGCTTTTCAAAGTAAACACGCATTACAATATACAGTTGATCGCTCAGTTCTTCAGAAAGTGCTTTTAGGCGTTTCGCGTACTCTTTCGCAGCTTCAATGTCATGGATAGAACATGGACCACATACAACAAGCATACGATGATCTTTCTTATGAATGATGTTTGCGATAGTTTGACGAGACTCTTGAATGAAACGACGAGCATTATCACTCAAAGGCAGTTTTGCTTTTAACTCCTCAGGAGTAATCAGTACCTGTTCGTCGATGATATTGACATTGCTTAATTCACTTTTCTGCATAACTCAACCTGTATATTTATTTTTACACCCAACATTTTCATTTGGGCTAACAATCTTTAAAAACACAATAACAGCTACAAAAACGATTGCAAGTGTAAACAATGAAAAACATTTGATGTAAAATTAAATTTACACAACTACTTTAACTTATTCAAGCTATCAAATAGCTCTAAACCTCGCCCTACACATACAAAAAAGGCGATATTTATCATATCGCCCTATCTAAAATTATTATGTGTTTATTTATCACTCACTGCCTAGCATTCGCTTAATTTGCTCTGAAGCCTCTTTCCATCGGTTGTCTGAGTGAAGAGTCGGTAAATCAAAGCTGTGTTTTTTAAGCAATGAGTTGGCTAAAGGCACCTCTTGAATCGCTAAGTGATCAAGAGCTTCAATTTGTGCATCTCGTTTATTACACATCAACACCATGTCACACCCCGCACTCAAGGCCGCTTTCGCTCTGTCGGCTGGTCCGCCCATAATAGCAGCACCTTCCATGGTTAAGTCGTCCGAAAATATTAGGCCTTTAAAGCCAAGTTTTTGTCTCAATACTTTCTGTAGCCAATACTGAGAGCCACTTGCTGGTTGATCATCATAATGAGAGAACACCACATGTGCAGGCATCATCGCATCCAATATTCCGGCTTCAATTTGCGCCTTGAAGATTGCCATGTCGGTTTCAAAGATGTCGTCTCTAGGGTCATATGGCGTCTCTAAGTGTGAGTCAGCAATTACGCCACCGTGTCCAGGGAAGTGTTTTCCTGTTGTCGCCATGCCGACCGACTTCATGCCTTTGATGAACGCGCTGCTATGACGAACGATGGTATCAATATCTTCACCAAACGCTCGGCTACCAATCGCTTTACAGTCGTGGCCTTTATCCAATACTGGCGCAAAGCTCAGGTCGATATCATGGGCAATCAATTCCGCCGCCATCAGCCAACCCGCTTGTTCTGCTAACTGTTCGCCATTATTCTTAGTCGCGAATTCTTGAGCTGCTGGGATAATTGAAAAGCCATCACGGAAACGCTGTACTCGTCCGCCTTCTTGGTCAACGCCGATTAAAATAGGACGTTTTGCAACTTTGCGAATCTCTTTATTTAACGCCGATAACTGTTTGCTATCGTGGTAGTTTCGAGCAAATAAGATGAGACCACCAACAGTTGGGTGCTCCAAAATCTCTCTGTCTTCAGCTGTCAGCTCGTAGCCTGCAACATCAACCCACAACGGTCCCATATTTATCCCTTATTAAACCTAATTTCATAAACTTCACGAGATTATTCTCTTTAAATTTGCTTTACAATGTTTTTAAACCAATCTGTGGAAGAGTTTAGGAATGCAGTGCAAGAGCTTAGGAATGGATCATAAAGAACTGTATATCGGTGTGATGTCGGGGACGAGTATGGACGGCGTTGATACTGCTTTAGTTTCGATTGAAGATACGCATATCACATTACTCGCTCATGATGAGTTCCCAATGCCTGATGATCTCAAAGCGCGTCTGCTTGAGGTGTGTATTGGTCAGAAAACGGATTTGATTGCTATTGGCGAACTCGACCACCAGCTTGGCCATCTGTTTGCTGATGCGGTTCTGCAACTTCTCGACAAGTCAGGAACTCCAGCATCTTCTGTAACTGCGATTGGTAATCATGGCCAAACGGTGTTTCATCAGCCAACAGGCGAATCTCCATTTACCATGCAGCTGGGTGATGCCAACATCATTGCCGCTAAAACACAGATTCAAACCGTCGCTGATTTCAGACGTAAAGACATGGCATTAGGCGGACAAGGTGCACCGTTAGTCCCCGCCTTCCACCATACAATTTTCCACCCGCAAGACAGCTCGGTTGTGGTGTTGAATATTGGTGGTATCTCGAATATTTCAGTACTGCGCCCGAATCAGCCAACACTTGGTTATGATACAGGCCCAGGTAATATGTTGATGGACGCTTGGGTTGATAAACATACGGACGAAAAGTTTGACCGTGATGCGCAATTCGCACTTAAAGGTCAACTCAATCAAGCCTTGCTAGAACAGCTGTTGAATGAGTCTTATCTATCTCAAATGACACCGAAAAGTACTGGTAGAGAACTGTTCAACCTACCGTGGCTAGAACAACAGCTTACAGAATTTAAAGACCTTGCAGCAGAAGATGTGCAACGCACGCTTTGTGAATACACGGCATTGACGATAGCCAATGAAGTGGAAACTTATCGCTTGGGTAACCAACCTGCACTCTATGTGTGTGGTGGCGGTACGAGAAATCCATTGTTGATGAAAAGGTTGGCTGAATTGCTTCCGAGTTGGGAAGTGGAATCGACCACCAGTAAAGGCGTTGATGCCGATTATATGGAAGCTATGGCCTTTGCGTGGCTTGCCCAACGCCATGTTCATCAACTGCCAAGCAATTTACCAGAAGTGACTGGCGCAAGTAGAGCTGCCTCTCTAGGCGTTCTCTATCGTGCTGACTAAACCATTTTAGAACCATCATTTTAGAATCACCATTTAAGGATCATTATGAGTAACGACGCTCTCATATCAGCGCTCTCGCACCTCGTTTCGGAGGGGAGAAACCCTGATACTATGGATATTGATCTGCTCACCTCTCTCGAAGTGGTTGAAAAGATTAACCAACAAGACAAACAAGTCCCACTGGCGATTGAAGCGGAACTGCCGCAGATCGCGAAAGCGGTTGATAAAATTGCTCATGCCTTTCAAAACGGTGGTCGACTGATTTATATGGGCGCAGGCACCAGTGGTCGATTAGGTGTGTTGGACGCATCAGAATGCCCACCGACTTTCGGTGTTTCAGACAAAATGGTTATCGGCCTAATTGCAGGTGGACCAGAGGCGATTTTAAAAGCCAAAGAAGGAGCAGAAGACTCGCTGACTCTCGGTATTGAAGATCTGAAAGCGATTCAATTTTCAGAAAATGATGTCGTGGTGGGTATAGCTGCCAGTGGTCGCACACCTTACGTGATTGGTGCACTCAACTATGCCAATCAGCTTAGCGCGGTGACCGTTGCATTGTCTTGTAACCCTGATTCTCCAATTGCTGAAATCGCTCAAATCGCAATTAGCCCTGTGGTTGGCCCAGAAGCATTGACTGGTTCAACACGACTCAAATCAGGTACAGCACAAAAGCTGGTGCTTAATATGCTAACGACTGCCAGCATGATTCGTATCGGTAAGAGCTACCAAAATCTGATGGTCGACGTAAAAGCGACCAATGAAAAGTTGGTTGCCCGCGCTGCTCGTATCGTTATCCAAGCAACTGAATGCGACAAAGCGCTGGCAGTCTCGACACTTAAAACGACTGATTACGATGTGAAGTTGTCTATTTTGATGATTCTAACCGGGCTAGATTTAGAATTGGCCAAGGCTCAGCTTGATAAGCAAAATGGTTTCTTGAGAAAAGCAGTCGAGAATAATCAGTAATCTGCTTCTGTTACTCTCACTACAAACAAAAAGACCAGTACACATGCGGTACTGGTCTTTTTAGTTTTAATTTTTTATCGCTAGCTTGGGCTTAATAGTCGTTTGAGAACTCATCCCAGCCACGTCGCCATTCCATGCGGAAACGTTGAGCCTCTTCCGTACCAGAGCACACGCCTTCATACACCTGACCAGATAAACCAATCTGATAAGCATGGTTCGGATTACAATATTCAGTCACACCTAGATGGTAACCTTCTGTGTAACTCGCTTGATCGACTGCGCCAAGCTCAGTCATCTCTGAATACGAACGCTGAGTGTGACCTTTGATGCCATCACGATAGCCAATCTCTTGCCAATTGCCCTCAGCGGCTAAATCTTGAACATTGGCGCTGCATCCTGCAAGGCTAAATGCCACGGCGAATAGTGCGATTATTTTTTTCATTTCAGTCCTTTATATTTACCTAGCCACTTCCTGACGAAGCGTTACCTTTATGGTGATTCTCCGCTGAACACTGGCTGATGTCCACTTGTGTCTGTTATCTGCCACTGATATCTATTGGTTACCGCTTAAAGCTGATAAATCACCACTTGCCAGAAGCAAGAGCCTTCTCAACACGAATAACCAACCGCTCTACAAACGTAGCAAACCACTCAATCAGTTATAACACCACTTAATTGACTATTCGACCACTCACTCTCATAGCGGAAGTTTCTTTTCATACTCTTCTTTAATATACACCCTGACTTAATTAATACATTCAGGGATAACAAATTATGATGTGGTTTCTTACCTGTGTTGCAGCACTCATTGGTGGCTACTTTATTTACGGTGCCTTTATCGAGAAGATTTTCGGTATCAATGAAAAGCGTCAAACACCCGCTCACACTAAGCAAGATGGCGTGGACTACGTTCCAATGTCGACACCAAAGGTTTACCTAGTTCAACTGCTTAACATTGCAGGTGTAGGTCCAATCTTCGGACCTATCATGGGTGCCCTTTACGGCCCAGCAGCGATGCTTTGGATCGTGCTAGGTTGTATCTTCGCAGGTGCAGTACACGACTACTTCTCAGGTATGTTATCTATCCGTAATGGTGGTGCGTCGGTTCCAACCATCACTGGACGTTACCTAGGCAATGGCGCAAAACACTTTATGAACATCTTTGCCATTGTTCTACTGCTTCTTGTTGGTGTGGTATTTGTTTCTGCTCCTGCAGGCATGATCACTAACCTAGTGAACGACCAAACTGATTTCGCGATGTCTGCAACAACCATGGTTGTTATCATCTTTGCTTACTACATCATCGCAACGATTGTCCCTGTCGATAAAATCATTGGTCGTTTCTACCCATTGTTCGGTGCACTACTTATCTTCATGTCTGTTGGCCTAATCACTGCGATTGGTCTTTCTGACGAGCACCAAATCATGGGAGGCTTCGAGATGAAAGACATGTTCACCAACATGAACCCGAATGACCTACCACTTTGGCCTGCTCTATTCATCACTATCGCTTGTGGTGCAATCTCTGGCTTCCACGCAACTCAGTCACCACTGATGGCGCGTTGTATGGAAAACGAGAAGAACGGTCGCTTCGTATTCTATGGTGCAATGATTGGTGAAGGCATCATCGCTCTAATCTGGTGTGCACTTGCTCTTTCATTCTTCGGTTCAGTTGAGTCTCTATCAGACGCAATTGCAAACGGCGGCCCAGGTAACGTGGTATACAGCGCTTCATTTGGTCTACTGGGTGTATTCGGCGGTATCCTTGCTTTCCTTGGCGTGGTTATCCTACCAATCACTTCTGGTGACACAGCATTCCGTTCAAGCCGTCTTATCCTTGCTGAATACTTCAACATGGAACAGAAAACACTGCGTAACCGCCTACTGATGGCTCTGCCACTGTTCGTTATCGGTGGCATCTTGACTCAAGTTGATTTCGGTATCATCTGGCGCTACTTCGGTTTTGCTAACCAATCAACAGCTGTAATGATGTTATGGACAGCTTCGGCTTACCTACTTCGTCACAATAAACTGCACTGGGTAACCACGGTTCCAGCTGTGTTCATGACATCTGTATGTATCACATTCATCCTGAACAACAGCCAACTAGGCTTCGGTCTACCAATGCAAATCTCGACCATCATTGGTGTGGTGAGTGCACTTGGTATTGCGGCTTACGTTATCAAGATATCAAAAGGCAAAGGTGATATCGACCTTGCTGATGAAGAAGAGAAAGAAGCAAAAGGCGTAACCAAAACTGCCTAGTTCTTTCAGACTTTGAATAAAAGAGACACGTCTTCATTGAGAGACAAAACAACAGCCAAACACACTTCGCTTGCTCCCGTAATCACCCAGTGATTCGTGGAAATTAAGACTAAAGCCCGTCCTCTGTGATGGGCTTTACTGTATCTCAGCATTGAGAAGCAATCGTCACTCGATATAACCAACGAAAACACAAGCAAAGCTACCGTTACCACGCAATGAGCTTTACACTTAACAAGCGTCTCAATAGGTGAAAATATGGAACTCATTCTCTCTCTTCTGCAACAAACTTGTGTCTACTTAGTGATTGCTTACATGCTAAGTAAAACCCCGCTGATTCTCCCTCTGTTAAGCATCTCTTCACGCTTAAGTCATAAAGTCAGCTGTTATGTTCTGTTTTCCCTGTTCTGCATTATGGGCACCTATTTCGGACTGCAGATTAATGACGCGATAGCCAACACTCGTGCAATGGGGGCGGTAATGGGAGGCCTGTTTGGCGGCCCTGTCGTTGGCTTTGCCGTAGGCTTTACCGGCGGGATTCATCGCTACTCATTAGGTGGCTTTACTGACTTAGCTTGTGCGATTTCAACCACTGCAGAGGGCCTGATTGGTGGCTTGCTGCATGTATACTTAGTCCGAAAGAACAAAGCCAGCCAGTTGTTTAACCCGATGGTGGTGTTCTCTGTGACGCTATTTGCAGAGATCATTCAGATGTTGATTCTGCTCGCAGTCGCTAAACCGTTTGAGCAGTCCTACGCTCTAGTTTCTGATATTGCCGCGCCAATGATCATTGCTAACTCAGTGGGCGCTGCACTGTTCATGAGCATCATTCAAGATAGGAAAACTATCTTCGAGAAGTACTCAGCGACCTTCTCGCGCCGCGCACTCACCATCGCCGAGCGTTCGGTAGGTATTTTGCATGGCGGGTTTAATTCAGATAACGCGCAAAAAATCGTACGTATCGTTTACGAAGAGACCAATGTTGGGGCGGTAGCGATCACCGACCGAGAAAAAATCCTCGCGTTCGTTGGCATTGGCGATGAACACCATATTCCAAATACCCCTATTTCATCGCAAAGCACGCTCACTTCGATGGAACAGAACGACATCATCTACCTTGATGGCAAAGAGAACCCATACCAATGTTCTCTTTCGCAAGATTGTAAGTTAGGTTCTGCGCTTATTATCCCACTGCGTGCCGGTAACGAAGTCGTCGGTACCATCAAACTGTATGAGCCTAAGCTAAAGCTATTTTCAACCATCAACATGTCGATGGCTGAAGGTATTGCTCAACTATTGTCGAGTCAGATCCTGTTCAGCAACTATCAGCAACAACAGACGCTACTGACACAAGCGGAAATCAAACTACTGCACGCTCAAGTGAACCCGCACTTCTTGTTTAATGCGCTTAATACTATCAGTGCAGTAACACGTCGTGACCCTGATAAAGCGCGAGAGCTCATTCAGCACCTATCTCACTTCTTTAGAAGCAACCTTAAGCAGAACATCAACACTGTGAAACTTAAAGACGAGCTTGCACACGTCAATGCGTATCTCACCATTGAAAAGGCACGTTTTACCGACCGGTTAGAAGTGGAATGGGACATAGATCCACAGTTATACGAGTCACAACTACCAAGCTTTACCCTGCAACCATTGGTTGAAAACGCCATCAAGCATGGCATTTCGAACATGCTAGAAGGTGGCACAGTGAAGATCTATAGCGAGGCTTTCGAGAGTGGGTTCAAGTTAACCGTTGAAGACAACGCGGGTAATTATCAGAAGCCATCTCAAGATCATGTAGGATTAGGGATGGAGATTGTTGATAAACGACTCACTAATTTCTTTGGACAAGATTCAGCACTAAAAATAGAATCTCAACCACAGCAATTTACTCGAATGAGCTTTATCATACCTATACTAAAATAATGATGTTTTCATAGATGTTAGCTCCCCCAGTAGTAACATTTAGCAGACATTAAAAAGATAAGCGTGAATCAAGCAGGGATGGCACAAAAATGAAGATTGTAGGATGTTAAAAGCATTAGTTATCGATGATGAGCTTTTTGCTCGCGAAGAACTGATTGAACTTCTGACCGAAACCGGAGAAGTCGAAGTCATTGGTCAAGCGAGTAACGCAATTGAAGGACTTAAGCAGATCAACCTTCTCAAGCCTGATGTGGTGTATTTGGACATTCAAATGCCTCAGGTCACCGGTATTGAATTGTTGAGTATGCTTGACCCGGAAACCATGCCCTACGTGGTATTTGTCACCGCCTACGACCAATATGCTATTCAAGCCTTTGAAGATAATGCTTTTGATTACCTACTTAAGCCAGTCGAGCCTTGTCGATTAAACAAGAGCGTTTGTCGCCTGAATAAGGTCATCAAACAAAATCAGAAAGCGCCAGCACAAGACATCTCTGCGATTGCTCCCTGTCACTTAGAGCAGATTCCATGTATTGGTCATAACCGCATTGTGATCATGGCAAGCCAAACGGTCGAGTGCGCCTATTCCGATATCAGTGGGGTGCATGTACGTAGCTCATCGCAAACCGCGACTTCACAGTTAACGCTAAAGATCTTGGAAGAAAAAACCGATTTGATCCGCTGTCATCGCCAGTATTTGATCAACATAAAGTCGATCCAAGAGATCAAACTGTTAGAGAATGGATTAGCGGAGATCATTACCCTGACTGGCTTTGAAGTCCCTGTTAGCCGTCGTTACCTCAAGACTTTAAAAGAGCAGCTCGGTCTTCAGTAAACACATCTCGGACGGGACATAAAGCACGATCAAAAAAGCCAACGCATCAACGTTGGCTTCCTACTGTTTACAAATCGATAGTATTTGCGAATCAACTGTTTGCGAATCGCTAGTGTCTCGAATCAATAGAGATTAATCTACTTGCTTGATCTGCAGCTCTTTAGGTACTTCGAAGAACATGTTCTCTTCGCGACCTTGAATCTCTTCAACGCCAGTCGCACCTAGTTCGCGGATACGATCTAAGATTTGGTTAACTAACTCTTCAGGAGCAGAAGCACCAGCCGTTACGCCGATTTTCTTCTTGCCTTCAACCCATTCAGTCTGAATATCTTCTGGGCAATCCGTTAGGTAGCCTGGTGTGCCTAGCTTCTCAGCTAGCTCTTTTAGGCGTGTAGAGTTCGATGAGTTCTTAGAACCAACCACTATCACCACATCAACGTCATTCGCCATCTCACGCACCGCGTCTTGACGGTTTTGAGTCGCATAACAGATGTCGTCTTTACGAGGGCCTTGAATCTCAGGGAATACACGACGTAACTCTTCAATTACATCTGCCGTTTCATCAACAGACAGCGTAGTTTGGCTCACGTAGTGTAAGTTACTTGGATCATTAACCACTAGTTTTTGTACGTCTTCTGGTCTTTCAACCAAGTACATACCACCTGTTTGACTCGCGTACTGACCCATAGTGCCTTCAACTTCCGGGTGACCCGCGTGACCGATCAGTACTACTTCCATATGTTTACGGCTCGCACGAGCAACCTCCATATGAACTTTAGTCACCAAAGGACAGGTTGCATCGAATACCGTTAGCTCGCGCTCCTTCGCTTCTTTACGAACCGCTTGAGAAACACCGTGAGCAGAGAAAATCACGATATTGTCGTCAGGCACTTCACTCAGTTCTTCGACAAAAATAGCACCACGTTGCTTGAGCCCCTCAACAACAAAGCGGTTGTGTACCACTTCATGGCGAACATAGATCGGTGGCTGATACATTTCAAGTGCGCGCTCTACGATGCTGATCGCACGATCGACACCGGCACAAAAGCCACGAGGGTTAGCTAACATTATTTTCATTTCATTGCTCATCATTTACCGCGGTACTAAGGTTGTTTCTATAGAGTTCGCCGTCAGCGAGGTTCGCATTCTACAGTGAAGCGTCTAGACAGTGAAGCTCTAGGTGACATCACCGCAGTAAGGCTATCTTATTCTAACGTTAAGAGAGTTATTCTACCGTTAAGATATTGACGTCAAACGTAACGTCTTGACCTGCGAGTGGGTGATTAAAATCAACCGTCACTGAATCACCTGCGATCTCAGTAATAATACCTGGAATTTCCATCCCATCAGGACCAGAGAATGCCATGATAGTACCCACTTCAACTTCAGAATCACCAACAAACTTAGCACGATCCATATAATGAATATGATCAGGGTTTGGCATACCAAACGCATCTTCCGCTTTCAGTTCGATAGACTTTTCAGTTCCAGCTTCAAGTCCAAGTAAGCACGCTTCAAAGTTCTCACTTAGGCTGCCATCGCCCATGACGAACTTTGCAGGTTTGCCCATATTTTCGGTGCTATCGGCAACTGAACCATCCTTCATTTTAATCGTAAAATGTAGAGTTACTGCTGAATCATTTTTAATTGCTGCCACGTTACTTTCCTTAGATTTCTTTATTATTTGAGGATGCATTGTGCTTTGCTTCCTTGTTGACTGAAGCATAAAAAAAAGCGCCGTCGGAATCAACCGACAGCGCTTAGGGCTATTCTATTCTGTGAGTCATAGACTGACTTTGAGGCAAGCTATTTGCTTTCGTCTTTCTTACGGAAACCATCTAGGATGATCATCGCAGCACCGATACAGATTCCCATATCGGCTAAGTTAAATGCGGGCCAATGGTAAGTGCCCCAGTAGAAGTCTAAGTAATCGACAACAAAGCCATGTACGACTCGGTCAAACACATTTCCTACTGCGCCACCAATGATGATCGCATAAGCAATGTTATTCCACTTCTCTGCAGCTGGTAGTTTGCTCATCCAGTACGTCAGCATACCTGTTACCGCAAATGCGATACCGGTAAATAACCAACGCTGCCAACCACTTTGATCACTCAAGAAGCTAAACGCTGCACCATAGTTATGCACGTACAAAAAGTTAAAGAATGGCAGAACCTCAATACGGTTTGCCCAGCCATAACCCATGTTATCCATAACAAAGAGTTTAATGCCGATATCGGCAAGGAAGACCACTAGGGCCAACCATAGCCAACGCACACCAGATTGTTTTAACGAAACTTCACTCATTTCTATTCCTAGTATTTACGAAGTTGGTATTCACTGTTACTCAATTTAAGTGACCTGATTACCGTACTTGTATAAACACATTTCCTATAATTAAAAATAACCCCAGTTGATACTGGGGCTATGATTTTTACAAAAAGTTCAGTCTTTCTCTGAGCTGTTATGCGAACTTACGCACTTCGCCTTCACCGTCGATGTTCGACACACAACGACCACAAACTTTCTCATGACCTTCGATAGTGCCTACATCTGGAGTGTGGTGCCAGCAACGGTCACACTTCTCAGCTTCAGTAGCTGCAACTTCAACGAATAGACCAGCAACGTCTGTCTCTTGAGCTGCATCAGACTTCTCGCTTAATGGCTTAACAACAGCTGCAGAAGTGATAAGTACGAAACGTAGCTCATCTTCTAGCTTGTTGATTTTCGCCGCTAGTGCGTCGTCAGCGTATAGAATCACTTCAGCTTGCAGTGCACCACCGATCGTTTTCTCTTTACGAGCATCTTCAAGAAGCTTGTTCACAGCGCCACGAACCGTTTGGATTTCAGCCCAGAATTCGTTGCTTAGCTCTTCGCCTTCAGCTAGACCGAATAGGCCTTCGAACCATTCGCCAGTAAACACGAACTTGTCGCGCTCACCCGGCATCTCGTTCCAGATTTCATCTGCAGTGAACGACATGATAGGTGCCATCCAACGAACTAGAGCTTCTACGATGTAGTAAAGCGCAGTTTGACAGCTACGTTGAGCATGGCTGCCCTGCTTCGCTGTGTACTGACGGTCTTTAATTACGTCTAGGTAGAAAGAACCCATTTCGATAGAACAGAACTGCATTAGACGTTGAGTCACACCGTGAGTGTTGTACTCGCCGTATGCTTTAACAATCTCTTCTTGTGCAGCTTGAGCACGGCCAACAGCCCAGCGATCAAGTGCAACCATCTCTTCAGCAGGTACTAGGTCAGTTTCAGGGTTGAAACCATTCAAGTTCGCTAGGAAGAAACGCGCTGTGTTACGAATACGACGGTAAGCATCAGCTGAACGCTTCAGGATTTCATCAGAAACCGCAACTTCACCCGTGTAGTCTGTAGAAGCAACCCATAGACGCAGGATATCTGCACCTAGCTTGTTGGTTACATCTTTAGGTGCAACAACGTTACCGATAGATTTAGACATCTTACGGCCGTTACCGTCAACCACGAAACCGTGAGTTAGTACTTGCTTGTATGGTGCTTCGTCTTTCATCGCAATAGATGAAATTAAAGAAGACTGGAACCAGCCACGGTGTTGGTCTGAACCTTCAAGGTAAAGATCAGCACTGTGAGTACGCTCTTCGTTCGGGAAGTTGTACTCTTCACGAGAATCAACAACCGAGAAGTGCGTCACACCTGAGTCGAACCATACGTCTAGCGTATCCATTACTTTTTCGTACTTATCAGCGTCTTCTGCGCCCATAAGTTCAGCAGCGTCTACATCCCACCAAGCTTGAATACCTTTCTCTTCAACTAACTTCGCGACTTTTTCAATAAGCGCTGGGCTTTCTGGGTGAAGTTCTGCTGTTTCTTTATGAACGAACAGAGCAATTGGCACACCCCAAGTACGTTGACGAGAGATACACCACTCAGGGCGACCTTCAACCATACCTTCGATACGGCTTTGACCCCATTCAGGCAACCACTCAACACTCTTGATAGACTCTAGTGCTTTAGCACGTAGGCCAGCTTGATCCATAGAGATGAACCATTGTGGTGTTGCACGGAAGATGATTGGAGTTTTGTGTCTCCAACAGTGTGGGTAGCTGTGCTCGTAAGCGTGGTGATGCAGAAGTGCACCTTTATCTTTTAGAACTTCTAAAACAGAGTCGTTCGCTTTAAATACGTGCTGACCAGCAAATAGCTCAGTATCTGGCAGGTAAACGCCGTTTGAACCAACTGGGTTAGCGATTTCTAGGTTGTACTTCTTACCAACCACGAAATCCTCTTGACCGTGGCCAGGCGCAGTGTGAACCACACCAGTACCTGAATCCGTTGTTACGTGGTCGCCAAGAACAGCAGGAACAGTAAAATCGTAGAACGGGTGGTTGAACTGAGAAAGCTCAAGATCAGCACCTGTAGCAAAACCAAGGTTATGGAAATGCTCGATACCTGCACGGTCCATTACGTCTTTTGCTAGATCAGAAGCAACAACGATACGTTGAGCTGGTTGGTCGCCATTCGCTTCAACTTGGATAAGCACGTATTCAAGATCATCACGTAGACATACTGCGCGGTTCGCCGGCAGAGTCCATGGTGTTGTCGTCCAGATAACGATAGAAATTTCGCCTTGACCCGCATGACCTTCAGCTAGAGTAAATTTCTCTAGCAGCGCCGCTTCGTCAGCTGCTGTAAATTTCACATCGATAGATGGAGAAACTTTATCTTTATATTCAACTTCAGCTTCAGCCAGAGCAGAACCACAGTCAGTACACCAGTGAACTGGTTTGAAACCTTTAAGAAGGTGACCTTTGTCTGCGATTTTGCCTAGAGAACGAATGATGTTCGCTTCAGTGCCGAAATCCATAGTACGGTAAGGTTTGTCCCACTCGCCCATGATACCAAGACGTTTGAAGCTCTCTTTCTGACCTTCAACTTGGCCCGCAGCGTACTTACGACACTCTTCGCGGAATTCAGCAGCCGAAATCTTCTGACCAGGCTTACCTTTCTTCTTCTCAACCATTAGCTCGATTGGAAGACCGTGACAGTCCCAACCTGGGATGTACGGTGCATCAAAACCAGAAAGGGTCTTAGATTTGATAATAATGTCTTTAAGAATCTTATTCAGCGCGTGGCCAATGTGAATGTCGCCGTTCGCGTATGGAGGGCCATCATGCAGTACGAAAGATTTTTTACCTTTCTTTGCCTTACGGATTTCGCCGTAAAGATCTTCTTTGTACCAACGCTTCAGCATTTCTGGCTCACGATTTGCCAGATTACCGCGCATTGGGAACCCTGTTTCTGGTAAGTTCAGGGTATCTTTATAATCACTCATCGATTCTTAATTCCGTTATATTGGGCGAAGTTAGACATTATGTTAATCGGTGGAATCATCCGATTAATTCTTTAGCTGAAGCAGCCACACCCTTGCGGCTTCAGCATCCAATTCTATTTGATTCTTTAGTGCGTCGAACGATTCAAATTTTATCTCGTCGCGCAGTTTGTGCAAAAGTCGTACTTCTAACTGTTTACCATATAAATTGGCTTTAAAGTCAAAAAAGTGCACTTCTAATTGCTGCCTTACCCCATTAACTGTTGGTCGTTGTCCAATATTAGCAACGCCACCGACAGGAACACCGTCGATATCCAAAGCTTCAACAACATACACTCCCGATACAGGAGAAACACAACGCTTTAATGGAATATTAGCGGTAGGGAAACCGATAGTTCTCCCTAGTTTTCGACCATGAGAAACACGACCACTGATACTGTAGTCACGCCCTAGCATGGTAGCACTAGAAGCCAAGTCATTGGCCGCTAACGCATTTCGTATCTCAGTACTGCTTACTCGTAATTGGTTTAAGCAATAGCTCTGGGTGCTCACCACCTCAAAACCATACTTCTCGCCTGCCGCTTTGAGCATAGCGAAATTACCAGTACGACCCTTACCGAAGCAAAAATCGTCACCGACAACCAAGAATTTCACGCCAAGCTTATCAACCAAAAGGTCTTTAATGAACGCTTCAGCCGACAAGCTTGCAAAATACTGATTAAAATTCACACACAATAAACGACTGATATCTAGCTTATTCAGTTGCACGTATTTATCTCGTAAGCGAGTTAAACGTGCTGGTGCTTTACCTTTGGCAAACAACTCCATAGGTTGCGGCTCAAACGTCATGACAACAGAAGGGAGCCCTAATGCTGCAGCTTGTTTAGAAACCTGACTCAGAACCTCTTGATGCCCTAAATGAACACCATCGAAGTTACCTATGGTTAATACACAGCCATGATGCTGCGCTTTAATATTGTGTATACCTCGGATCAGTTCCATTGTGATCAGCTAAAACCTGTTATTAACATCATTTATTGTGTGAAACCGACGGATTATATACTAATCAGTATTAATCTGTCGCTGCTTTTAAATGTTTTACTCGGATACCTAAAACCAGTATCGACACAATATAAGCAAAGGCGCCAAGTGCGATCAACCCTGTTAGTGTCAACGCTCTTTGGTTAAAGCCCCAATCAAGCCACAATTGCATATTGTCTAGCTGCCATAAAATCACGCCAATCATTACCGTACCTGAGATCAATAATTTAAGGCTAAACAACAATGTAGTCTTGGTTAAACGATAAACACCCGCTAGATGCAAACCACGATAAAGCAGAGTCATGTTCACGAACGCAGACAACGCCGTTGCGATTGCCAAACCAACATAACCATAGAAATAAGCGAAGATTGCGTTGAACACCATGTTAGTCACCATCGCAATGATGCCGTACTTAACCGGTGTTTTGGTGTCTTGACGAGAGTAATAGCCGGGAGCCAATACTTTAATAAGCATGAAATTCAGCAAGCCTGAAGCGTACGCCACTAAAGACATTGAAGCCTGATTAACATCATGAGGAGAAAACTCACCACGCATAAACAGCACCATCAACATCGGTTTTGCTAACACAATAAGACCGAACATCGCAGGAATACCGAGCAGCAGTACCATGCGCACACCCCAATCCATGGTGTGAGCAAACCCTTCTCCTTCAGCATCAACGTGCTTACGAGATAAAGCAGGAAGAATAACCGTCGCAATGGCAATACCAAACAAACCGAGTGGAAATTCTAATAGTCGATCCGAGTAATACAGCCAACTGATCGAGCCCGTCGCTAGAAAACTGGCAATGAAAGTATCGAACAACAAGTTGATTTGACTTACTGACACACCAAACAAAGCAGGGATCATTAACGTGCGGATCTTAACCACGCCCGGATCTCTCCAACCCCACTTAGGCTTAACCAGTACTCCCGCTTTAATCAAGAAAGGCATTTGGAACAGGAATTGAACTAAGCCTCCAAGAAAAACGCCGATGGATAAACCAATTTCAGGTTGTTCTAAATTAGGAGCAAGAAACCAAGCACAAGCAATGATCATTACGTTCAAGAACACAGGCGTAAATGACGAAACCGCAAATTTGCCCATGGTATTAAGGATTGCACCTGATAAAGCGACAAACGTAATGAACCATAAATAAGGAAAAGTAATTTTCAGCATTAGGCTGGCGAGTTCAAACTTAGGCGCCGAGGGGCCGTCATTAAGCCAATCAATAAACCAACCCGCACCGAACATTGCGGTGATAACCCCAGAGCCTAATACCCCAAGCACCGTAACAATAGAAACCAACACCCCAAGAGTACCGGACACCTTTGCTATCAAGTCTCGAGTTTTATCTTTATCACCTGCGGCGTGATATTCCGTTAATACTGGTACAAAGGCTTGAGAAAAAGCACCTTCGGCAAACAGCCGACGTAAAAAATTAGGAATTTTATTGGCGAAGAAAAATACGTCTGCACTTGCTCCTGCCCCCATTAAGTTTGCTACTACGACATCACGTACTAGCCCCAAGACACGGGAAACAAAAGTCATTACACTGACAATCAGCCCTGACTTTAATAGTCGTTTACTCACAGAAACCTCTGACACTGGTTGATTACTTTCAAGCGAGGATAAATACTATCCTATCCTAAGAAGCATATTTATTAGCATTGGTCTAAAAATGCTGTTAGAATCCCCGCCATCTTAACCGCGATGACCTTTCCATACCAAAGTTTGTTTGGCTACGATTGGTTTTTGCACAAATCATTTGACAATTAAGCGCTAATGAGGGATAGTCCTCGCCCTTAAATTGTCACCGAACTAAGTTTTTGGGAGTTAGACCCTTGGCAAACAGTAAATCTGCTAAGAAGCGCGCTATCCAAGCTGAGAAACGTCGCCAGCACAATGCTAGCCGTCGTTCTATGATGCGCACTTACATGAAAAAAACTATTGCAGCTATTGAAGCTGGCAATAAAGAAGCTGCAACTGCTGCTCTTGTAGAAGTTACACCTCTTCTAGACCGTATGGCGACTAAAGGCCTTATTCATAAGAATAAAGCTGCACGTCATAAGTCTCGTTTCGCTGCTGCAATCAAAGCTCTTTAATAGAAATTTGATTACAACGCAAAACGAAAAAAACCGGCCTTGGCCGGTTTTTTTATATCTAAAATTTGAGAAATGCTATTATTTTCCGGTGATTATTTAACTGAAAAACCGCTAATTTGCTTACCGATAAATAGCTAAGCAGCTAAAAAACAACGAGAAAAAAACAGACAAGCAGATAGATAGGTCGGTAATATAGATAGGCACTCACGTTTGACGTGAAATACTGACACTTCCTTGTGTCGGTCTTATTCCTGATAAGAAATCCACCTCCCACCAGCAATAAGCTACTTGCAGTAAATACCATGCAGTAGGTTAATCATCGCTTTTACTTCTTCACTACTCAATGTGTAATACACAGTTTGAGCTTCTTTGCGAGTTTCGACCAAACCATCTCTTCTCAACCAAGCAAGATGTTGAGATAAAGCAGACTGACTCAGTTCCAACTTGCCACACAACTCCCCAACCGACAGCTCAGTACCATGTAATAGGCACAAGATCTGTAAGCGACGCTCGTTGGCCATGGCTTTGAGTAGAATCACAGCTTGTGCTGAGTTCTTCTCCATCTCTTTTAAGTTCATAGTTTGGCTCCCTACAACCTTTACGCCAACTACGGGCTATCAGTATTTCCGGCATATGGTGGAGTTATGATAATCGATATCAATTCATTAACAAACCGCCTCACTCGAACAATTTGCTAAAATCTGCGTCGCATACGTTTTTTACTGCTGGATGTTGGATCATCCTCTCAGCAAATATGACGTAGTACTCCTCTTTTAACTCTTCAATGCCACCTAATAATTGCAGTGATGTATCTTCCTCAACCTCAGACATATAAAGGGTTGGCGCTAAGAATATTGCGTCATCGTGGTAGCGAGCAAAAGCCTTCATCAATGCCGCATCATCAAACTCACCCAAAACATCAGGTTTAAGTCCTTGTCTATCAAACCACTGCAGCACTTTGCGCCCCATTGAGGTTCGACTACCAGGTATCAAAAGCTTTCTTTGTTCTAATACCGCGGGGAAGTTCACACCTTCAACCTTGCCGGAACTGAAAAAGCTCATTCCACTTTCGCCAAGCTTTTTACTAAACAGGCCAGGGCTTTGACTCGAATCCACCGGGCAATCAGACAAGATCATATCGAGCTTATGCTGAGAAAGTTGCTCAAGTAGCATTTCATGGGTCGATTCAAAGCAACGTAAATGAATGCTGTTATCTGGGGGAATCGTCGACATCAGTATCTTGCTTACGAGTCTTTTAGACAGTGCATCCGCAACACCAACATCAAACAGAATATTAGAGTGCTGGCTATAATTTACGATATCCAGCATCTCATAACTCAGGCCAAACATACGGTCAGCGTACTTAAAGACTAGCTGCCCAAGCTCTGTCGGCTCAACACTGCGACCATTACGCTTAGTTAACTTGCCATCCATACGCTCTTCTAACGCTTTTATCTGACCAGTTACTGTTTGTGGTGTTAGGAATAGAGCTTCTGCCGCTTTAGTAACAGAGCCTTGTTTGCAAACCATCCAAAAGTAATAAAGGTGGTTATAGTTGAGGTGCGACATAGATGTGCCGTAATAAAAGAGTAGATACCCTTTTATATCAAATATGACACTCCCACTCAACAAACTCGGAAAAACCAAACCTAACTAACCATTATCACCTATTTTTACGAAGTGTCTGATTTCATAATGTAATATTTCAGCGATTATTTTCAATTTTTCTCTAACTTTTAAGATCTATATCACCCAAGTTGAAAATCACAAAAACACCAATTAAAACAAAAGGTTAAATTAAAAACATTTACTGTCAAAATATTTAAACAGCAAATCATCACAAAAAAAACCAACCTAAACCAAAATGTAATATTACTGAAATATTTGTTCTCTAACATCACGCTCAGATTAAACAAACAGACCAAACACAGACTTAAACGGTCCAATGGAGAAAACATTATGAACCAAGCTACTACTGCAGCAGCGCCTATCTCGAGCACAACTCGTTGGCTACGCTGGGCTAACTTGGCATTCATGCTTTACCTACTATTACTTTCAGTTTCAATGGTTGGTACAGGCTTCAAATGGGCAACAGGCGAGCAAGCAAAAGTTCTTTTCGAATTTGCTTCACACCCAGTTGCAGGCTTAATGATTGGTTTAGTGGCAACAGCACTTATTCAATCATCAAGTACAGTTACTTCAATTATCGTTGGCCTTGTGGCAGGTGGTTTACCTGTTGAGCTAGCAATCCCTATGATAATGGGTGCGAACATTGGTACGACAGTAACCAATACGCTAGTTAGTCTTGGTCATGTTCGTTGTAAAGATGAGTTCAAACGTGCATTCGCAAGTGCGACGATTCACGACTTCTTTAACCTATTAGCCGTTGCTATTTTCCTACCACTAGAGATGGCGTTTGGTATTCTAGAGAAGATTTCTCACTGGTTAGTATCACCGATGCTAGCAACAGGTGATATGAGCATGGGTGGTCTTAACTTCATCAAGCCAATCACTAAACCAGTAGTCAGTGCGATTAAAGAGCCACTATCGACATTTGGCGACACTGTTGGCGGTATCATGCTTATCGTTCTAGGTATCGCGACTATCTTTGTAGCTATCACGGTAATGGGTAAGCTAATGAAGAGCCTGATGGTGGGTCGTGCTCGTGAAATTCTAAAGAATGCAATTGGTCGTGGTCCTATCCACGGTATCGCTTCTGGCTCTATCGTTACTATCCTTGTTCAGTCTTCTTCAACGACAACAAGCTTGATGGTTCCACTAGTAGGTTCAGGTGTTCTTAAAGTACGTGACGTTTACCCATTCACTCTGGGTGCAAACATCGGTACGTGTATTACCGCTCTATTAGCAGCGACAGCAGTATCTGGTGAGTTCGCAGTATTTGCACTGCAGATTGCTCTAGTACACTTGGTGTTCAACATCATGGCAACGGTATTCATCTTTGGTATTCCGTTCCTACGTGAACTACCAGTAAAAGCCGCTGATATTATTTCTGACATGGCTGTGAAGAACAAATCTGTAGTGGCTGGTTACCTTATTGCGGTATTCCTTGTACTGCCTGGTACCGTGTTAGCACTGACGGCTTAATCGCTAAATAATTAGATAGCTTAACCGATAACAAGACACATCGCTTATAACAAAGCCCGCAACCTCCTAGGTTGCGGGCTTTTCTTTTTAAGAGCAGATGAGGGAAGCAAAAATCAAATACGGGATGCGAGTGAACGAGTAACGAAGAGCTAAAAGAAGATACGAGATTCGGGTAGAGAGTGACGAAAAGCGACTTCCTCTCATTATCTGCGTTTGATATTTCGTATCTCACTGACTCAAATCTAAACACGCTCTTCGTATCTCGTATCTAGCTACCCTTCGCATCCCGTATCCAAAAAACGCTTACTTACCTTGCTCATTACGCAGATGCATAATGGCAACCATGCCAAAGCCGATAAGTTGCCATAGATACTGCCCGTCGCTTGCGCCAGTGATGGTTTGAGTGAAAGCCATACAAGCAGTCACAAATAAAGAAGTAAAGGCAGCATAGAGTAACCACGGACGCTCCTTGCCAGACATGAACTCACCTGCAAATACCGAACGAATAACCAGTAAAAACGGTACACATTGCAAAGCAATCAGAATAGGGAACATAAAATCGAATGTTGGACTCAGTAGAGCATGACCGATTTGGCTCTTATCCCAAGTTCCTACAATATAGCCTTTCCAGCCAGCCCAAGTGTCACCTGAATAAGCGGTATCTGGCGTAATAAAGCCAAGCACAACGCCCATCACTTTATCGACAAAGCCATTTTTGAACCAAAAGACGAATAAGAAGATCTGAATTGGAATGATCTGAAAAGCAAACTTCTTCAACATGTGTGTACCCCAAATAATTAATGATTTGGTTACCAGTATGTGGAAGTCGATGTTTTTACGCTTGATGCAAGGCAATCGAGCCTAAGTCCAAACAATAATCAAACATGTTGAGAAGCCTGTTGGCACAAGAAAACCTTGCGGAAGAGCCGTTACTATTAGCGGTAGCTCAACGTCTTCACTTCAAAGAGAATTATGTGGTTTAGGAAAGGTTTGTTTTTTATAAAGAGTCAATAAGATCAAACAGTTGGCCATTATACTCTTTTTTCACTTCGGTATAACGCTGATAGTTGTATTGCGAACCTTCAGGGTTATCCGACAGCTTGTCAGCCACACTAAGTAGATAAAAACTGATTGGGCTCGGTGTACTTTCAGCCGCGTAAAAAAGGTAAGGGAAAGCTTGATTGGCATGTTGGTTGATTAACAGTGCAAGACCCAAGGTAAGGTTGGCAATATCACAACGTGGGTTCATCTCGAAGGCTTGCTTTGCCAGTTGCAGTGCATGTTCGCGATCTTCTTGCTCATGACTTTGCAAATAAGCCAAAGATTCCGAATACGACAATAAGGCATTAACCAGATAATTGTCTCTTCCTTGCTGTTGAATCGTATCCAACTGAAGTGCGATATCTGCAAATGGCTGTCCACCTTTACCTTGGTAGAAAAGCGATATTCCCTCTGAAATAACCTTCCAATCATCGTAGTTATCAATAGAAGTCACACGATGACTGACGACACCGTATTCTGAACTCATTGGGGCAATAATGGCTTTAATCTCAAGAATCACATCCCCAATGGCATCAAAGAAGTTATCTTGGCTAAAGCTCTTTTCCACTTTCTGACTTTGATTGGGCTGGCGGTTGTTTTGTATCAACACGCTCAGTACATAATCATTGCCCTTTTGCTTGAGCCAACCTTTGAGTTCAACACCATTATTGGCAAGTGATTGCTTGCCCTGTTTCGATAGCTGAGAGAAGTGGTAACCCGATAAATTTCTTGCTGAGTTCAGCCCGTAGAATAGGTAGTTGTACACGCTTTCCGACATCTCATAATCGTCCGCAGAATCGAGTGTTATGTCATGGATATAAACGGGAATCACATCACTTTGAGGCACAGAAATAACAGCTGTGTCATTGGTTGAGACATCAATTTGCCACGCCCAAGTTGCTATTAAGCCAACAGAGAATACTGCGGTTGTAATCAGGGCGATGGTTTTCTTTTTCGAATTAGCAACAAAAGATTTAGGCTCAGACTCAGGTAGAGGGGCGTCATCAACGGAAGTTGGTTCAACACTCGGCTGAGTCACTTCAACATCGAACAGGTAACCTTGCTTAGGAATGGTCTGAATGATGCGATATGGGCGTGACTTATCCTGAAGCTGACTGCGCAGTAAGCTGATGACCTGTCTAACCAAGTTGTCAGACACTTGAGTTCGTTGCCAGACATCAGCAGCTATCTGCTGCGTACTAACCACTTGCCCGCGCTTGTCGATGAAATAGCTGAGCAGTCTTGCTTGTAGTGGCTCTAAATGAATCTCTTCACTATCAATCACCAACTGGTTTTTATCAGGGTAGAAAGAAATAGGAAAGTCGTGTTGCAATACAAAGCAATGCGAGCGAGTCATAGTAGTTCTGTGGTTAGAAAAGACCACTCAAGATTATTGGTTTTACGAATAGTAAGCAAGCCAAGCATCAGAAATAAAAAAGGCTGCGCAGAGGCAGCCTTTCGATCAACCTGTCAAACAGTCAAACAGTCAAACAGTCAATCAAAGCAGATTAGATTAAACCGAGAATGGGTACTTAATCGCTTCGTGGCATTCGTAGCCTTCAACCCAGAAGTCATCCATCGTCACCCACGTTTCCAAATCTTCTAGAGACTTAATCTCAGGATTGATGTGGAATGTTGGACCAGCTAAAGGCTCACGCTTCAACTGGATATCACGCATAGGTGCGAGTTGATCTTCGTAGATATGAGCATTAACCAGCTTGTGGTAAGCCACACCCGCTTTCTTACCAGTGATTTGCGCCATGATTGCTAGGAACACATACACTTGAACCATGTTGAAGTTCAGGCCTAAAGGAACATCACAAGAGCGCTGAGTACTGTTTAGGTACAAAGTGTCACCAAGTAGAGAGAAATGATGGCTGTACATACACGGACGCAAACAACCCATGTGGAACTCACCTGGGTTATAGAAGTTTAAGATCTCGCCGCGGTCATCAATGCCGTTTGTTAGATCATCAACAATCTTCTTCAGTTGGTCGATATGACCGCCGTCAGGTTTTGCCCATGCACGTCCTTGAACGCCATAAACACGGCCCATGTCATCTTCACCCTTGCGGTAAGGGTTATTTAGCCATGCTTCATTCAGGTTAGAATTCGCATCCCAAGTTTTAGTCCCTAGCTTACGAAAATCTTCCGCATTGTCGTAACCACGGATATAACCAAGCAGCTCAGCAACTGCGGCTTTCCAAAAACTTTTACGTGTTGTTACTAGTGGGAATTGGTTATTACCAACATCATATTCAAGGTCAGCATTGATTACGGTTAGGCAGCGCTTGCCTGTACGTTCATTTTCAATCCAAGTACCGTCATTAACGATACGCTGACAGAGATCTAAATACTGTTTCACACCAATTCCTTACTTCGTTTGTTGTGGTAATTCATCTTTGTAGTGACCACGCTTGTATGCCCAAACCATCATCAACACACCGATGATAACCATTGGCAGTGACAAAATTTGTCCCATAGAGATAAATCCACCGAACAAACCTAGCTGAGCATCAGGTTCACGTACGTATTCAACTAGGAAGCGGAATGTACCATATCCTGCTAGGAATAACCCTGATACAGAACCAAGAGGACGAGGCTTTTTGATGAACCAGTTCAAGATGAAGAACAGTACAATACCTTCAAGCGCCATTTCATAAAGCTGAGATGGGTGACGAGGGAGTGGACCACCGTTAGGGAATACAATCGCCCATGGCACATCAGTCACACGACCCCATAGTTCACTGTTCATGAAGTTGCCCATACGCCCCATACCTAAACCAAATGGAACCAATGGTGCAATCATGTCTGCGACACCAAAAAAGGTTCGACCGTTCTTTTTGGCATACCAAAGCATCGCGGTGATCACACCAAGCAAACCACCGTGGAAAGACATACCGCCAGTCCATACCTTAAATAGGTAGAGTGGATCATCAATGAAAAGGCCAAAGTTGTAGAAAAGTACGTAGCCAATACGACCACCAAGCACCACACCTAGAAAGCCAGCAAACAGTAGGTCTGATACTTGCTCTCGAGTCCAACCACTACCGGGTTGATCAGCTCGGCGATTTGCTAACCAAAGAGCAAACATAAAACCGACAAGGTACATTAGGCCGTACCAACGAACTGAGATTGGTCCTAGTTCAATAAGAACAGGATCGATATTTGGGAATTCGATAAAACCCTGAGACATACTTGGCTCTCTATCTAAAATTGAATAACGGTTAGCTCAACAGCTAACAGAAAAGACACTACAGCAGCATAGTGGCTGCTATAAACATTAAAAATACCGCAAAGAATTTCTTCAGCACGGGGGTTGGCAATTGAGTGGCCAGTTTAGCGCCAACTCGTGTGGTCAGTACTGAGGTACAAGATATCGCTATCAAAGCCGGTAGATAAACATAACCCAAGCTATACGCCGGAAGATCATCGACAGAAGAGCCATGCCAAATAAAGCCAAGCATTCCCGAAATCGCGATAACACAACCACATACAGAGGATGAGCCTACAGCTTTGCGCATTTCCACACCGTGATGGTTAAGGAAAGGCACCGATAAAGAACCACCACCAATACCAGCCAAGCTTGAAACCAAACCAATACCGCCACCACATAACATGGTCTTAGCTGAACCCGGCATCGACTTTTGACTCTTAGAGCGGATCGACAACAACATCTGCAACGCCAATACCAAGACAATCACACCAAAGACTTTTGGCAGATATTGAGCAGGAATAACGTCGGCGACAAAAGAACCTAGGAAACCACCAATCACCACACCAGGCATCAACCACTTAACGACAAAAAGTTCCACATTACCCAATTTTAAATGGTTAATTGCAGACGATCCCGAGGTAACAATAATGGTTGATAACGAGGTAGCCAATGCCATTTGCATCGCAAACTCTTGAGGAATACCCGCTTTAGGAAGCAAAAATAGCAAGGCAGGAACGACCAGCAAACCACCGCCAATGCCTAGCAAACCCGCTAAAACACCAACAATAGCACCAAGGCCTGCTAACAAGCCTATCAGTTCATATGACACGTTAAATCCTATTTTTTACCTGCTCGAATGAAGCCTGTAAATTCACGCTCTTCGAAATAGTTCAGCATCATACTATAGATGTCACTACCATATGGTTTTGAAAGCGCTCTATTTGCCAAATCCTGTAATTCACTCAAGTTAGATTGGCGAATCAAATATTTAGTCCTCGCGACATTCGAGGTATTCATACTTAACGTCTCATACCCCAACCCAATCAGTAACAACGCGCCCATAGGATCACCGGCTAGCTCGCCACAAATACACACAGGTAATTGATGTTGCTTACAAGTATCATGAATTTGTTTTAATGCCATGATCACCGCAGGGTGCATTGATTCATAGACATCGGATACTCGTGAATTGTTCCGATCAACCGCTAATAAATATTGAGTTAAGTCGTTGGTACCGACTGAAACAAAGTCGACCTTATCAGCAATCAGCGGCAGTATGTAAAGCATTGATGGCACTTCAATCATGATACCAACGCGAGGTATACGCACTCGGTTATCAAGCTCATGCACTTCGTCATACGCTTGTTCAATAAGTTGTAGCGCGTCATCCAGTTCCTGCGCACCAGAGATCATCGGCAGCAAAATACTCAAGTTATGGCTTTCACAGCTCGCACGTAGCATGGCACGTAACTGAATAATAAAGATGTCAGGATGATCGAGCGTAAAACGAATACCACGCCAGCCAAGGAATGGGTTGTCCTCTTCGATAGGGAAATAAGGTAAGGCCTTATCGCCACCGATATCGAGTGTACGCATCACCACTTGCTTCTCAGGGTAGCTCGCGAGTACAGAACGGTATTGCTTGAATTGTTCGTCCTCTGACGGGAACCTCTGCTGTAACAAGAAAGAAATTTCGGTTCGATACAGCCCCACCCCATCAACGCCTTGGTTGATAGCGATATTGGTGTCGGCACTCAAGCCCGCATTAAGCAGGATCTCGACTTGCTGGTTGTCTTGCGTTTTTGCCGGTAAGTATAGTTCTCGATTGACCATCGAAGAGAGCTCACTCTCTTCTAGAATCAGCCCTTGATATTCTTTGAGCAGGTTTTGAGTCGGCTCAATAAAGATCTCGCCACTATACCCGTCAACAATCGCTTGCTTACCATTAGCTTGAGCAAGATTTAGGTTAACCCCCATAACAGAAGGAATACCCAAAGCTCGAGATAAAATCGCGGCATGTGAATTCGCCGCCCCTTCCAAAGAAATAACCGCTAAAAGTTTTTCTTTGGGAATAGAGGCCAATACCGAAGCCGTTAGCTCTCGAACCACCAAAATAATTGGCTTATCTAGCGTGCGAAGTTCATGTTCAGAATTGTGAAGAAAATAGAGCAATCTTTGACCAAGCTCTCGAATGTCTTGTGCCCTCTCACGAAGGTACACGTCTGACATACGAGCAAAGCGATTCGAGTAGCTCTCAACAACCTGCCTTAATGCCCAATCGGCCTTATCGCCTTTCTGGATTTGGCTCTTAAGATCCTTACGCAACATGGGATCGTTGAGTAAGTGAGTAAACAGGTCAAAGATCGCCAACGCGTCTTTATTGATTTCACTGTCTAGGCGCTTTCGCATTCGCTTAAAGTCATTGAGAGCATTTTCGACGGCGACTGCCAGCATTTCATGCTCTCTTTCAACATTAAGCGTCGATGCTGGATAAACATCGGTAAGTTCAGGCTGAGTGTTGTCCCACCATAAATCGCCAATCGCAACGCCCGATGAAGCTGCAATACCTTTAATCTTAGGTAGCTTCTGTTGCTCTAAAAGCCAATGGCCTTGAGTTTGAGCGTGCGCCACAATGACCGCAAGTTGTGCTGAGAGAGTGACAAGGAAGGATTCTTCCATCTCACTGAATAAACGAGGAGACTTCTGTTGAATAACCAATACGCCAAGCACTTGCTTGCGATGGATAATCGGAGTGCCGAGAAAAGAGTGATAAACCTTTTCTCCAAGCTCTGGAAAAAACTTATAAGCAGGGTGAGCAGACGCTTGTGCAAGGTTGATAGGTTCAGCACTTCTTTTAACAAGGCCAACCAGACCTTCGTCAAAACCAATGTGAATGCTATTGCCTTTGAAGATCAGGCCTTGAGTTGCCATCAACTCAAGACGCTGCATATCATTATTTGCCAAATACACGGTGCAACATTCCGTCTGCATCGCACTGCATGTCTCTTTAACCAAAATATCAAGAGCCGTCGACACATCTTCAACTCTTGATACGTGTTCAACTATTTCCCTTAGTTGACTGAGCATGCTTAACCTCTACGCAATTTGCGTTTTCCTTTTGTTTTTCGCTCTTTAAACGGCATTGCTAAAGATGCGAATTCTTTCATCGCTCGACGGTAAACATCTCGCTTGAAAGAAACAACTTGTCGAACTGGGTACCAGTAACTCACCCAACGCCAACCATCAAACTCAGGTGTACTTCCACGCTGCATATTGATCTGCGATTCATCGCAATCTAAGCGTAAAAGGAACCACTTCTGTTTTTGTCCAATACAGACAGGTTTAGAATCCCACCGAACCAGTCGTTTGGGCAGCTTATAGCGTAACCAATGACGACTTGTCGCGACGATCTTTACATCCTTTTTAGTAAGGCCAACCTCTTCATACAACTCGCGGTACATTGCCTGTTCCGGAGTTTCACCTTCATCTATTCCCCCTTGAGGGAATTGCCATGAATGTTGCCCGTATCGTTTAGCCCAGAAGACCTGACCATGGTTGTTACAGATTACAATACCAACATTTAATCGGTAACCATCGCCATCTATCACTGGCCAACCTCTATCTAAATTTTTAATTACTCTGATTTTTCCACATATCCCCAATCGGAGCAAACTTAGTGACGTGATAAGCGCTATATTTATGAATAATAACTAAAGATATGGATAAGTTTTGCTCAAATTCTAGTTACCCACACAATAGTGAGACATAGACCACATTTATTCACCTTTTCTGTGAATAACTATGTGAAGAATTACCCGCAATCGTTTTTTTTAATCCATAGATTCATCAACACAAAAAACGACAAATCAATAAAACTTAATTTATATTCATACAAATCAACCAATTAAAATAATATCTTAGTTTTAAAAAACATTGGAAATGTAAAAGATCTTTCAGAAATTCGACATGGTTAAAGATCAATCACTCCGATGTTTATCCACACTACCAAGTGAAAGATTCATTTTGAACCCCATTTGGCAAGCATTTTATCCACCATAAACCCCTGTTTATTTATCCACTAAATTAATATTTCAATTAATTACCTTTATGTCCTGTGGATAACCCTGAGTTTGATCCCTTTTCTCGCAAGGAGATCATTTCTTAACCAGTCGTCATTTGGTGATAACTTCTGATAAAATCGTTTTTTTGATCATACCTTTTATTATGAAACCAGAACCACAAACACAACAAGAGCTGTTAGAGCGCGCGTATGCCATCGCCGGAATGACCTTTAAAGAACTCGCCGACGAAGCCGAGATGCGGATGCCAAACGACCTTAAGCGTGATAAAGGCTGGGTTGGGCAGTTATTGGAATGGCACTTGGGTGCACCTGCAGGCAGCAAGCCAGAACAAGATTTTGCCAAGCTAGGGATCGAGCTAAAAAGTATTCCGATTGGCTATTCTGGCAAGCCACTCGAAACCACCTTTGTGTGTGTCGCGCCTTTGATGGGTGTGCAAGGCATAACTTGGGAAACCAGCCACGTTCGAAACAAGCTGTCTAAGGTGTTGTGGATCCCTGTCGAGGGAGAAAGAGAGATCCCGTTAGCAAAGAGGCATGTAGGATCCCCTTTATTATGGACACCTAGCCAAGCTGAAGACGAACTCTTGAAAAGAGATTGGGAAGAACTAATGGAATTGATCGTGTTAGGCAATGTGGAGCAAATAACTGCAAGACACGGTGAAGCACTGCATTTACGTCCAAAAGCTGCCAACAGTCGAGTGTTAACCGAAGCTTACGGTGCAAGTGGAAAACCTATCAAAACTAAACCACGTGGTTTCTATCTACGAACTCAATTCACCCACAAATTGCTGACAACACATTACGCATAGATCGTTTAATCGAGCCTCGGTAGCGAAAACTCTCAATGCGTTACAAAAGAGCCTGCAATTAGAATCAATCTCTAGCAACAAACGCTCTCTTAATGAGGTTTAAGCGCCAGTTCAATGTCACAGTAGCTTTGGCTTGGCTCATTACCAAACTCATCATACGCGTTATGTAGGCGAAGATACGCCTTTTCAAAGCCGAGCCGGAGTAACTCCTCTTTCACTTGATCCAAGGATCCAAAGTGAAGCGGCTCGCCGTCTTGCTTTACCGGTTCTAGCTTGTGTTTGTACTCCACCGCCAGTAGATATTCTGAGATATCAGAACAGCCTATAACGTACACTTTTGGAGTTTGATAAGAGTCTTTATGCTCTCCATGTAACCACATGTCTAATTGATGCTTCTGCATAGCCAGCCTCCCTTGCTCTATAAAGCTTAGTAGAACTCTTTTCCTTTACTAGATAACAACTTAAAAAAGCATAGATAACGGCTTAAAAAAGCAAAAAAGAGAAGCAAGAGCTTCTCTTATTTGACCAGTTCTAGTTCAAAAGTTTGCACTTTCGACGCCATAACTATCACTGTGACTTATCTTAGGGGTTGAACGGTGCTATCAACCCCGCAGATTACGTCGGTATTCGCGCACTTAGGACACGACGAAGGTGACGTACTCGACGTTCAATAGTGACAACTTCTGGTTCAGAAAAACCAATAGGTCGACCGTCAGCCTCAAGACCAATATCTCTTAATAAGTGAGTATTGTTCCATGGTAGATCATATGAACTACGACGAACTTTTCGTTGCCATTCACGCTCTTCACGACGAAGATCGGCACGGATAAGGACTGTTGCTAATTTTAAATATACTGAGTGACGCATAATAACTCTCCAGTTGTTGAATAAACTGAGGAAAAATAGCGTGTTAGATAGTGTGAGGGCTTCTCATTTAGCTGCTATTTTTCCGCAGCCAAATAAGGATACGGATCTATTAGTTAGGTTTATCTTGGGTGTTTCGATCGGCCATGGCTGATGTTTGTGACATATCAGTCACCATGTCAGTACACGGATCAAACGACGCGCAAATATGCTGTATAAAATCGAAATGTTTCATTTGCGCCTCCAAGCTAACTAAAAAATCCAAAAAGAAATGAGGTAGTAAAAGCAGACAAGTATTTGTTAAATCTCTGCTTTCACGGGTAAAGTCTAACCAAGTGAGTATATTATTCAACCGATAATTGGTTAACATTTTCAAAACAATGCATTTACCCAAAATATCAGTTGCATATTCATTTAAATATAACATATTCACTATGATTATATAAAATCACAGCATATCTATCTTCGGCTGAGCTAGAAAAGAACTGGCTATCCTTCAGAAACAAAAAAGCCACGTAGATACGTGGCCTTTCATTTACAGTGACTGAATAAAGTCATGTAGAAAAGAGTCTAAACAACCCCTTCAGAGATTAGGCTGTGTTTATTGAGCAATCGGTACATAGTTGCTCGTGATACGCCAAGTTCTTTAGCTGCCAACGAAACCTGACCGCCGTAAGACTCCAACACAATCAGCAGTGCATCGCGCTCTGAACGCTCACGAATACTCTTCAAACTTCGGCGTTCATCATTCTGTTTTGGTAAATCGAGTTGGTGATCCTCAATGATCACCGCATCAGACATCAACACAACACGCTTAATCTGATTCATCAGCTCACGCACATTTCCAGGCCAATGGTAGCGATTCATCGAACGGATAGCATCGTCTGAAAAGCTCTTCGCTTGAGCATTAAACTCTTTCGAGTACTCACGCAGAAAGTGATTAGCCAGTACTGAAATATCACTCACACGTTCTTTTAAGCTCGGAACATGAATACGCAGAACATTAATGTAGTGATAGAGCTCTTCATTAAAATCGCCCTCAATCAACGCCTTCTCGATATCAGAGGAGTTCGCGGCCAGAATACGCACATCAACGGATTTAGGTCCATTAGCGGTTTCAATCTTACCCTCTTGTAAAAAGCGCAACAGATTCAGTTGTTGATTGCGTGGCATCGCTAAAACATCATTAAGCAAGATGGTTCCGCCATCGGCTTCTTCCAACATACAAGGCGCTGTCGCTGGCTGTGCTGAAATACCAAAGACCTCGGCCTCTATTCTCATTTCAGACAAGGCACGACAGTTAACCGTTAAAAATGGCTTCTGTGCTCGCGACGAGTTTTGGTGAATCGAGCGTGCAATCGTCTCTTTACCAGCTCCGCTCTCGCCATAAATCAAGATACTGACATCAGTCGGCCCAATACGCTTCACTTGGTCTCTCAAGCGCTTCACAGCCACAGAGTCGCCCAGCAGGCCCATATTGTTGTTAATGCCGTAGTTTGGCCATACTTTCTGCTCAAGCTTCAGCATACCCAGTTGGTGACCAATGGTACTCAGCAACTGAGCATCTGGGATTGGCGCCGTGAAAAAGTCGATACAGAAGTTAACGATAAACTGGCAGATAGTATCAGAGCTTAATTGCGATTCACGGATAAAGGCGAGCCATCTCACCTGCTTGTTATTGCTCACAAGGTTAGCAATACCGTTGAGACTGAACTCATCATGACTAAGATCGACAATACCAATACATGGGCCAATATCAGCAATCAAGGCATCGGCTTTTCGTAAATCTGCACACTGGGTACACTGCCAACCCACTTGTTCTAACACTGATAACCAGGGTTCGTACGCACCACCAACGACGATAAGAGAACCTGGTAAGGAATCCATCTTAAATTGAGTTCCCATCCTTCTTCCTTATTCTATTTTTATTTAAATCAGGCTAATACGAGTCACTGCTTCATCGTTCGACAAAATGCCGCGAGATCGTATTCAGCGCAGAGGCGTATAGTAGTGAGACTATCTTAGATTTTATGTCTCAATAGTAAGACTATGTCAGAAATAACGATTTTTCGAATCAAGAGTGCGGTACAGACTAGGTTTTGAAGCCCAAAAACAGAAAAAGCCACCCGAAGGTGGCTTTTTAATTACATAGGCTGTTACGCCCTATAAGCGAGAATTACGCTTGTGGACGCATTGCCGGGAACAAGATCACGTCACGGATTGTGTGCGTGTTTGTAAATAGCATTGCTAGACGGTCGATACCGATACCTTGACCTGCTGTTGGCGGTAGGCCGTGCTCTAGTGCAGTAATGTAGTCTGCATCGTAGTACATTGCTTCGTCGTCACCCGCGTCTTTCGCGTTAACTTGCGCTTTGAAACGCTCGTCTTGGTCTTGTGCATCGTTAAGCTCAGAGAAACCATTCGCAACTTCACGGCCACCGATGAAGAACTCAAAACGGTCTGTGAAGAATGGGTTGTCATCGCTACGACGTGCTAGAGGAGAGATGTCCGCTGGGTAGCCAGTGATGAACGTTGGTTGAATTAGCTGAGGCTCAGCCGTTTCACCAAAGATCTCTTCTAGAAGCTGACCACATGTCCAGAACGTTTCTACGTCTACGTGTACAGATTTTGCGATAGCAACCATCTTCTCACGGTCTTGTAGGTCTGCTTCTGTTAGCGCTTGAATCTCAGCGTGCTCAGGGTTGTAGTGCTTGATTGCATCGAACATGCTCATTCGAGCGTAAGTGCCACCGAACTCAACCGTTTCGTCACCGTAAGGCATAGAAGTAGAACCAAGAACGTCCATTGCTGCCGTGCTTAGCATCTCTTCTGTCAGATCCATAAGGTCTTTGTAGTCAGAGTACGCTTGGTAGAATTCCATCATTGTGAATTCTGGGTTGTGACGTGGAGATAGACCTTCGTTACGGAAGTTACGGTTGATCTCGAATACACGATCAAAACCACCAACCACTAGACGCTTAAGGTAAAGCTCTGGTGCAACACGTAGATACATGTCGATGTCTAGTGCATTGTGATGAGTGATGAATGGACGTGCAGTTGCGCCACCCGGGATCACGTGCATCATTGGCGTTTCAACTTCTAGGTAGCCTTTCGCGCTCATGAAGTTACGGATTGAAGATACAAGCTTAGAACGCACGATAAATGCATTGCGAGAATCTTCGTTCACGATTAGGTCAACGTAACGCTGACGGTAACGCATCTCTTGGTCAGTTAGACCGTGGAACTTCTCTGGTAGAGGACGAAGTGCTTTAGTCAGCAATTCAAACTCTTCCATGTTCACGTAAAGGTCGCCTTTACCTGATTTGTGAAGCGCACCTTTAACACCGATGATGTCACCGATATCTAGGCCTTGGTACTTCTCTTTCAGTACTTTTTGTACGTCTTTCGCTGCGTATGCTTGGATACGACCAGAAGTTTCTTGAATCGCAAGGAATGGACCACGCTTCGCCATAACACGACCAGCGATCGCAACGATGTGGTTAAGCTCTTCTAGCTCTTCCTTAGTCTTCTCACCGAATTCCGCTTGAAGATCGCCAGCTAGGTGCTCACGACGGAAGTCATTTGGGTGACCGTTAGCTTTGCAGTTTTGGCGGATGTGATCCAGCTTGCTGCGGCGCTCAGCGATTAGTTTGTTCTCTTCAGGTGAAGAAGCTTCTTGTGCGTTTTCGTTTTGAACAGCATCAGTCATTAGAGATGTACCCTGCTTTTAAAATTTGGACCGCTATATTTTTGCAAATATAGGCATTTTTACCAATATTATTGGTAAAGCTTAATAGTTGATAAAGCTTACAGACCTGATTTCAGGCTAGCTTCAATAAACTTGTCTAAGTCACCGTCAAGAACCGCTTGAGTATTACGGTTTTCGATGCCGGTGCGTAAATCTTTGATACGAGAATCATCCAGTACGTAAGAGCGGATCTGACTGCCCCAACCGATGTCTGATTTCGTTTCTTCGCTCGCTTGTTTTTCAGCATTTTGTTTTTGAATCTCAAGTTCAAAAAGCTTAGCACGTAGCTGCTTCATCGCTTGATCTTTGTTCTTATGCTGCGAACGGTCATTCTGACACTGAACCACGGTGTTGGTCGGAACGTGAGTAATACGTACCGCCGATTCCGTGGTGTTTACGTGCTGACCACCAGCGCCAGAGGCACGGTATACGTCAATACGTAGGTCAGAAGGATTAATGTCGATCGTAATGTTGTCATCAATCTCAGGATAGATAAACGCAGATGCAAATGAAGTATGACGACGACCACTTGAATCAAATGGTGATTTACGAACTAGACGGTGAACACCAGTCTCTGTACGTAACCAGCCGTAAGCATACTCACCAGAGATACGTACCGTTGCGCCTTTAAGGCCAGCAACATCGCCATCAGACACTTCGATAACTTCAGTCTTGAAGCCTTTCGAATCTGCCCAACGTAAGTACATGCGCAACATCATTGAAGTCCAGTCTTGAGCTTCTGTACCGCCCGAACCTGACTGTAAATCGATGTAGCAATCTGATGCATCGTGATCACCAGAGAACATACGACGGAATTCCAGCTTCTCTAGCTTAGCTTCAAGCTCGGCTAGTTCTGGTTCAATTTCATCGAACGTTTCTTGATCTTCTTCTTCAACCGCAAGCTCTAGCAGGCCATCAACATCCTCAACACCTTGGTCAAGTTGGTCGATCGTTTCTACTACCGCTTCCAATGCAGAACGTTCTTTACCTAGCGCTTGTGCACGCTCAGGTTCGTTCCATACATCCGGTTGTTCTAATTCTGCGTTTACTTCTTCTAGACGCTCTTGCTTAGCGTCATAGTCAAAGATACCCCCTCAGGATATTTGTGCGCTCAGACACATCCTGCAGACGGTTTTTTATAGGATTGATTTCAAACATTTTAGCTCATCATTTATGAGTAGAATTTAACCGAAGAATTGTACTCAAAAGTGTGACGGAGATACAGAATTTTTTAGAGTGGTGAACCAAGATTCAACAACTTAATGGGATATAAAATTGACAGGCAGAAAAAACACGTAGAATTTGTAAGGGCAGGAAGGAAAACAAGCCCTGTTTTTGAACAGAGCTTGTTGAATTTAGCGCTAGATGATGAGCATTATTGAGCCCAAAATAACTATTTGGCTTCGATATGATCGATCATCAGCTGCAACGATTGGTTACCACGAAATTCGTTGATATCGAGCTTAAATGCAAGATGAACGGTTTTTACTGATGCATCAGGCCAGCGACGTAGGTCGACGTTAAAGGCAATACCATCAATCATCACATTGGTAGGGTGGCCTTTGTAGAGCGGCTCGAGCATCAGCTTAAGGTGTTTTTCACCCACCAGCTTTTGGTGCAGCACTTTAAACTCACCATCGAAAATTGGCTCAGGGAAAGCTTGTCCCCACGGGCCACCTGAACGCAGCGTTTCAGCGGTGTGCATAGAGAACTCTTCTGGTAACAGCTCACCATCAGACAAAATAATGCCCTTCAGTGCTGTTTCTCCAAGTTCATTCTTCACAACATCATTGAACAACTTGCTGAAGCGTTCAAAGTCCTTTTCCATGATGGTTAAGCCAGCCGCCATTGCGTGGCCACCAAACTTAAGAATCAAGCCTGGGTTTTGAGTGTCGATTCGGTCCAAAGCATCACGCATGTGCAAACCTGGAATTGAGCGACATGAACCTTTGATACTGCCTTCGCCGCCATCTGCAAACGCAATCACTGGGCGGTGGTATTTGTCTTTGATACGCGAAGCCAAGATACCAATCACACCTTGATGCCAATCACGTTGGAACAAGGCTAAACCAGAAGGCAGGTCGTCTTTACCAAACTCAAGGCGCTCACAAAAAGCCATCGCTTCTTGCTTCATGCCCTCTTCGATCTCTTTACGTGTTTGGTTCAAACCATCCAGTTCACTTGCCATTCGACGCGCCGCATAGATGTTGTTACTCATTAGTAGCTCAACACCAAAAGACATGTCATCCAATCGACCAGCTGCATTGATACGAGGACCAAGAGCAAAGCCAAAATCAGACGCCACCAAACGCTTAGCGTCTCGCTTAGCGATTTCGATCAAGGCTTGAATACCCGGACGAGCTTTACCCGCACGAATACGTTGCAAACCTTGATGCACTAAAATTCGGTTGTTTTCGTCGAGTGGGACCACGTCGGCAACCGTACCCAGCGCCACAAGGTCAATCAATTCCATCAACTTAGGTTCTGTCATGCCGCGCTCTGCAAACCAACCCAACTTACGCATGTGAACACACAATGCCATCATCAGATAAAAAGCGACACCAACACCCGCTAGGGCTTTCGAAGGAAAAGCACAGCTCTCAAGGTTTGGGTTAACCATCGCATCGACCATTGGCAGTTCATTGCCCGGCAAGTGATGGTCGGTAACCAGAACCTCTAGTCCTTTCTCTTTAGCGAAGCGAACACCTTCAATAGAAGAGACACCGTTATCAACCGTCATGATCACTTCGGCGCCAAGCTCGATTGCCTGTTCGACAACCTCAGGGCTCAAGCCATAACCATCTTCAAAACGGTTTGGTACCAGATAATCGACGTTAGAACTGCCCAACATACGTAGAGCAAGTACGGACAACGCTGAACTGGTTGCGCCATCGGCATCAAAGTCACCAACAATGATGATGCGTTTTTGCTGCTGAATGGCCTTGAACAACAGTTCAACCGCAGCATCAATGCCACCCAGTTTTTGATAAGAGTGCAAGCCTTTCGCTGCTGTCTCTAGTTGGTCAGCACTGTCGATTCCACGACTCACATAAATACGCTTTAATAAGTCAGGTAAGTGAGCAGGTAAGACTGAAATGTCGACCTCTGGACGGCGTTGGATCTCTATCATATAAAAATGGGCCCGATATCAATCAGGCCTCTCCTTAAATCAAAAACATGGGGGATAAATGGCAATACAGAAAACGAGATTATTGCTCTAAACGTTGAAGAAGTTGTGCTGGCGGCAAGTAACCACTCACCAACTCACCACTTGCTAGTACGATAGCCGGTGTACCATTGATGCCAAGCTCACGACCCAATTGGTATTGTTTAGCAATGATCTGCTTCTGCTCTGCTAGGTCTTTACCAGACGCTGGCATTTGACGATTTACTTTAGCGTCATGCATAGCTGTTTTTGGATCATCTGACGCCCAGATTGCCGCCATTTGATCAGCAACTTGTCCTGTCGCGCCTTGACGCGGGTAAGCCATGTAGCGAACGGTAATACCCAGATCGTTGTAGCCCTGCATTTGGCTGTGCAGACGAACACAGTAGCCACAGGTAATATCCGTAAATACCGTCACAACGTACTTTTCGTTATCAGCTTTATATTCGATAACCGTATCCGACATTGCTGCTACTTTTTCAGCATTCAACGGAGCTTGACGCTCAGCCAAAACATCACTGAACTTGCCGTTGTCATCCAAAGAGTAAAGTGTACCGGCTAGAAAATGGTCGCCCTTAGGAGAAGAAAAGATAATGCCGCTGTTGGTTTGAACTTCTAAAAGACCATCGATATCCGAAGGAACAATCTTATCGACCTTAATGCCGATCTTTTCAAAACGCTTAGTTAACGCTGCAGTATCAATAGCTTGAGCAGGAGCAGCTTCTACGGCTGTTGACGTTGTTTCTACTTTCGCTTCTGATGCATTACATGCAGTAATCATAAGAGGAATCGCTAGTAGAGGAAGACGGCGTAATACGCTCATTAAGTTCACCTTAAAAATAAATGGATTTAAGCACGTGGGTGATGCTGCGCGTGAATTTGCTTCAGCCTTTCAGTCGCCACGTGAGTATAAATTTGGGTTGTCGATAAGTCACTATGCCCAAGTAACATCTGTACGACCCTGAGATCTGCGCCATAGTTCAGTAAATGCGTCGCAAAAGCGTGTCTCAATACGTGGGGTGACAACAATTCTGTGTCGATACCGGCGACGACCGAGTAGTACTTGATACGATACCAGAACGTCTGACGGGTCATTTGCTTGGCGCGTTTACTCGGAAAAACCACATCAGAACTGTTTTCGCCAAGTAGATGTGGACGACCTTGCTCAATAAAAGTCTCTATCCAATCGACCGCATTTTCGCCCATGGGTACTAAGCGCTCTTTACCACCCTTACCAATAACACGCACCACGCCCTGTCTTAGGCTGATGTTTTCCATCGTCAAGCTAACCAGTTCTGTCACACGCAAACCGGTTGCATAGAGTAACTCAAGCATCGCCTTATCGCGAAGCTCAATCGGATCGTTCGGATCTGGCGCATCAAGCAAAGCATCAACCTGCTCTTCGCTCAAATCTTTCGGCAAGCGTTGCGGCAACTTCGGGCTGATCAACAAAGCACTTGGATCATCACCTCTGATTTTCTCGCGGTGTAAGTATTGGAACAAGCGACGAATCGCCGACAACATACGGGCACGAGAAGTCTGCTTAAAATCAGCGTCGGCTAACCAGCCTTGATAATCCTGTAAACCTGAAAGGCTAATGAAGTCGAGGCGGTAATTGTTCTTTTCCATCCACGCTAATAACTTGGACAAATCGGTACGGTACGAGACAAGCGTATTCTCCGATAATCCTCGCTCCATCCACATAGCATCTAAAAACTGCTCAACGAGACCGTGGTCTTCGCTCTGCCCTTGAGGCGACTGCATAGTGTTACTCACAATATTGGAAACTGTTTTGAGAGTATGCCAGAGCAAATATGAATGCCATAAAAATTACGACTTGAGCGGATAATCGCTGCAATCGAAGTCGATTTATGGTTAGAATTCGCCATCTGAAATTAAAATCGAACGTTTGCTATGAAAATTGGATTATTTTACGGCTCAACCACCTGCTACACAGAAATGGCAGCAGAGAAAATTCGCGGCATTATTGGTGAAGACCTAGTTGATATCCATAACGTGAAAGAAACCCCTCTTTCATTGATGGCGGACTACGACCTTTTATTGCTGGGCATCTCGACTTGGGACTTCGGTGAAATCCAAGAAGATTGGAATGAACTGTGGGAAGACATCGCAACCACGCCAATGAAAGGCAAGGTTGTGGCTCTGTTTGGTTTAGGTGACCAAGAAGGCTACGGCGAATGGTTCCTTGATGCGATGGGTCTGTTGCATGATGAACTGAAAACCGCTGGAGCAGAGTTTGTTGGCTTCTGGCCAAACGACGACAGCTACGAGTTCGAAGCGTCTAAAGCGTTAACGGAAGACCAATCTCAATTCGTTGGTTTGGCGCTTGATGAAGATTCACAATACGAGCTTAGCGATGACCGTATCGCAAGCTGGGTTGAGCAAGTACTGGTTGAGTACAGCGAAAAGCTATAACCAAACAGAAGTACACCTAACTAAGTAGCTGAATATAAAAAGACCACAGAATACAAAAAGGCCTCATTACTGCGAAGTAATGAGGCCTTTTCTATTTCATTGTCTCGTCCTGAAATGTGTTTACACATTGAGGACGAATTATGACTACTTCAAATAATACCTACGTTAAGCGCACTCAGCGTGATTACACACTAGGCTTTAAATTACAGGTCGTCGCCGCTGTAGAAAGAGGCGATATGACATATAAACAAGCCCAAACCATTTATGGTATTCAAGGCCGTTCAACCGTTTTAACCTGGCTTCGAAAGCACGGTAAGATGAATTGGGCGCAAAATCCAAGGATGAATGTCATGAGCCAATCACCTAAGCCTAAAGAGTCGCCTGCACAGAAAATAAAACGTCTTGAAAAGGAGTTGGAAGACGAAAAAATCAAGAACCTCTTCTTAAATAGAGTGGTTGATATCCTTGATGCTGAGCACGGAACCAGTCTCAGAAAAAAGTATCTCGCCAAGGAGCAAGAAGCCTTCAAAAACAGGAAGGAATAAGTTTAGTTCGAGTATGTAGGCTTTGCGGCATAACAAGGCAGAGTGTTTATCAACGGGAAAAGCGAGCTCATCATCGTCGGTTAGAGCTTAAACCGATTAAAAAAATGGTGTTGGATATTAGGCGTTATATGCCTCGGGTTGGTACGAGGAAGCTCTATTTTTTAATTAAACCCAGACTACAAGAACAAGGTATCAAGTTAGGCCGAGATGCGCTTTTCAACTACTTACGCGCTGAGCGATTGTTGGTAAGACCTAAGCGTAGTTTTACAAAAACGACCAATAGTCGGCATTGGATGAAGAAACACCCGAACTTATTAAAGGACTACAAGCCATGTAGTCCAGAGAGTGTGTTGGTGAGCGACATAACCTATGTTCAATCTGATGAAGGAGTTCACTACCTATCATTGGTTACGGATGCGTTTAGCCGAAAAATAATGGGCTATGAGCTGAGTAATGAAATGAAAGCGACGGATGTCGTGAAAGCGCTAGATATGGCTATCAAAGGGCGTCGATATCATCGTTCTTGTATTCATCATTCAGATCGTGGTCTGCAGTATTGCTCAGGTGTATATCAAGATAAATTGAAAACTAGCGGCATAATGCCTTCGATGACAGATGGTTATGACTGCTACCAAAATGCCTTAGCAGAAAGAATAAATGGGATCCTGAAACAAGAGTTCTTACTTGATAGGTGTAAGAATCTTGAGGAGCTTAAACGACTAGTAAAAGAGTCTATCAATATCTATAACAATATGAGGCCCCATCTCAGTCTCATGATGAAAACTCCAAATGAGGTGCATGAAAAAAGCCAACAGCTGGCGCTGTTGGCTTAGTAAAAAACTGTCAACGTATTTTAGGACGAGACAACAAATATTGAGCGAGCATTGAACAACAAACCTCTTAAAAACCGCACACAGTAAATATCAAAACTATCAATAACTTTTCTCTTAAATGAAATCGAAATGAATCTTTCATATCAGTGAAACGGTTTAGCCACGTAAGTGAAATACGTCCTGTTCAAGATAGCTTCAAACGACACCCCTACTGTCTCGTTAAAACTCTAATCCAATACCTCGATATCGATTTCATCCAAAAGGAAACGAAGATGAATAAGCTAATTTTGGCAGGCGTTCTTTCCGCGACAACGGCAATGCCAGCGTTCGCAACGACTCAAGTCACTTGGTGGCACGCAATGGGCGGCCAGCTTGGAGAAACAGTAAACAAAATTGCGACCGACTTTAATGCGTCTCAAGATGATTACGAAATCACGCCAATCTACAAGGGCTCATACACAGAGACCTTAACCGCGGGTATCGCGGCATACCGAGCAGGTGAAGCACCCAATATTCTACAAGTCCTCGATGCAGGCGCAGCAACCATGAAAACTCCAAATGAGGTGCATGAAAAAAGCCAACAGCTGGCGCTGTTGGCTTAGTAAAAAACTGTCAACGTATTTTAGGACGAGACAGATTATTGGTCTATCTTAGCTTGCTATTGAAACATCTGCTGGTGGCAAGTCACGCTGCTTAATCACGTATCGCAAGCGAATTAACATCAGCGTCGCTGAAACGCTCAAGCCCGTTAGAATACCTATCCAAAAGCCTTCTTCACCCATTGCAGGAACAATGTGGTCTGTTAAGCCCAACACCATACCCAGTGGTAATGCTAAGCCCCAGTATGAAGCGATGGCTAAGATCATTGGGATCTTGGTATCTTTATAACCACGTAATGCACCGTTAGCAGACGTTTGTAATGCATCGCTGAACTGGTACATCGCAGTAAAGGTCAACAATACTGCTGCTGTCGCGCTTATTGCAGGGTCGGTGGTGTAAAGTCTAATGATCCACTCTGGGAACAGCAGGAACATCGCAACTGAAAGTAATGAAATCAACGCGGCAACCAAAATACCGACTTTGCTGCGTTCAATTGCGCCTAGTTC
>NZ_PIGD01000024.1:0-68109 GCF_003050085.1 Vibrio sp. 10N.286.48.B8 | reverse complement strand
CGCATCGATAACCGCTACAGACTCTTGTGCGCCACCAACTGATGTTACGTCGATAGTATCAACCGTTACGTCTTTGCCAGGTTGCATGCCTAGTTCGCCAGCAAGGCTACCAGAGAATGCCACTTCGCCTTCAACTTTGTTGTTACCAGTAAACATTTGTAGCTTACCATCTTCAGTTACAGACGCTTTCACAGAGTCTTGTTGACCGTTGATGTACGTTGCTAGCTCTTCGATGTCGTCACCCGCTTTTGCGCTGATGTCGATTTCTTGTGCTTGACCGAAGTTATCAGTGAACGACAGTTTTAGGTCGTTAGAGCCAGCTTGAACGTTCCAATCTTTGTCTTTCGCGTTCTCAGTTTGGTAGCTCTTACCACCCATCTGAGCATTATCAGAGCGCATGTCTTTCAGTTGAAGCATTACCGCTTCACCGTTATCCGCACCGATTTGGAATGATTTAGTACCGTGAGTACCGTTAAGCAGCTTGTTGCCACCAAAAGACGTCGTTTCCGCGATACGGTTTAGTTCGTCGTTCAGTGCTGTTACTTCTTCTTGAATCGCTACACGCTCAGATTTTGAGTTTGAGCCGTTTGAAGATTGTAGAGACAAATCACGCATACGTTGCAGGATGTTCGTTGTCTCGTTCATTGCACCTTCAGCAGTTTGTGCAATAGAGATACCGTCATTCGCGTTACGTACAGCAACATCAAGGCCGCGGCTCTGAACATTCAAACGGTTAGAGATTTGTAGACCCGCAGCGTCATCTTTTGCGCTGTTGATTTTTGAGCCTGAAGCTAGACGCTCCATTGATGTTTGTTGTGCGCTGTTTGCGTTGTTTAGGTAACGTTGCGCTGTCATCGCTGAAACGTTTGTATTTACATTCACTGCCATGGTGATTTCTCCAATTGATTTTCCGGTATAGCGGTTTCCGACGTCTCGGAAAACCAAAGTAGTTCTCTCAAAGTTACTTTTAATAACGGCGCGAAATTCAGAAGCTTTAGAAAAACTTTTAAAAAACCACAAAAAAAAATGTTAATCTAATATTTATCAATAACTTAATTTTCATCACTTTCTATTACAGAGATAGATTTCAATTGAAAAAAGATTTTAACCTGTTCAAAAAACGTACGAATCGCCATCTAAATTAGTCAAGATGGAGAAATGATCAATCACCAAAGATCTCTGGGGTAGGCAAATCTTGTGCAATAGATGAAATTATTTGTCGTGAAGAAGAGTCGTCAAATAGAGATCTAAGAAAGGTAGAGCGAGAAAATTCGCAGGGAAGTAAGTAGCAAAAACAAGAAACACAGAAAGGAAAAAGCCCCTTTTCCTTTGAGAGAACCGGGGCTAGTTGGCGCGTCAGAGCCTGTGTGGAGATCATCGAGAAATGAACACATTTCCGACTTGCCGTTGCATTCTTACCGTAAAAATGGATAGCAGGTGAGAGATGAGAGAGCTAAACACTCAATAGTAAGCATGCTTGCCAGTTTCCCTTGCTGCATGGCTCACGTCTGAACACGAGCAGCAAGTTCAACCAATAACTATTGCAACAATGTCATTGCAGAGTTAGGCAACTGTTTTGCTTGAGCAAGTATCGAAGTACCTGCTTGTTGCAGAATTTGTGACTTGGTCATTTGCGTCGTCTCTTTCGCAAAGTCCGTATCTTTGATTCGGCTGTTAGAAGCGTCTACGTTCTCTTGTACGTTTGCCAAGTTATTAATACTGTGGCTTAGACGGTTCTGTTTCGCACCCAAATCAGCACGCTGTGAATCTACGTACTTCATTGCAGAATCAATCACACTGATTGCGTTCTGTGAACCTGCAACGCTTGTTAGGCTGATATCTTGAACTGATGTTGCACGGCCTTCACTCTTAATACCTAGCTCAGATGCTAGACCACCAGAGATAGACATTGAACCCTCAAGATCAGGTTCAGCAACGAACAACTGTAAACGCCCTTCATCGGTAACCGATGCGTTCACTAGATCAGATTGACCATTAATGTAAGTCGCCAGTTCTTCAATATCGTCACCCGCTTTGGTGTTGATATCTAGAATGATGTCTTCGCCCGCTTTAGTCTTAAATTCGAACTTAAGATCGCTTGCAGTTGGCGGAACTTGCCAATCTTTATCTTTCGCGTTTTCTGAATCAAACGTAGTACCACCCATGCGGAAATCATCGGCACGAATGCTAGTCAACGCCATGATCATCGCTTCACCAGAGTTAGAACCAATCTGGAACGACGCTTCACCAAATGAACCATTCAGTAGACGACGGCCACCAAAAGAGGTTGTTTCCGCGATACGGTTAAGCTCATCTTGAAGTGCCATTGACTCTTCGTTCAGTGCAGTACGCTCTGCTGGAGAGTTAGTGCCGTTTGATGATTGAATCGCTAGATCACGCATACGTTGCAGTACGTTGGTTGATTCATTCATCGCGCCTTCAGCGGTTTGAGCAATCGAAATACCGTCGTTAGCATTACGCATTGCTACATCAAGGCCACGAGATTGAGCCGTTAAGCGGTTCGAGATTTGCAGACCTGCTGCATCATCTTTCGCGCTGTTGATCTTGTGACCAGATGACAAACGCTCCATAGAAGTCGCTAAGTCATTAGACGCTTTATTCAGGTAACGTTGTGCTGTCATAGCAGATACGTTAGTGCTTACATTGATAGCCATTTTGCTCTCCTTATGAGTTCGCAAACTTTCTGCGAAGCGGCCAGCTTTACTCTCATATGGATAAGCACTGACCGTGTATTACTCGATAAACCCTATTCAGGGTTTAAGATCTGTATTAATCATTTATAACCAACACAGATACAAGTTGTATGCCAAGTTTAATTTTGTATAAATAATTTTTTAATTAAATAAAAATCAAAAACTTACAAAAAATTAAACGCGATTATGATTGTTTGTTCTTTGAGGGTGAAACAGCGTATACCCTCCTGATTGCCGTTTTTTGCCGCTATCTTGAAAAACAAAACGTTTCGTATAAAAAAGCGGCAAGTATTGAAGTCATTCGCACGTATGGCATAGCACATAAGGCAAAGAATCGACTCCGTGATGAACAGCAGCTCACCACTAAATACCGATTGATCATTAAATATAATTAAACAAGGTCAGGTCTTTTGTTTTGCCAAACGCTTGTTGTGAAGCTTGGAGTGCTCGAGAGTTTTCATTGAATTCAATGATGGCTTTCGAATAATCCAAGTCTTCAAAGTTGCTTTTTGCTTTCGCCAAAGACAACTTAAAATCTTCATGTTGTTGCTCTTGAATATCCAAGGTACTCAAGCGTGCACCGACATCGGTTCTCGCCTTAGTTAAATGGATAAACGCAGCATGGAACTCTTCTGTTACTTGGTGCAATTTCGCCGTTGCCGATGCATCCGACACAGGGTTTTCTGCCTGTTCTGCCGCCTCTTTGAACGTATCAAAGATAGAGAATGTCTCTCTCGGCTCTAAGGTGATGGAGTCACCCTTAGTGATCTGGCCTTTGACTTGAATATTCAGCCCTTCGTAAACAATGCCTGTCGAAGGATCAAAATCTTCTGCTGCAACCACTGCACCGTCTTTTTCAAGCTGATAAGCGAAATTACCCGTCTGCATGTCGACAAAAGTCACTTTATAAGTAGACCCATCTTCATCGCTGTTGGTCGCACGCCCGAGCAATAACTCAGACGCAGGCTCAAGCTCATATTGAGGCTCGTAATCCCCGAACGGGTTGTCTATTTCCATAAACATTTTGCTGCCGGGATCATTCATCGCCATTTCAAAGCTGCTTGCCACACGCATCTTGCGTTGATAGTCATCACCTTGGTAAGTCACGTTCCCTTCATTATCTCGAAAGAAAGGTTGGTTCTTTGGTTTAGTACCCGCAAATGTGTAGTTACCCGACTCATCTTGAGAGTTGGCTAAATGCAGAAAGTTATTCGCCAGTTCTTGAATTTCACGCTTCTTAGCTAAGCGGTCTTCTGGAGAAAGTGCACCGTTGATCATTTCCATCACGGTTCGTTTTGCTTCATCAGCAAAGCCTTCAGTGTTGGAGACCAATACCTCATGATGTTCAAGACGGTTTCTTACTAAAGTAATCGCATCTACATACTGTTTAAGCTGCTCTGACTGCTGACCAATATTCTGTAAATAGTGCGTCGCCAATGGGTCATCACTCGGCGACTGCAACTTCTTACCAGAAGCGAGCTGCGCTTGGTTGTGATGCACCTTGTTCTCTTGGCGGCGCAAGTCGTTTTGTACTGACTGATAATTGTGGAAGCTAGAGATGCGATTCAACATTTATACCTTCCTATCTCAGAGCCAAAATGGTGTTAAACGTATCGTTGGCTGCTTGCATGATGCGTGACGAAGCCATATACGCTTGTTGAAATTTCATCATATTTGCCGCTTCTTCATCGAGGTTAACCCCCGAAATCGAAGCAATACGTTCTTGAGCTGACTGCTTTTCTAGCGTCGCGATATCACTCAAGCGATTTGCCGTGGAAGACTTCAAGCCCGTATTGGTGTTCAAATTGTGGTAAAGGTCTAAAATCGTAGACTCACCATCATTCAAGATCTTACCTGTTTGGAGATCTTGTAGCTTACGTAGGTTTCCGTTATCGCCTTCTGATGGGACAAGGTTTGCCGTAAATTTATCGTTTGCCACCGCACCGGCTGTTAGCTCAAAGGTGGTGCCATTGATGGTCACAGGCCCTTGTGGCGGATACGGTTGCGGCTGCATTAAAATGTTGCCCTTTGGATCCGTCACGGCAAATTGCTCACCCTTTGGCGATACAACCACTTCGAACTCACGTAATTGGCCAGCCGCTAAAATTTTGAACCCCGCAGTGCCTTTAGCAAAGGTGGTCGATGCCTCATAACTTTGTGCGGCAATATCTCTAGGGTCTTTAGTTTCCATCTGAATTTGAGCAGCAAAGTTGCGCGTAGGGCGCAGTAATAACTTCTCACCAAGTTCAGGAGGATTACGTATTTCCACTCGCATGCCATCAAGATAAAAAGCGTTACCACTAGAGTCGGTCGTCACCTTAACGGTTTCGCCATTCGGCTTAGTCACGACATAATCACTGCCGTCATACTTAAGGCCGTACTCACCACCTTTTAAGGCAGAGGTGTCATCGATATACACCGCAACATCAGCGGTTGACTGCCCACTAGCCGTGACACGAGATTTTGCCACCAGCTCTGAGTTCACATCGGTGAAAATATCTTGGCCTACGTTGCCGTTGAGATCCAAACCTTGCTCTTGAAGACTATTTACCTTGTACGAAAACGCCGTCGCCAAACGACCAAGCTCATCCATGATTGCTGGAATATGCTCGTCTCGCATGTCTAACATGGCACCGATTTTTCCGTCGATATCACTGCTTGTGATCGGTTTTAAAGACTTCCCTTCAACAATCGCCAAGCGACGCTGATGCGCATCGGGCAAGCCATCAACCATTTTCAGTTGGCTTGCTTCACTACCTGAAACCAAGGTATGGCCATTACCGATATGGACGTTAAATCCTTCGGCGTTTGAGCGCGGAGTTACCGTGACTTTGGTATAACCAGACAGCTCATTAATAAGCTTTTCGTGCTGATCTCGAAGGTCGTTATGTGGCCCAGGAGTTCGCATCATTAAGCGTTGCACGTCACGGATCTCGTAAGCCAGTTGGTTAACTCGCTCGATACCCATATCTAACTTTTTATTGGTAGAATCAGACTGTTGGCGAACTGTTTCATGAAATTCGTTCAACGTTTTAGTTAATAGCCCAGCCTTTTCTAATACAACCTTTCGCGCACCAACATCATTCGGTGTATCGGCCAATGTTTTAACCGAGTCAAACCACTCGTTGAGGTTTTCTGGGATCTTCTTCGAAGCAACCGATGACAACATGCCCGACAGCATGTCTAGGTTGGCTTCGGTATCACCTTTGTTGGCGGCATTGGTTGTCGATAGGTTAAGTTCATTGACGGCAAATTGGTCCCAAGAGCGGCGAACATTTTCCACATGCACACCCATACCATAGGTTTGGCCACCGTACTGGCGCGGGTCATTCACACCTTGAATCACAGATTGGCGGCTATAGCCCTCTGTGTTGGCGTTAGAAATGTTATGACCTGTGGTGTTTAGCTGTCTCTGAGCGGTAAGAACACTTTGTGCCCCTACATTCAGAAGATCCGACGCCATAATGCCCCCAAAAAACTTAACAAAATCAGCGCAAACTGATTAACTACAACTGCATATCATCAAGAGATAAAGCAATATATATGCCAATAGATAAAACTGAGAACTCAAAGGCAATAATTTATTGAAGTGTAAGGAGATAACTACAGACTTCGCAGCAAAACTTGAGGTGATAGATAGGAAAAGAGCCTGCCAATGGCAAGCTCTCAATGTTCATTAAAGGTGATTAGTTCATCTCATCAATCTTAGCTTTAACGCGCAATACCTTATCTGCATAGTTAGGGTCAGTTGCGTAACCTGCTTGGTGGATACCTTTGATGAAGTTCTCTGAGTTACCTTGATGCTGCAATGCCGTTTCGTATCTTGGGTTTTCGTTCAAGAACTTCACATAGTCGTTAAAGCTATCTTCAAAGTTTGAGTAAGAACGGAAAGAAGCCGACTCTTTAACGGCTGTTTTACCGTGGAACTCAAGTGTCTGCGTAGCAACCTTATCGCCCTTCCAACTTCTGTCTGCTTTGATGTTGAATAGGTTATTGCTGTTGCCCAAAGAGTTCTTAACCATTTTAGAACCCCAACCCGTTTCAAGGGCAGCTTGTGCCAATAGTAGAGACGAGTCCACACCAAGCGCGCTCGCTGCTTTTTCTGCGTAAGGCTTCATTGAGGTCACAAACGATTCTGGAGAATCAAAGGATACTGGCTGTTTTGCTGCTTGCGCAGATTGTACTTCTGATGCTCGACCTTCTGAACGGCCTGAGTATTGAGGTCTTTGTAATGAAGTATCAAAGCCTTCACTACGAACCTTATCTTCCATCGCATCGCTTGCTTGACCCGCGCTTAACTGCGCCACAATCATATCCGCAAGACCTAACGAACCTGAAGCACTCAACTCACTCGCCATTTGCTCATCTTGCATTTGGCGATAAAACTGCTCGTTCTGGCTATTCAGCATATCCGATTTGAAGCTTGAGTTCGCATCGCGCATCGACTTAAACAACATTGAGGTAAAAATTGATTCAAACTGCTTTGCCGCAGCGGTTAATGCTTCTTTCTCGCTGCCTTCTTCACCGTTTACCGCTTGTTGACGAAGGCGGTCTAGGCTGCCGATGTCGTGGATAAAGCCGATGTCATTGTTATTCTTAATCATGCTTAACCCCTTAGATAATGATCAATTGGCCTTCAATCGCACCCGCTTGTTTCAGTGCTTGAAGGATTGCCATTAGATCAGAAGGCGCTGCGCCGACTTCGTTAACTGCTCGAACCAAATCATCCAGCGTTAGGCCAGGTTCAAACTTAAACATCTTGCCATCAGCTTCAGTGACTTCGATATCTGAATCAGGAACCACTACTGTTTGGCCGCCAGAAAATGCATTCGGTTGGCTTACGTTGAGATTTTCTTTGATTGCGACCGTCATACCACCGTGCGTTACCGCCGCCGCTTTTAAGCGAACGTGCTTACCAACCACGATCGTACCGGTACGAGAGTTAACAATGATTTTTGCAGAACCTTCTGCAGGGTCGAATTCGATATTTTCAATTGCAGACAGGAAAGCCACACGTTGGCTGATTTCTCGAGGTGCACGAACTTTTACTGACGTCGCGTCTACCGCAGACGCCATTTGTGGGCCTAAGAAGTTGTTAACCGCATCAGCCAAACGCTGAGCCGTTGTAAAATCTGATTGGATTAGGTTGAAGGTAATATAGTCACCGCGACCGAATGGGGTTGGAATCTCTTGTTCAACCGTTGCACCGCTAGAGATGATGCCAACGTTAGGGTTGTTACCAACAATCTTAGAACCGTCGTTACCCTGCGCGCTAAAACCACTTACTACCAAGTTACCTTGCGCTACGGCATACACCTGGCCATCAAGACCTTTTAAAAAGGTTTGTAGCAGCGTACCACCACGTAGGCTTTTTGCCGAACCGATAGAAGACACGGTTACGTCAACTTCCTGACCTTGCTTAGAGAAAGCTGGCAGTTCAGCAGTCACAATAACAGCCGCTACGTTTTTGGTTTTTGGCTTAGTGCCGGGCGGCAATTGGATGCCAAAATTTTGCAGCATTGCGTTAAACGTTTGATCGGTAAAGGGAGTTGTCTCACCTGTACCCGGCAAACCTGTCACCAAACCGTAGCCAACAAGTTGGTTACTACGAACACCCGCCACTTTTGCCACGTCTTTAATACGCGCAGCATGGGCACTGGTGGCAAGAAATAGCATGCCGAATAGTACGAGTGTTAGTTTTTTCATTGAGTAACCTGTCTGTATTGCTTTAATTTATAATAGCTTAGCTAAATATGGCTGAGTGATAGAGGCTATCAGTATGTCGACACCCTCTCAAGCCCTACAGAGATACATTAAAGAATCGTGCCAAGAATCCAGGCTCTTGCATATCTTTCTGCACGCCCGTACCCGAGTACTGAATTCTTGCGTTAGAAACACGGTTTGAAGCGATGGTATTTTCGAAATCAATATCGTCTGGACGGATAGTGCCACTCAGGCGGATATACTCATCGCCTGTGTTCAATGTCATCCACTTTTCACCACGAACCACTAGGTTACCGTTGGCTAATACTTCAATAACTTCTACGGTAATGTAGCCGCTGATGCTGTTACTTTGGTTGGCTGATGCGTCACCAGCGAAGGTATTGGTGTTGCTCAGATCGTAAGAGAAGTTGTACTTATCGATCGTTAGCTCTTGACCACCAACGGCCAAAGGCTCCATCGATGCATCGTTCGACTTAGACATGTCTGCGTTGGCTTTTTTGGTCGCTCGAGTATTCTCATCTAGCGCCACAGTAATGATGTCACCAATACCACGCGGTTTTGAGTCATCGTACATGCTGCCAATATGATTCACATTGAATAGTGAACCCGTTGCCGCTGCGTAATGCTCTGGTTTCTGCTTTGGATTGATTGGCGCCCATGCAGGGTCACCTGCAATTGGATCGGTTCTACCACGAAGCGTGTCGATAATGCCTGAGCTCTCTTCAGCCGACTTATCACCTTCCACTGCATCAACTACTGTGGTTGCGTTTTCTTCTGCTGGAGTCTCTATCGGGTCCAGCACAGCACAACCCGTCATAGACATAAACAGAGCTAAACAAAAAATACGTTTCATGGCGATATACTCTCAGCAGGCAGTGGTCAATGGATCAATTAGTAGAAACACGTTGATGAATTCGAATAAGTAAACGGCTAACAAACCAATTACAGCTGTTGGTTAACAAAGCTCATCATCTTGTCTACTGACGAAATAACTTTTGAGTTCATTTCGTATACACGTTGAGCTTCAATCATGTTTACCAGCTCTTCGGTTACGTTTACGTTCGATGTTTCTAGCATCGACTGACGAATGTTACCTAGGCCATCGAAGCCCGGTACACCTTCTTGCGGGTCACCACTCGCACCAGTCGGTAAGTAAAGGTTTTGACCGACTGGCTCTAAACCGCCTGGGTTTACGAAGTCTGTAATCGTGATTTGGCCAACTACGACGTTGTTTTGCTCACCACGTAGACGAACCGATACTTCACCGTCGTTACCAACCGTTACTGAGATCGCGTCTTCAGGAATTACGATTTCTGGTTGTAGAGGGTAACCTTGGCCCGATGTTACGATTGCGCCGTCACCGTTCAGAGTAAACTGACCATTACGGCTGTAACCCGTTTCACCGTCTGGCATCTCAACTTGGAAGAAGCCGTCACCTTCGATCATCATATCTAGGCTGTTCGACGTTGTTTGTGCGTTACCGTGCGTGTGCACTTTCTGAGTAGCAACAACTTTAGAACCAGCACCCAACATCAAACCACTTGGCAGCTCAGTGTTCTGAGACGATTGACCACCCGGTTGGTTGATGTTCTGGTAGAACAGATCTTCAAATACCGCGCGGCTCTTTTTAAAACCAATGGTCGAGGCGTTGGCAAGGTTGTTCGAAATCGTTGAGATATTGGTTTGTTGGGCGTCTAAACCTGTTTTACTTACCCATAGTGCTGGATGCATAGCAATTTCCTTTAAATTCTATTAGCTCATACGAAGCAGTGAATCAGACGACTTGTCCATTTCCTCTGCTGTGCTCATCATCTTGACCTGCATTTCAAACTGACGTTGTAAGTCAATTAAGCTGGTCATTTCACCTACGGCATTTACGTTACTGCCTTCGATAGCACCTTTTAGCAACGTTACCGCTGCATCTGCTTCGTATGCCTGATCTGGGTTTTTCGAACGGAATAGACCATTCGTATCTTTAAACAAAGTTTGGTTGTTTGGACGTACAAGCTTAATACGATCAACTACGGCCAATTCTTCAGCTGGAGCGCCTTGAGGAATCACCGAAATCGTACCGTCAGTACCAATTTCTACTTTACTGATTGGGATGGGCAGTGTGATTGGCGCATCGTTTTCACCTAGCACCAAATGACCACTTGCATTAGTTAGCAAACCGTTTTGGTCAACCTTAAGGTTGCCGTTACGTGTTAAACCTTCGCGGCCGGTGTTATCCATAACTGAAATCCAACCATCACCTTGAACGGTAACATCGAGATCTCGGCCAGTGGTAACCACACTACCTTGCGAGAAATTATGGCCCGGACGCTCTGTCATACTGAAAACACGAGTAGGCATGCCTTCACCATACGCTTGCATTGAACGTGCTTGTGCTAAATCAGCACGGAAACCCGTTGTACTCACGTTGGCAAGGTTGTTTGCACGTAGCTGCAAAGCCTGCATATTTTGCTTAGCGCCACTCATGGCAAGAAACAGTGCGCGATCCATAATTTTGCTCCAAAAAATCATCTTCTAGAGCTTATAAAGCAAACACTGTGCCAATATTTTTAACTGTTATTTATCAATAGTTTAAATATAAAATGAACAAGGATGGGTGATCATTAAAGGATCATTGAGGAAGAATTGTTGCCAGTGGCATTACCGTGCGGCAATAGGGGCGGCAAATAAGAAGACAAACAACAATACCCAATTCAATAACATTGAATTGGGTATTCGCAGATGATTCAAACGCTCGAAACGATTAACGAATCTGAAGAATATTCTGTTGTAGCTGGTTGTGTACTTCTAGAGAACGCGAGTTCGCTTGGAAGTTACGTTGAGCAGAAATCAAATCAACCAATTCTTGAGTCATATCGATGTTCGATTGCTCTAGAGAGCCGTTGTTGATACTACCAAATGAACCTTTGTTCGATTCACCCCAGATCTTGTCACCTGAGTCATTAGTAGAATCCCATTGAGTGCCACCTTTCTTATCTAGACCTTGCTCATTTGGTACACGAACTAAGCCTACACGGCCAAGCATCACGTTTTCACCATTTGAGTAAGTACCTAGAACACTGCCGTACTCATCGAAATCGATTTTAGTTAAGAAACCTGTTGTCGCACCATCTTCATCAAACTTAGTCAATTCAAACGGAGCAGCAAACTGAGTTGAAGAATCCAGACCAAACTTAAGCACCTGTGTTGGATCGGCACCGTTCAAGTCAATTGGGTTCGCACCTGCACCTAGAGGATCAGAGTTAATTGGCTGACCACTGTTTAGGCTTGCTAACGTACCATCATTGTTGAACTTCATTGTGTGACCAACATGACCTGTTGCATTCGTCGCATCACCGCCAGTAATGTTCAATGGCTTCTCACCATTCTCATCTGACATGGTGTAGTACGTTTGCCAAGTGTTTGGTTGAGTCTGATCTTTGAGGTAGTAAGTCGTTAACTTGTAAGACTGACCCATAGAATCGTATACCGTCGAAGACGTTGCACGGTTATAAGTATCAGCATCTTGGTAGTTAAATGCAGCCGGGTCTTTAAGATCACCATTTGCAGGAAGGTTGACCCCTACTTCAATGTTTTCTGTCTGTTTTGGCTTACCAAACTCAGCAGGAATGTCGAGAGGCTTTGGCGCGTAAGAAAGAACTTCACCCGAGTTTGGATCCACATCGTAACCTAAAAGAAACTCATCATTAGCCGTAACCATGTAGTTGTCTTTGTTTAGGTGAAATGCACCATTACGCGTTAGTTCGTTAATCTCTGGCACCATGCGATCTTTCGATACTGCAAAGAAACCTGTACCACTTACACGCAAATCCATTGGGTTGTTCGTATAAATACTTGAACCTTCGTGGAACTGTTGCGCCACTTGGCTAGCTTGCGCACCACCACCAGACGTCGTTTTTGCGTTAGTAAACAACGAGTTTGAGTAAACATCACCGAACTCTGCACGAGACTCTTTAAAGCCAAACGTGTTTGCGTTCGCAATATTGTTACTGGTTGTATTCAGGTCTAATTGTGCAGCGGATAGGCCGCTTAAAGCTACATATGACATTCCAATATTCTCCTAATCTATCTAGCTAGCATAGTCACTCAATAAAGAGCTACGCTTTACCAACTTCTAGTACTTCAGCAAGTCGTACTGGCGATGTGAAACCAGCCAGATTGAGTAGTACGTTGCCATCACCCTTACCAAGAAGCACACTGTTCACGTTCGCATAACTGGAAACTTGGAACTCTGTGTTCTCGCCATCCAGTAAACCCGACGCTTTCACGTTATATTTACCGGCCGGCAATGGGTTACCGTCTTCGTCTTTTCCGTCCCATTCAACACGTGTATCACCAGATGGTTTAGAGCCGATATCAAATGTGCGAACCAATTGGCCAACTTCGTTCTCAACACGGACCATTACATTGTCCATTGCCTGAGGAAGCTTAACCATTGCCGCCATACCGCCATCACCGGGTTTTACACCTGCCGCACCAGGAACCAATACGTCACGACCAACCAAAGAGGATGCCTGAAGTGCTTGGTTAGAGGTCATTGATGAATTCAAGCTTTCAAACTGTGTATTCATTTTGCCAATGCCATCTACAGTCGCAAATGAAGCCATTTGCGCAATCATCTGGTCATTGCTAACCGGCTTGAAAGGGTCTTGTTGTGCTAGTTGCTTAGTCAACAAAGATAAGAAATCTTCTTGTTTAAGATCCTGCTTACCTGTTGTTTCATCGGGCTTTTTAGCGCCATCTTGAAGACTCTTCAGCTGGTCAACATAGGACAAGCCGCTTTGACCAACATTGTTGTTGATTCCAGCCATGTGCTACCTCCTTATCCTTATTGACCCATCTGCAGCGTACGCAGCAGCATTTGTTTACTCGAGTCAGCAACCTGTACGTTCGTTTGGTACGCACGTGATGCCGAAATCATGTTTGCCATCTCTTCCATAACGTTCACGTTAGGCTTGTAGATGTAGCCTTCGTTGTTCGCTAATGGGTGATCAGGGTTGTACTCCGCGCTCAGCGGCTTATCGCTTTCTACAATACCCAATACTTTCACAGGCACAGTGTGGTCACTGTTGCGTGCTCGATTTAACTCAGCGCCGAACACTGCGTGGCGAGCCTTGTAAGTTTCTTCAGCAGAACTACTTACACTGTCCGCGTTTGCAAGGTTGCTCGAGGTAGTATTTAGACGAACAGATTCAGCACTCATCGCAGAACCAGTCACATTGAATACATTAAATAAGCTCATCTAATTATTCCCCTTTAATCGCTTTAGTTAAATTCTTGAACTTACTTCCTAAGAAGTCGAGAGAGGCTTGATGCCTAATTTGGTTTTGCATGAAAAGGTTTCTTTCCAAATCCAAATCAACCGTGTTGCCATCTCCTGTATCAGGTTGTGTAGGAATTCGATACTTCGTTTCCCCGTTCACCGTTGTTGAGGCAGAAATGTGCCGACCATCTGTACGGCTAAGACCAATGCTTGCCCCAGAACTTGCCGCTTGCAGTGATTTCTTAAAGTCTAATCCCTTTGCTTTATACCCAGGCGTGTTTGCTTGCGCGATATTGGTGGAAAGCACCTCAGCGTTACGCTCACGTACACCAACTGTGTGCTGGTGAATGCCCAAAGCATTGTCAAAAGAAATAGCCATGTAAACCTCAACTCAAGAACTGACTGTTATGAAATAACCAAAGCAATATATATACCAACTTTTAAAACAAAGCGGTCTATCAATACTTTTACAGGTTACTCGTAGGTAAACTTGCAATATACAAGCCAAAAAATAGAGTAAATTGGAATGTCACTCTGACTTAAAGATATAGCTTAAGCAGGAAAAAGAAAACCCAGCACTTGGCTGGGTTTTGAATTTAAGCAGTAACGTCGCACCTTATACTGGTGCTATTCATTACTTTAATTTGTAGATGATGCCTGGATTACAGCGAACCATTTCAAAACGATCCGTTAAGCCTGTTAACGATTCAGACGCACCCAATAGTAGGTAACCACCAGGGTTGAGGCTGTTTGCCATCTGGTTAAGTACCTTTGACTTCATATCAGGTGAGAAGTAAATCAGCACGTTACGACAGAAAATGATGTCGAACTTGCCTAACAATGCATAGCTGTCCATCAAGTTTTGAGGACGGAAGTTCACCATGCGCTTCACGTTGTCTTTCACTTTCATACGACCATCACCCGCATCTTCAAAGAAGGTACGACGACGCTCAGGAGAAAGTCCGCGTCCCAAAGCTAGGTTGTCGTACGCGCCCGTGCGGCACATATCCAACATACTTGCTGAGATGTCAGTTGCGGTAATCGATACATTTGGCAGCATACCCGGCTTACGAGCTTGAGTTTCAAGAATCGTCATTGCCATTGAGTATGCTTCTTGGCCTGAAGAGCTTGCGGCAGACCAAATCTTAATAGGACGTTTATTTGCCGCTATTTCCGGTAGAAGCTTATCCGCAAGCACAGCAAACGGGTAAGTATCACGGAACCAAAGTGTCTCGTTCGTCGTCATGGCATCGACAGCAGCCACACGCAGCTCACGGTTTCGACCTGTTACTACATCTCTCAACAAATCAGATAACGAAGCTAACTTAAACTTCGTTACTAATGGGCTTAAACGACTGCGCACTAAATACTGCTTGCTGTCACCTAATACAATGCCACATTGAGATTCTAAGAAACGGCTGAAATCGCGATACTCTTGATCACTTATTGTTATAGCAGTCATTAATGTCTCTTTTAGTTAGTTAACGCAGCTTTTACCGCTGCACCAAGCTCATCAGGGTTGAATTTCGCGATGAAGGAGTTGGCTCCTACGCGTTCAACCATGGCTTGGTTAAATACACCACTCAATGATGAGTGTAAAATTACGTATAAATCTTTAAGTTCGGCGTGACGACGAATCTCAGCAGTTAGCGTGTATCCATCCATCTCTGGCATTTCGATATCTGAAATCACCAACGAAATCTGGTCGTAAATACTGCCTTCTGATGACATCTGCACCAGCTTCTCATAGGCCTCTTTACCATCTTTCACTGAGATAACTTCAAAGCCAATTGACTCAATAGCACGTTGGACCTGCTTACGAGCAACGGTCGAGTCATCAGCGATCAAAATGCGACGAACCAGTTCTTTCTCTTGTTCTACTTTCGCAATGTCTTCAGCAATCTTGCTGTCCATTGTTTCATCAACAGGAGAAATTTCTGCAAGGATCTTCTCAACATCGAGAATTTCTACCAATTCATTGTCAATGTTGGTTACCGCTGTCAGGTAGTTAGCTCTACCTGCGCCATCCGGCGGCGGAAGAATCGATTCCCAGTGCATGTTAATAATGCGCTCTACTGAACTTACCAAGAAACCTTGAATGGTTCGGTTAAACTCAGAGATAACCACAAAACACTTTTCAACATCCGTTGTAGGACGGCCACCAATCGCTAAGCTCAAGTCGATCACAGAGATCGTTTGGCCACGAATGTGTGCGACACCTTTAACCAGTGGGTTCAAGTTTGGCATCTTCGTCAGCTTAGGGCATTGAAGCACTTCTTTTACTTTAAAGACATTAATGCCGTAACGCTGACGCCCCATTAGGCGAAAGGTTAGTAATTCTAATCGGTTTTGACCGACGAGTTGCGTACGCTGATTCACCGAATCAAGAATACCCGTCATGAGCTCATCTCCATATCAAACTTTTTTGGATAAAAAGTGTTAGTCTACTGCAGGCTACGAACCACTAGAGAAACGGAATGATGTATTATAAAACAAATCTGCCGCTTTTTTCCATAGCAATGTGTAGAGCTACTTTTAAAACTGTCGCTAAGTTTATCGGCATTTTATCAATATTGTTTAGTTTTTTTGTACAAGCTGCGACCCCAGAACAAATTGAGATGATTCAGTCTGCAGCAGAACAACATATCCTTGATACGGTAGAGCAGCCACAAGGCGGCGAACTCTTTGTTAATTCAGCAAATGTTGATTCAAGAATCAAAGCGACAGACTGCCCAATTCCTTTAGAGACCAGCGCCTCAACCACCACCAATACCCGCAGCAGTATTACGGTTTTAGTGCAATGTGTTCCTGATGAGTGGCGCGTTTATGTACCCGTGCGTCTTTCGATGTCGGTGCCCCTTGTCACCACCACTCGTTCACTCGCGAGAGGCGAAATCGTCGGTCAATACGATGTCACCACCGCTATGATTTCTCTTAACAAGTTTCGTCGCCAAGGTTTCACAGCCCCACAACAAGTCATCGGCGCTAAGGTAAAAAAGAACCTAAGACCGGGCGATGTTGTAGAAAGAGGTGATATCTGTGTCGTGTGCCGAAACGAGAAGGTTATCATACAGGCAGTAAAAGGTGGCATGACCATTACCACCAAAGGGACTGCGCTTACCGATGGCTCTATGGGTGATCAAGTAAGAGTGAAAAATGACAAATCACAGCGTATAATTGAAGGAATTGTTACCAGCATGTCTGAAGTCACAGTTTACTTTTAACTCTTTACTTCTAAATTGACGGTATCGTTAGCGATTTCACTCTCTACTCTAACGCCAAATATAACGGCGGCGGTGTTTTGTCGCTTTTCGACTATTGAGCTAAAAATTGCTAAAGTATTCGAACCCTTGGTCGATATTGACTGTACAGGTTCCCATTTTTGAAGAAAAAGGCTTAACTATGGCAGGCATTGATAATATTCGTTCAGGGCAAACCCTAACGACCACTAACCGATCAGCAGTACGCTCTGATTCTAGTTCTGAGGCATCACGTTCTGATGTATCAACTAAATCACCAGCAAGCAAAGATGCGGTTTCACTTAGCCAACAAGGCAAAGCGATTGGTCAGCTCCACCAAGATATGGCAGCACAACCAAGCTTTGATTCTGTGAAAGTAGCAGCGATCAAAGAAGCGATTGCGAACGGTTCATACACTGTTGATCCAGAAAAACTGGCAGACAACATGATCAAGTTCGAAGATGAATTAAAAGGTCTTTAAGCCAACACTCACTTTTGATTGAAGTGATTGTCTTAAAGCATACGAGGTTATGAATAGGTTTACGTTATGGCGGCACTAGCAGATTTAGTTAATTTTCAACTTCAAAATGCCAAAGCCTTATCTGAATTATTAAGTTCAGAGAAAACCGCTATTACGAGCCGACAATCAAACGATATTGAGCGAATCGCCAAAGAAAAAGTAGTCCTTGTTGAACAATTAAGATCAACCGATCAGCGAATCGCGACCCATACCAATATCTCAGAACTGACCGAGAATCCTGAACTTGCTCAGTTAGTCACAAAGATCCAGTCGATAGTGCACGATTGCCAGCAAGCGAACCTTGTTAATGGCGAAGCCTTGAATCGAGCACACCTTAGCTTCAAAAAACTCAGCAATATGATGCAGCAAAGCCACGGTAAAATTGGCATGACCTACAATGCCGGTGGTCAAACGCATACTATTTCCACGCTGGGAACCAACGTAAAAGCCTAGTTAAGCTACCTCTTCAACAACACTCCTACTTAAGTCTGTATCTGTATCTGTATCTGTATCTGTATCTGTATCTGTATCTGTATCTGTATCTGTATCTGTATCTGTATCTCAGGCTATTTCTGTCGTTGTCCTTTATCAAAATTTCTAATCAGCCTTTGAACACCCTGACAAAATCGATAAACAAAAAAGCGGCAAGTATTTTCATACTTGCCGCTTTTACATCCATATTAGTTATTGGTTGCCGATATGCCATCTGGAAAGCAAGTAGCAACCAATATCACTGAATATTCAATTCGAACACCGAAATTAGAACAGTGTTTGTTGTCTCTTCTCAGGTACTGCCTGAACTTCACCGTAGTTACGTAGCTGATCCATCTTGCGAATATCCAACTGAAGCTCTGTTACGTAGCTATCACCCACAGGGTAACTGCGCACCACTTCTGCGCCACGGATAACACCATCAACCGCACCTGACGTACGCTCTGTACCAAGCCGTTGATCTTCAAGTTCTGCTCGACCGCTTACTCGCATGCCGTAAACCTGTTCAGCAAGCTCACGATAAGCATCGATCTTAGAGGCTCTCATCGCGCGGATACGTCTCTCTTCGTCGTTACGACCTTTCTGCTCACTGATACTCGCATAGCCAACAGCCACTAAGAAATCATCAGGTCTCATGCTCTGCAATGGCTGACAGCCAACAAGCAATAAAGCGGCAACAACAAACATTAACTTCTTCATCTCGAACTCCTAAGGGCGAAGAATAACAGTATAAGGCTGACTGATCGTTGGATCGGAACGAATGATCACGCCATCTTGAGTTCGAATACTGTTGAGAGTATCTAGGTCACGGCCAATACGGTCTGCAGGTAAAAAGCCTTGTGCCGTCGCCACTACAATTCGAGTTTGCATGCCAACAACGCGAGCATTTACTAGTACACCGCCTTCTTGACGAAGCATGGTGCCTGTCAATACATACTGTACGTCTTGCTCTTGTGCGAGGTCTTTCCAATCGCGGCTCAACGCAAAGTCACCTTGGTGAGTCACTTGGATAGAGCCAGTAGTTTTAAAATCAACCACCTTGAAACCACGACGCTGAAACTGATGAATGAAGCCTTCTGATACCGAGTTGCCTAGCCAGTTCGTTGTGTCCATGTGCTGCAGGTCCACAAACGAAGTAATTGCTATTGGCGTTCTCGCTGAAATACTTGTATTCGAAATGATCAAATCTTCAGTCATACTTTCCACAAAAAAATCCATGGTATGACGAGGGCTGTCCATCAACATAAACTGACTGCCTGAATATTCAGACTTGCCGTTATAGATCGGCGAATAAGCGCATGATGTCAGTAACATGACACTCATTACTACGAGCCATTTTTTCATTCTCTAATCTCCAGATAGTTTTAGTGCCACCTGTTCCAATATGTTCTCACCATTATTCTTTTCAATGGATTACAATGTTGGAACAGTCTTTGCTTTTCATTAATGGTTCAGATTAAGAAAAACGCACTTAAGTCAGCTTCAAGCTTATAGTTATTTGTTAAGCAATATTTATACCCAACTGGTAACGAATAGATGAAAAAAATAATTTCTTACTTATTTTCAATAAGTTCACTGATAACCATAAGCTTCAGTGCTCATGCCTCTTGGTATGAGGTTACCGGTACCGCAGCCATCGTATCGTCAGAGGAAACGGCAAGGGTCCATGCTCTGGAAGACGCGGTATATAAAGCGATCCAGTTCTCAGGAGCCGACATTGGTAGCATTGCCAACCTCACGCCCTACCTCGACGCAAACAAAAAAGAGTTTCAATTTACCAATCATGAAGTGCGCTACATCTTGGTAGAAAAAGAGAAAAAACGCAGTGGCAATATAATGATCACCGCAAGGATCGATATCTATCCTTCGGCAAATGCTTGCCATGAGAGCCAATATAAGAAGACATTTTTGGTCGGCAACATCGATGTGACTTCCCCACAGCAAGCTGTAATGGGCAGAATCTATAACATCGGTGATGATTTTGGTCATGTCGTAGATCGACAGCTGGCGCAAGAGTCTCGCAGCTTTGTTTCCGTTGGCACGACCAATTACGACATCGACAAACGTCGACCTGAAGTGATCAAGATGATCGCCCAAGACACTGGCGCACAATACATCATTGGTGGCGACATTACCGATTTAACCGCGACCATCGAGTCCAAACTGTTGAAAGACGACATCATCAATCGCCAGTTTGCGTTAGAGATGCAAGTCTTCGATGGTAAAACAGGACATCAGGTTTACAACCGTAGCTATCGTGAAGTGGCAAAGTGGCCATTTGCTAAGACCAGTGAAGTCGACACCCGCAGTGCCCGTTTCTGGGCATCAACCTACGGCAGCATGATGCTGCGTGTTAGCCGTAATATTATGTTGGACTTAGAATCGGAAGTGTCATGTAAGATCACCCTTCCAGAGGTTGCAGCGGTATTTGGTAACACTGTGACCATTGATTTAGGTCGAATGCATGGCGTACAACAAGGTGACAAGTTACAACTGTGGCACACAGGTTCGTTTATCGACCAACGCGGTTTGCCACGCAACAAGGTTTCTCAAAGCGACATCACCCTAACGGTTTCTCGCGTTTACGAAAACGAAGCGGAACTCACGATTGATCAGCCAAGCCTTGCGGGAAGCATTCAAATTGGTGATGTGATGCAGAAAATCATGTAGTTAGCGACACTCTCGTCTCAGAGTTTCTAATAAAGCCTCAGCAAAGATGCTAAGGCTTTATTTTTTTCATGGGTATTAGTTTCGGTTTTGCAGTATTTGGCGTAATCTTATTAATAACATAATCATCACTTAGCAAACTATGAGTCAGAATAATCTAATTGGTGCTACCGGTTACCGCTTTATCTCGAAAGGCAAAACCGCTTTTAAGATCCACATCCATACTCCCGAAGATACGGTGCTGCATCGGTCGGTCGGTTTTGTTCGTATGGGTGAAGACAAAGCACTAAAGAAAACCATTAAATTAAGAGATGAACTGGGCAGACAGCTTTGGGGTAAATTTTGGCCCAAAGTCCTCAAAGAGCCCTACCTAATGACGCGCCTGCCTCATAGTTTAGAACCCAAAATTGTATTCAAGCCAAATCCAACTCAGAGTGATCCTGAGCACCGCGACGAGTGCTACATCGCTAAGTGGCGCGTCTTCTCTGAGAATGGTGACTACAAGTACAAAACCAAGGTATGTTCAATCAGAAAGCACGGACGACTTGCAGCTTATAGCCAAACCAAACGTGCGCTGCTTGATGCTCACAAAGACGTAATTGATCTACTTATATTTATGGGACGGTTGAACAGCATCGACTTAAAATAGGCTTAAATCCGATTAAGCTGACCGCCCATATTTTTCAGATACAAAAACAGCCGCACATTGCGGCTGTTTTTAATTTATGACGATCCATCGTGGCAATTTAGAGTATTGCTACATACAAAATCGATTACCTAGTTTCGGCATATCTCAGCCAGTGTCGCCAATCGGCGCTTAGACTCTTTCACATAAGGGTTGGCTTGATCCCATGCGTAACCCGCCAGAATTGAGCACACCATCTGCTTAATCTTTGGATTTGGATCTTGATAGAAAATCACATCCTGCAAAGTACCTGAGTACCACCCCTCAACATACGTTCTAAAGGTGTTTACACCAACCATCAAAGGAGCGGCATAATCGCGTTCCCAATCTACCTTCTCACCGTTAAGTTGCTTTTCGACACACTCAACCGCAAACTGTGCCGACTTCATCGCAATCGTCACGCCTGACGAGAACACCGGGTCAAGGAACTCACCAGCATTGCCAAGCAACGCGTACTTATCCGTCGCCAAATGTTTTACATTGGCAGAATAGCCACCAATTTCACCCGCAGGGTTTGGATACTCGGCGCTTGCCAGTATCTCAGCCAAGCCCGGCTCTTCCGCTGCCAGCTGTTTAATTGCAGCAATCTTGTCTTCTGGATAGGACTCAAAGAACTTAGGCTCTCCTACGACACCAAACGAAGAGACACCGTTACTAAACGGGATCAACCAATACCAAACATCAGGGTTGGTTGGATGCACAGAGATAAGAATTTTATTTCGGTCATATTCAAGATCGGTATCCACCTCTGCAATATGATCGTTAATGTGCGTAAAAATAGCTTTGCGTGGAGGGAGCGATGACGGCTCTGCCAAGTTAAGCATTTTTGGTAGCACTCGACCAAAACCACTGCCATCCAGAACGTATTGCGCTTCTATCTGATAACGCTCTCCACCCAGCACTTGTACATCTAAAATGGTGCTGTCGTCGGTGAAATTAATGCCCATTAACTCATGTTGGTAATCAATGCAGACACCCTGCGCCTCAGCCGTATCTGCCAAAACCTTATCAAAGGCACCTCGCTGAACCTGAAACGTAGTTCCAGGGCCAGAAGAGAACTTGTCTTCAAAATTAAACGCCGTATAAACGCCATTTTTGCGAAAGGCAGCGCCATCTTTGTATTGGAAGTTAGCGTTGATCACTGCGTCAGTCATCCCAGCCTGTTCAATCACTTCCATACAAGCTGGTAATAGGCTTTCACCAATAGAAAAGCGAGGGAATACGCTCTTTTCAATCACTCGAACATCGATGCCTTTTTTATGAAGTAAAGACGCAGCAATAGACCCTGATGGCCCAGCTCCGATGATCACCACTTGAGTTGATAGTTTTTTCATTATTTAAGCCATGTTTGTTATTTTTATTGCGCGCCAGCTTTCAATTCTAGAAGCGTGTGACCAAGACCGATATCGTCGGTACGCGTTACCACTTCAAAGCCCGCTTCTTCAACAATCTCTAAGAAATCTTCACTGCGGTAAAAACGACTGTTGCCATTGGCCAAGCAGGTAAAGTAGAGAGACGTCGCGTTTAAGCTATAAGAAGCCGCATCGTATTTCTGTGAATCCCAAAACAGTTCAAGGATATAGACAGTCGCATCTTCTGACATATGAGAGCGAACGCGCTTTAATATGCTCAGAATCTCCATTGGCGAGAAACAATCAAGGAACTGACTCATCCACCAAACATCCGCGCCCGTTGGCAGAGTTTGCTGTTTATCGAGCATATTCGCTGGGAATGGCGTGACTCGCTCTTGATGACCATGCTTTGCCGCGTTTGCCATTGCCATTTCTAGCTGCTGTGGCAAATCAACAATCGTCACCTCAACGTCCGCATCATGGTTGCAGCATTGCATCGCCCACTTACCCGTGTTGCCGCCGATATCCACCAGCGACTTAGGTTTCTTGCTGAAGACTTTTTCAAGTAACACAGGGAACGAGCGATCCGAATAGAAGTGATCAAACTTGAACCAACTCTCTTTGGCTTTTTCTGGCAATTGAGACAAGCCTTGGTAAATGGTTTCCCAATCACCCAACTCTTTCAAGCCTGCAGGTGTGCCTTCTTCAATCGCTTCTGTTAGATGCATCATCGCGGCATAACAAACATCGGCTGTGAAATCCATGTTTGCGTTAGTCATACCATCATGCAGAAGGTAGAAACCAAGGTTAGCCATTTTGTAGTTAGGCTTTTCCCAAGTCACAATATGAGCACTTAACGCCATATCGAGCAGGACTTTCACGCCGTACTCAGAGACACAGGTCGATTCAGAGATAGACTCTGCTGGTAAACCCTCGTTGCCCGCGTCATCTAACGCTTTCAAAATGCCTAAATCACGAAGTGTACGAGCAGTATGAAAAACAATCGGAGCGAAAGACAATTTCTGCGCTTCTGTTTTTGCTTCTAATGCGTTGAATGGATCTAATTTATATTCCGACACGAAAAACCTAACTTTAAATAATAGAGAGTTACTCAGCTGCCATTTGCGCAAGCTTACGTTTAATATCAACGTTTAAGTTATTAACCCAACGGTTGTAATTACGGTGTATTTCACCATCGTCGTACTTCAAATTCTCTGATTCAACGTAAAGAATAGAGTAAAACTTATCACTATAAGGAATTTCAACCACAGCGTGGTGCGAACGAACATACAATTCAGCGCGGATCAAACCAGGCTTTATTTCTGAAACCAACCAGCCTCGATTTTCAGCAGATTCAGAAATAGCTGATTTAACCTGTTTACTTTGAAGATTCAGTGCAACTGGAGTATCCTCAACATTCATTACAGGTTGGACGCGTCCACATCCTGCAAGAACGAATATGAATAACATTGAAACTGCTATTTTTAGTAATTTCATTTAAATTCCTTATCTGTGTTTATTTATAAGCGCGCATAGTATTTAGTTAGACTCAAAGCAAATCAATACTCTATGTCAAATCAATCCCAATTAATGTCGTTTAATATTGAGAAATGGTCTGCAAATTCAGCGGGGCTCAATTCTATTGCTGAATGGCAAGCGTGGAGCACTAATTTAGATTGGCCACAAGATGGCTCAACTGAATTTAAAGCTATTCCTCCAATGATGCGCCGCCGAATGAGTGTGCAAAGCAAACTTGCTGCCCAAACCGCGTTAACCCTATTAAAAGACACCTCGATTGATTATCTGGTCTTTGCTAGCCGACATGGTGAGTTGCATCGAACCGCCACTTTGATTCAGTCGATATTAGAAGGTGACGATGCCTCACCAATGGCGTTCTCGCAGTCGGTACATAATACCGCAGCCGGTCTAACCACCATTGCCGCCAAAGCACCGATTCCACTGACTTCAATAGCCGCAGGGCAAGATACTTTCCATAACGCTCTGATCGAAGCTTATCTTTACCTTCATCAATATCCGTCGCATCGAGTGTTAGTTATCGATTTCGACCAACCTCTGCCCGAGCTCTACCAAGAGTACGAAACACAGAACTTTGCTGATTATGCGCTGGGCTTAGTGCTCACCGCTGGCAGTGAATACTCTATTACTAGGACAGTAGAGACCAACCAAGCATCTTCCGTGTTACCACAAGGGTTACAAACGCTCCAACATATCTTATTAGGTACAAATAAGTGGGCTATTGCTGGCAAGCACCAAACTTGGTCTTGGGTAAATAACACCGAGACAGGTACAGCGTAATGAGCAGAGTAGACCAGTATTGGCGAGTATTCGCGACAGGCCTCTGCTTTACCATCTTTGGTTTGGGTGGCTTAGTATTGAGCTTCTTAATCTTACCGACTATCGCGCTAACCACTCCCAATACCATTAAAAGAGAGCTTAAAGCACAGCGATTAATCCGTTTCTCATTCAATGCGTTTTGCCAGATCATGAAGTTCACCGGAGCAATCGATTACCGAATTGATGGTGCAGAACTACTGCGTAACGACCGTAACTGCATTATCGTCGCAAACCACCCAAGTTTGATTGACTATGTGCTGATCGCATCCCAACTTCCTCAATGTGATTGCCTCGTCAAAGCGGCCATTTGGGAAAACCCTTTTATGAAAAGGATTGTCAAAGCGGCAGGTTATATACCGAACCAAGCCCCTGACGATCTTTTAGAGCGCTGTGAAGAACGCTTCTCACGTGGCAATGTCCTGCTGATTTTTCCCGAAGGAACTCGCACAACGCCAGGAATTGAACCATCCTTACAGCGTGGGGCGGCACAAATCGCGACTCGAACACAAACCGATTTACGCGTGATTCATATTACGGTTTCTCCGACATTCTTAACGAAAGAGAAAAAATGGTATCAAGTTCCTGCGTCGAAGCCCTTTTTTCATGTCGCGGTGAAAGGTAAAATAGAAGTCGAACCATTTATTGAAGGCTCAAATAATTTAACTTCGGCAGCAAGGCGCCTTAATCATCATCTTGCACAAACAATTTTCCCTTCCGAAGAAAACATTTAGCGTATCAATAACATAACAGGCGATATCGGCATTTCGAAAATACCTCATATAATGTAGAATCGCCCCCTTAAAGCAGCATTCAGATAAAGCATTAAGTAGGCCAAAGTGGAAACATTACACAACGAACTGAAACAACTGATCATCGACGCATTGAACCTTGAAGACATGAGCATTGATGAGATTGAAACGGAAGCTCCACTATTTGGTGATGGACTTGGACTGGACTCTATCGATGCCCTTGAGCTTGGCCTTGCTATCAAGAAAAAGTACAACATTGTTATCGATGCAGATGATTCAAACACTCGACAGCACTTTGCGTCAGTTGAAAATCTAGCGAACTACATCTCTTCTCAAACGAATAACTAGACAGATCTTTATGACACAAGCTAACCAACAAGAAGTATACAACCAGGTTAAAGATGCGCTTATTGAGCTGTTCGAGCTTGATGCTGAAGATATCACCCCTGAAGCTCATCTCTATCTTGATCTAGACCTAGACAGCATTGATGCCGTTGATTTGGTCGTTCACCTACAGAACGTCACAGGTAAGAAGATCAAACCTGAAGAGTTCAAAGCAGTGCGCACCGTTAATGACGTTGTCGAATCTGTGGTTGAACTATTGAAGGACGCCTAATGCGTCCTCTGCTGACTTTACTGTCGGCAATTATACTTTTCACTTATCCAATAGCGGTTTACTTTGGACTCAACAAGTTTGGCTTACAAACCGTTGGTATTGCCTTAGCCGCTATCTTTGCTGTACGCATTTTCACCGGCGGTCAGGCTAAAATCAAAGAGCTAAAACACCTAGCTTGGATCAGTGGAAGTGCCGGTATTGTTCTGCTGGCTTTAGGCTTAGCCTTTAAGCAACACGGCTGGCTAACCTATTATCCCGTTATCGTTAATGTTTGTATGCTGGTTGTATTCGCTTCGAGCCTATGGCAACCACAAACGATTATCGAACGTCTTGCTCGCCTTCAAGAGCCTGAACTTCCGCAAAGTGGCGTTGATTACACACGACAAGTCACCAAAGTGTGGTGCTTGTTCTTTGTTATCAATGGCTCTATTGCCCTTTACACCTGCTTCCAACCGCTAGAAGTATGGACCCTATACAATGGCTTACTCAGCTATCTGTTTGCAGGGTTACTCTTTGCAGGAGAGTGGGTAGTAAGACAGCGCATTCGTCAGAGTTAAATTGTTATGACCCAAACCGTATCTTACACCTCGTTGTCTGAGCTTCTCAGCCAGGACAGAACCCCTGAATCTATTGTCTGCTTTGACGACAATAGCGAGATTACGTGGCAAACATTTAACGACGACTTATCTCAACTCGTACAATTTTTGTCTTTATCCCCTTTTCAACGAATCGCGATTTGTACCCAAGACAGCTACCTATTTGCGGTGGCCTTTTTGGCATGTGCAGCAGCCAACAAACACATCATCTTACCGGGCAACTACCAGCCATGTGCGCTTGCTGAGTTAAGTAAGCAGTTTGATTGCCTGCTAGTTGATAACTCGATTGGCGAAGTTGAGGTGAGTGACGTTCGTAATATCCAAACCTTATTGGATTCAAACACTGAAGCACAAAAACCTCTAACCGAGAATCTTACGACCATTGATTTGGCAACAGTCCCATTAACTCTGTTCACTTCAGGTTCAAGTGGCACGCCAAAAGCGATAGATAAAACGTTAGAACACCTCGATATTGAGACCGCTCAGTTACACAAGAACTGGGGGGAGTTACTCAAGGGAAACCAAATCCAAAGCACCGTTTCTCATCAACATATCTATGGTTTGCTGTTTAGAATCTTATGGCCACTATGCTCTGGTGTTCCATTTGCTCGACACAACCTTGAATACCCAGAACAGATCTTATCTCACGCAAATCAAAACTGTGTACTGATCAGCAGCCCAGCGCTACTTAAACGATTAAAGCATGAGACCAACAAGGTACAACTTGCAGGAATCTTCTCTTCGGGTGGTCCATTGCCTACCGAGTCGGCTCACCAGTCACGAGATCTACTAGGACATTTACCTATCGAGGTATTTGGCAGCACAGAGACCGGTGGCATCGCCTTTCGCCAACAAGAGAGCGCTCAAACCCCTTGGCAACTTTTTGAGTGTATTGAGGCTAGTCTCAACAGTGAGAATTGCATTAAGTTATTGTCGCCCTACATCGATAAGAATAGCTGGTATCAAACCGCTGATGAATGCGAAATGGTCTCGGATAATCAATTCATATTGAAAGGCCGAACCGACCGCGTGATCAAGATAGAAGAAAAACGAGTATCACTGGTTGAAGTGGAGAAACGACTGGAGCAACTGCCTTGGATAAGCGAATGCGTGGTGATTCCATTTGAGGAGCCTGAGCGATTAATCTTAGCCTCTGTTTTGGTATTATCAGATGAAGGCCAAGCCGCTCTATCGACCATGAGCAAAGGCAAATTCTGGTTGATGCTGCGTACAGAGCTCAGAAAGTGGTTAGAGCCAATCGCTATCCCACGAAAGTATCGTATTGTTGATGAGATTCCTCTCAACAGCCAAGGCAAGCGATTAACGTCTCACATAGAACAGCTAATAAAATCATAGAAACCGCTGATCGTATTTTACACTGAGATTATCTTTTTATATTTTTGTCAAAGAACCAATATTTGCCCAAGGATTCTAAGCACGCCCTATGGATAAAAGAAAACCAAACATCATTGCTGTAGACACGGTAGAAAATGAATCGACCCTGACACTTCATGTTAGCGGAGATATCACCGATTTTAAGGGGCACTTCAAGAGCTTCCCTATTCTACCTGGCGTCACGCAAATTGATTGGGCACTTCACTACGCAATCCAAGAGTTAGGCGTTCCTGGTTTCTTTAAAGGAATGGAAGTCATCAAGTTCCAAGAGCCTATCCTGCCTGATGCTACAATCCAGCTATCACTCAAATGGGATGCTGACAAAGACAAGCTGAGCTTCAGTTACACCTCAAACAACGGTGAACAGACCCACTCTTCAGGCAAAATGAAGCTGGGAGAGAAAAGTGAATAGCACTCCCGTCGAGGCTACTTCTCAACACCACACAAAAGAAAGCAGCTACAAGGCTTGCTTCCTTATCCCGTGCTTTAACCATGGCGCAACCATGCCGGCTGTGGTGTCGTCACTCCATCATTTTGAGTTACCGATCATCATCGTTGACGATGGCAGTGAACTCACAACAAAACAGTTTCTGTCTCCCCTAGCAGAGAATTCAAACGTAACCTTGGTGACGCTTGAACAGAACCAAGGTAAAGGCGGCGCAGTAAAAGCCGGAATCAAAAAAGCGCAGCAACTAGGCTTTAGCCACGCTATTCAGATAGATGCTGATGGGCAACACGACCTGGAAGCCTTGCCAACATTGATTGAGGCCTCACAAGCTAAGCCACAACGTCTGATATCAGGCCAGCCTATCTACGACGACAGCGTACCCAAAGCAAGGCTCTATGGGCGCTACGCGACACATATCTGGGTATGGATAGAAACCCTTTCTTTATCAATTAAAGACAGCATGTGTGGCTTTAGAGCGTATCCTATCAACCAAACTCAAACTGTGTTGAATAAGTACGATGTTGGTTCGAGAATGGACTTCGATATCGAGATTTTGGTTCGCCTGTATTGGGAAGGTTGCGACATAGACTTCGTTGAAACGCGCGTTATCTATCCTGAGAACGGCATCTCTCATTTCGATGCGCTGTGGGATAACGTCAAAATCAGTTGGATGCATACACGTCTATTCTTCGGCATGCTGCCAAGAGCACCAAAACTGATTGCTCGCCATTTCAAATCCGATTCAGCTGATAATAACCCAAATTTATCGACTGATTCAGAGCCGCAAGCTTCTGAACAACCACACTGGTCCCGCACTAAAGAACGCGGCACAGTATTAGGCATTAAGCTGTTATTAGCCATTTATACCCTGTTAGGTCGCGGTGTGTTCAACCTCATTCTGCGTGGTGTGATGCGTTACTACCACTTGACGGGCCAGCGTGCGCGAAACGCTTCCGAACAATATCTATTCCAATTAAAAGCCTATACGGAACAGCAAAATATTGAGCTCCCCGGAGAACTAACCAGTTACAACCATCTGCTTTCATTTGGCCATACGATGCTCGACAAGCTCGCGGCATGGAAAGGTGATTTCTCGGCAGATAACCTGACTATTCATGGCCAAGACCAGTTCGAGAGCATGGTGGCAAATAAGCAAGGTGTGCTAATCCTTGGATCTCACCTTGGCAATATTGAGCTGTGCCGAGCTTTGGGTCGCAGACACTCGAACATTAAAATCAACGCTCTGGTTTTCACTGAGCACGCTGAACGTTTTAATTCAGTAATGAAAGCAGTTAACCCGCAGTCTGATTTAAACCTGATTCAAGTGACATCAATGGGGCCAGATACGGCTATCTTATTACAACAGAAGTTGGAGCAAGGAGAATGGATCGTAATTGTTGGCGATAGAACTTCCACCAGCAAAGAGAGCCGCTCAGTATGGGCTGAGTTCTTAGGTAAGGAAGCTCCATTCCCTCAAGGTCCATTTATGTTAGCCTCTGTGCTAAAAGCACCCGTATTTTTACTGTTTGGCCTACGTGACGACTCACAATCTAAGCCGCATTTTAATGTCTATTTCGAGCATTTTAGCGACAAAATCGAGCTACCAAGAAAGACTCGCGAACAATCTTTACAGCAAGTCGTGCAGAAATACGCAGACCGACTTCAGCACTACACACTGCAAGCACCGCTTCAGTGGTACAACTTTTTTAACTTTTGGACATTGAGCAACCAGCACCATGACGAAAAAGAATCCAAATAGCATCACTTTTGGTGCCGAACGCCTCACGATTGAGGATGTTGTCGCTATCTCACAGGGCGCAAAAGCCTCGATGAATTCAAGTAACGAGTTCACATCTAAGATCGACCGAGGTGTCGCTTTCTTAGAACGCCTGTTGAAAGAAGAAGGCGTGATTTATGGCGTGACAACGGGTTACGGAGATTCATGTACCGTAGCAATCCCACCAAACCTTGTTGATGAATTACCATTGCATCTAACACGCTTCCACGGTTGTGGCTTGGGTGAAATACTGTCTCATGAGCAAGCTCGTGCAGTATTAGCAACGCGTCTTTGTTCGTTGTCGCAAGGTGTCTCTGGTGTGACTCACGATCTGCTCAATCAAATCGTTACCCTGATCAACCAAAATATTTCACCGCGTATTCCGCAAGAAGGTTCTGTTGGTGCTAGTGGCGACTTGACGCCTCTGTCTTACTTAGCTGCAGCCCTGATCGGCGAGCGCGATGTTATCTACAAGGGTGAAATTCGCCCAACCAGTGACGTCTACAAAGAGCTAGGCATTAGCCCTATCAAACTCAAGCCAAAAGAAGGCTTAGCATTGATGAATGGTACATCAGTGATGACGGCACTGGCTTGTATCGCCTACAAACGCGCAGAATATCTAGCTCAGCTATCAACTAAGATCACCGCAATGGTATCTGTCGGCATGCATGGCAATGACTTCCACTTCGATGAAGCGCTATTTGCTGTTAAACCACATCCAGGCCAGCAGCAAGTTGCGGCATGGCTGCGTGATGATCTGCAAGCGGATCGCCCGCCACGTAACAGTGATCGACTCCAAGATCGTTACTCTCTGCGCTGTGCTCCACATGTTATCGGCGTGGTTCAAGACTCTCTGCCTTGGCTACGCCAAATGATCGAGAACGAGCTAAACAGTGCCAACGACAACCCGATTATCGATGGTGATAATGAACGCGTACTGCATGGTGGACACTTCTACGGTGGACACATTGCAATGGCGATGGATACGTTAAAAACTGCAGTTGCGAACCTTGCTGATCTGCTTGACCGTCAAATGGCTCAGCTGATGGACTACAAGTTCAACAACGGTTTGCCATTCAACCTAACGGGTGCTGAAGGCGAACGTAAGCCAATCAACCACGGCTTTAAAGCAGTACAGATTGGCGTTTCAGCTTGGACAGCAGAAGCATTGAAACACACCATGCCAGCAAGCGTATTCTCTCGCTCAACTGAGTGTCACAACCAAGATAAAGTGAGTATGGGCACCATCGCAGCTCGTGACTGTTTACGCGTTCTAGAGCTAACCGAACAAGTGGCAGCAGCGTCGCTATTGGCGGGGACACAAGCACTCGAACTTCGTAAGCGCCACAATGAGCTTGATGAGCACCACATGAGTGAGAACCTCAAGCACATTCGCGACGAAGTGCTTAAGGAGTTTGAATTTATCGTAGAAGATCGACCACTTGAAGGCGATCTACGCCATTTCATTGCTCGTATTCAAAGTCAGCACTGGTCACTTTACTCATAAAGTAGCCAACCCTTTACGCAATATTGTTGAGAGCGATTTATGTCTGAAATCCTTCACCCATTACAATCTGAGGTGACGCTTATCACCTCATTCCAAGATGCCGACCCAATGGGCGTGATCTATCACGGCAACTACTTCCGATTCTTTGAAGAAGTTAGGCGCATCATGATGGATAAGATTGAGTACAACTACCATGAGATGAAGGATTCTGGCTACATGTGGCCTATCATCGATACCCGCGTGAAATACATTAAGGCGATACCGTTTAATCACAAGATTAAGGTAACGGCGAAACTCACCGAGTGGGAAAATCGCCTGCGCGTCGATTATGAAATTCATGATGCTCTAACCGGTGCTCGAATGACACGTGCTCACACCATGCAGGTTGCCGTCACCATCGAAGAACAAGAGATGTGCTTTGCCTCACCCAAAGTGTTTACTGACAAAGTCGAACACTGGCACCAATTTGGTTGCTTACCTCTAGCAACTGAACATCAAACACAAACCTCTAACCCACAGCAGGTGAACCATGAATCTGTTTAAACGCAGTCGCAAATACATCAATATCGCGCTAATTGGACTTACTACGATGATGGCAAGCGGCCTTGTAGGCGCCAAAGAAAACTCTGCAGCTGTCAGTTCTATTTCAGAGCTGCAGACGGTGCTCAGCGAGAATAGTATTGTGCGTGGTGAGTTCACTCAAACACGCAATATGGAGATGTTCGCCCAGCCTTTAACGTCGCAAGGTACATTTCTGTTAGACAAATCAAGTGGCCTACTTTGGACGCAAACCACTCCGTTTCCCGTGAACTTAGTGCTCACCGATAACAAACTGAGCCAAAGGTTTGCCGATCAACCCGCAAAAATCATCACCGACAAAGAAAATCCAATGGCGTTTTATTTCAGCCATATCTTCTTGTCAGTGTTTCATGGGGACACGCAAAAACTTCAGGAACAGTTCGCACTCGATTTTGAGCCCGCAACTAACACCAGCTCTGATGAAAATGTACAAGCATGGACACTGACTCTAAAGCCAAAAAATGCACCGATGAATGCGGTGTTTGAGGCGATCACGCTGCAAGGCAACAGCGATATTGAACGTATTGAGTTGAAAGAGATTCGTGGAGATAGCACAGTGATCGAATTCAGTCAGTTAAGCCATCTACCGGAAGTATTATCAGATGCTGAAGCGAAACAATTCCAACTCTAGTCTTGCCCTTGTTTGGCTTGTTGTTGTAATGCTATTTAGCGGGTTGTTGATCAAACAATTCGCTTTTTCTTCGTCGGTACCGATTGAAAGCAACATTCTAAAGTTACTGCCCGAAAACCAGCAAGACCCAATGGTAGAGCAAGCCTTTCAGCAGATATCCAGCTCGATGAGCGAGCAAGTGGTATTTATCATAAGCGCTCCCGATATCGAACAAACCATGGTTGCGACCGACGCTTTTGAAAAAGCTCTCAACCAAAGAACTTTTTCAAGTCAGCCAACTCTGTTTAAGCAAGTTCAAGGTAAAATCAACGCCAGCACTCAAAGCCAGTGGAGCGATTTCTATTTTCGTCACCGATCTCAACTGCTGACCCAACAACAAAAAGAGACGCTAACACACTCGCCTGATTCGCGAGCACAATATGTCATTCAGTCTCTGTACAATCCATTCTCAGGCGTCACTGCAGCAGAGTTATCTCTCGACCCATTCTTGTTATTTCGTGACTACATCAGTGCTGTTGACGTCCAATCAAGTAACTTTGTTCTGAAAGAGGGCTATCTCACGGCTCAGTCGAATGAGCAAACTCATATTTTAGTCACGGCTACTCTGGCGGGCTCACCTTATAGCTTGGCGATTCAAGAACAACTTCCAGATCTTGATTCAATTGAGCGCGAGGTCGAAAAACAATTTGGCGTCAAGGTGCAGCATACTGGTGTGGTGTTCTACGCCAATTACGGTACCGAAAGCGCGAAATCAGAAATCAGTACCATTGGTTTGGGCTCATTGGCAGGCGTTATTTTATTGGTGTGGCTGACATTTCGTAGTACGCTACCACTTGCCTTATCTTTACTCTCAATCAGTACAGGACTATTGGTTGCACTGGCAAGCACTGTCGCTATCTTTGGTAAGGTGCATCTATTCAGCTTGGTGTTTGGCGCTAGCTTGATTGGCGTATCCATCGATTACTCTTTTCACTATCTCACTGACCGTTTGGCCGCAGGAAGCCACTGGCAGAGCGATAAAGGCCTAAAGCATATTTTCATTGCCATCACTCTAGGTTTAATCACCAGCTTAATCGGATACTTAGGGCTACTGGTTGCGCCATTCCCAGGCTTGCAGCAACTGGCTCTGTTTTCGTCGATTGGACTGATCGCAGCTTACGCCAGTGTGGTGTGCTGGTACCCCGTTTTAGCGGCAAAACCAGGCCAAGAGCGCCCTCTTCCCCTGTCGAAACTTTGGCATACTTGGTTAAGCCTTTGGAGCAACCCAAAATTTAGAATTGGCTTACCGTTAACAGTGACTGTCGTTAGCTTGATGTCACTCAGTCAAATTCGTTACGACGACGATATTCGCCAGCTTCAGGCTATGCCCGAACAACTCAAACAACAAGAGCAAGCCATTACTGAGATATCAGGGTTAGGCAGTGGTCAAAATATGCTTTTGGTCACTGCTCAGAGCGACCAAAAGCTACTCAAGAAATTGACAGAAATCACCACAAGCTTAGATTCGCTGGTCAATAGCCAAGGTATCTCCGGGTATCGCAGCATCAATCAACACTTGTTAAGTAAACAAGAACAGCATGATAACTATCAGTTGGTTGAACAACTCTATAGTCAACAAAGCCATGTATTACAAAGCTCTCTCGGTTGGTCTACGTTTCCAGAACTACCAAAATTCGAACCAATCACGGTATCTGGATTTTTGGAGTCTCCGGTATCAGAACCCGTTCGACCACTTTGGTTAAAACCTATCGACGGGCAAGCAGCATCGGTTATCATGATCAAAGACGTCATTGACACTGAGCAGTTCTCACAGTGGCTGGATTCAGGCTTTGCTCAGAAGCAAGGTGTGAAACACCTCAATAAAGCGGATGAAATCTCCTCTCTTTTTGCTGAGTACCGCGTCAAGATTACCGAGCTGTTATTGATAGCATTGGCAGCTATTGGCATGCTGTTAGGCTGGCGCTATGGTGTGAAGCAAAGCCTGTTAATGCTGTTGCCTTCATTGATTGCAGGCGTAGCAGGTTTGGCGGTGACCGGAGTTTTAGGCTCGACACTGAACCTATTTAACCTGCTTGGTTTGATTCTGATTTTAGGGATTGGCATAGACTACACCCTGTTCTTTGCTGAGCAAAAGAAATCGCTGAGCACCTTATTAGCGATCACCTTGTCAGGTCTCACAACACTACTTTCATTCGGCTTACTGTCGCTGAGCCAGACTCATGCTATTCATAGCTTCGGGGTGACGGTTCTGACAGGGATCTTTGTCGCTTGGCTGCTTTCTCCACTCGCGATCAACAGTAGTAAAAACGTAGAAGGACCAATTACTCGAGAGGCTTTTAGATGATCCAGACATTAAAGGTAACCTTCGCCATACTAGTGGGCATTCTAATGAGTGCCTGCTCGATGGTTTCTCAGCAGCCAAGTGGTGCGAGCGTGTCTATCGATCAAGACACCGATCTAGCACTACCACTGCCAGCTGAACTGGGATACTCATTAACAGCCAGTCAGTTGATTAGCGCTACGTGGGAAAATGATACACAGCAGCTTCCGGTTCAAGTCGAAGTCACACCGGGTAAAGTGGTTTTGGCGGGGTTCTCCTCTTGGGGTACTCGCATTCTATCGCTGCAATACCAGAATCAAGTAATTGATACGCAGGTTTTGTCTGGGCTTGGCGCAACTTTGCCACAACCTGAACAGGTGCTATTTAATTTAATGCTTACCTTATGGCCGGCTGAAGCATGGGCTCAGCCTTTACAAAGCATAGGTTGGCACCTAGTCGATACCGACAAAACAAGAACCGTATTTGATGAAAACCAACAGGCAATCATTCAAATTGATTACCAAACAGATCCTGGTACACACAAAACGGCAGGCGACATTGTTTTCAAACATTTGACCCAGGGCTACAACATCACCATACAAACGTTGAACTCAACGATTGTCGACAATCCAAGTAAGAGTTGAACACTATGCCTATTTACATCCAAGACTGTGGTTTCCACTCAGCGCTAGGCTCTGAGGTTACCGATATTCATGGCTGTCTGAAAGACGAGCGTGAATCAAATATGGTCGAAGTGCACGATATGCTGAACGATGGTAAACATACTGTCGTTGGTCAGATCGCGGGTGAACTACCACCGATTCCTTCAGATCTTACGCAATACGCCACTCGCAACAATCAACTGGCGCTGTCGGCTCTTCACCAAATTGAAGATTCTATCGAGCAAGCCAAATCTCAGTTTGGCGTAGATAGAATTGCTGTTGTTATTGGCACCAGCACCTCTGGGATCTCCGATGGTGAAGCAGCCTTCAAACAAAAATTGGCAAACGGCGAGTTTCCAGCAGATTACCATTACTCAAAACAAGAGCTTGGTGATACCTCAGAGTTCGTTAGCCAGTATTGCGCATTAACGGGGCCAAACTACGTAATATCTACGGCTTGCTCATCCAGTGGCCGCGTATTTCTGACCGCCCAGCGCTTATTAGATTCAGGTATGGCTGATGCCGTGTTAGTGGGTGGTGTGGATACCTTGTGTAAGCTGACACTCAATGGTTTCCACGGCCTTGAAGCACTCTCAACAACACATTGTAAGCCATTTAGTGCAACCCGAGATGGTATCAACATAGGAGAAGCAGCGGCATTTATGTTGCTCAGCAAAACAAAGTTAGCCGGTGTTAATGCAGCACAAGACACGTCAAACATTGCCTTATTAGGCTGTGGTGATAGCTCTGATGCACACCATATTTCAGCGCCTCACCCTGAAGGAAATGGCGCTGAACAGGCAATGAAAAAAGCCCTACATTCTGCACAGTTAAACGTAGAAGACATCGGTTATATCAATGCACATGGTACAGCAACGCCACTCAATGACTCGATGGAAAGTAAAGCCATTCATCGTATTTTTGCAAACAAGGTTCCCGTAAGTTCTACCAAGCCATTGACCGGGCATACTCTAGGCGCAGCAAGTGCGATTGAGGCTGCAATTGCTTGGCATATTTTGAAATATGACTTATCGCTTCCCTTACAAAAATGTCAGGATAAAGCTGAAGATATTGAGATTGATTTGGTAAACTGTTCACAGAAACTTAAAGCAAAGAACATCTTAAGCAACTCGTTTGCTTTTGGTGGCAACAACATTAGCCTGATTTTTGGTGTAGTAAATGACTGATATCCCTTCTGTAGACCAACTTCTCCCTCACGATGATCCGATGATATTAATCGATCGTGCTATCAGCGTAGAGGCGTTGTCGATCCACTGTCAGGTCGATATCGGTGACCATAACCTGTTCTTTAATGCCGAATCTCAAACAGTACCAGCATATGTTGGCATCGAGTTTATGGCGCAGTCTGTAGCGGCATGGTCTGGATACCATGCTCTGAAAAGCGGCACCACTCCCCCTATCGGTTTCCTACTTGGATCTCGTCGCTATAAATCACTGTGTGATGAGTTTACTCAAGGTCAGACCCTTGATATCTATGCTGAACAACTGATGGAAGACAGTGGTATGGCCGTGTTTACCGCGAGAGTCGAAGACCAAGGCGAGTTAGTGGCTCAATGCCAACTCAATGTCTACGTGCCAACTGAACAAAAATTACAAGAAATGAAAACTAGGAGCCCATCATGACCCGTCAGGTTTTAGTCACTGGTGCCAGCAAAGGCATTGGTAAAGCGATCGCTATTCAACTCGCGAAAGACGGATTTGAAATCGCCGTTCATTACATGGGTGACAAACAGGGTGCTGAAGAGACTCTACAATCGATCACCGAGCAAGGTGGCGCTGGGCGTCTTATCCAATTTGATATCAGCAACCGCAGCGAATGTCGCAAAACGCTTGAGTCTGATATTGCTGAACATGGCGCTTACTATGGTGTGGTAAACAACGCAGGCATTACTCGCGACACTGCATTCCCTGCCATGACAGAAGAAGAGTGGGATGGCGTGATCCATACCAACCTAGACAGCTTCTACAACGTACTTCACCCTTGTGTAATGCCTATGGTCCAAAAGCGCAAAGGCGGCCGTATCGTCACTCTAGCGTCTGTATCAGGCATCATGGGTAACCGCGGACAAACTAACTATGCTGCAGCGAAAGCTGGTGTGATTGGGGCAACTAAGTCCCTTGCTCTAGAGCTCGCAAAACGCAAAATCACAGTAAACTGTGTCGCTCCAGGCTTAATCGATACCGGTATGGTTGACGAGCACGTGAAAGATCATGCACTTCCTCAAGTACCACTGCGCCGAATGGGTGAGCCAGAAGAAGTAGCAGGACTAGTGAGTTACCTAATGTCTGATATTGCAGGCTACGTTACTCGCCAAGTGATTTCAGTCAATGGAGGCTTAGTATGACCCGCCGCGTTGTTGTAACTGGTATGTCAGGTGTTACTGCCTTTGGTAACGACTGGCAACAAATCGAGCCAAAGCTGAAAGCGTGTGAAAATGCGACTCAATATATGCCAAGTTTTGAGCAATATGATGGACTCAATACTAAACTTGCCGCACCAATTGATGACTTTCAACTGCCAAAACACTATAAGCGTAAGCAAGTGCGTGGCATGGGTCGTGTATCGCGCCTAGCCACCGTTGCGACAGAAAATGCTTTAGGACAAGCTGGCTTAATTGGTCACGATGTATTAACCAATGGCGAAACCGGAATCGCTTACGGTTCTTCAACCGGCAGTACCGACGCCGTTGGTGCGTTTGGCGTGATGCTGAACGAGAAATCGACACGAGCGATCACGGCGACAACCTACGTACAAATGATGCCACACACTGCTGCGGTAAACGTAGGTCTGTTCTTTGGACTGCGCGGCCGCGTGATTCCCACCAGCAGCGCCTGTACTTCAGGAAGCCAAGCCATTGGTTACGCCTATGAAGCGATCAAGCATGGTTACCAAACCGTAATGGTTGCCGGTGGTGGTGAAGAGTTATGCCCAACTGAGTCTGCCGTTTTCGATACCCTTTTCGCTACCAGTTTAAAAAACGACACACCCAAGAAATCCCCTAGCCCATACGACAGCGAGCGTGATGGCTTGGTTATCGGCGAAGGCGCTGGAACCCTGATCCTTGAAGAGTACGAACATGCTGTTGCTCGTGGCGCAAAGATCTACGCAGAAATCATAGGTTTTGCGAGCAACTGTGATGCGGCTCATGTGACTCAACCTCAGATGGAAACCATGCAAATCTGTATGGAGAAAGCATTGAGAGACGCACAACTTCCTGCTGAAAAAATTGGTTATGTTTCGGCGCACGGTACTGCGACTGAAAAAGGTGATATTGCAGAGAGTAACGCGACAGCGAATATCTTTGGTGAAGTACCAATCAGCTCTCTTAAGAGTTACTTTGGCCATACGCTTGGTGCGTGTGGTGCAATTGAAGCGTGGCTCAGCCTAGAGATGATGCATAGCGGTTGGTTCAGCCCAACCCTAAACCTTAAGAATGTCGATGAACAGTGCGGCAAGCTCGATTACATCACGGGCTCAGGTCGCGAATTGGATGTTGAATATCTGATGAGCAACAACTTTGCCTTTGGCGGCATCAACACTTCAATCATCTTCAAGAAAATCTAGGATACGTAATGAAAAACTGGTTAGCCGTTGCTGCTGTCGCTTTACTCGCAGGTTGTAGTGCTCCTAAATATTCAGGAAACGCACTGCCAGAAGCGAACAACATTAAAAACATCACCATCGTAGAAGACACCAAGACGCGCACTGTGTTTCTTGATTCGATGCTCGATTGGTGTTTGAACAATCAAGTTAAGTGTAAGGTTGTCGCAGACGGCTCTGAACACAAGCCTGAAGAAGTCACGCTAGATTACGTATCTCGTTGGAGCTGGGATTTGAGAACCTTTGTGGCAGACGCAAAGATCTCGGCTTATCAAGATCAACAGCGCGTTGGTAACGTAGAGTTTAAGGCGCCGAATAGCGGCAACTTTTCCAAGTTTGGTGACGATATGGAACGCATCAAAGCGATGATGGATATCTTGTTCGATAAGAAATCAGCCGCGCAAGCAACCCAAATGATTGCCGACGACCAGCTATAGCAAAGTTATTTAGACAATAAACGAAGTCGTTTAGACAATAAAATTTGAGACAAATAAAAAGGGTCAGTAACCAAGTTACTGACCCTTTTTTGAATCTAACAACTGCTCAATTAAGCGTTAGCTTCACGCTCTGCGATGAACTCAAGAGCCATCTTGATGCGAGCGATTACGCGCTCTTTACCAACAAGCTCCATCACTGCATCAACAGAAGGAGACTGACCGCCACCTGTTACTGCTACGCGAAGTGGCATACCGATTTTACCCATGCCGATCTCTAACTCTTCACATACTGCTGCAATCACACCATCTTTGATGTTTGCTGTCGTGAACTCTTCAAGAGCTTCAACCTTAGCAAGAGCAAGCTCTAGTGGACCTTTAGCTACACCACGTAGGTGCTTCTTCGCTGCGCCCGCTTCAAACTCAGAGAAATCTTCGTAGAAGTAACGAGATTGCTCAGCAAGTTCGATAAGCGTGTTACAACGCTCGCCAACTAGCTTGATCACTTCAGTGATAGCTGGACCGTTTGTTGTATCGATCTTCTGTGCGTCTAGGTGCCATTGCAGGTATTTTGCAACGTACTCAGGCTCAGATGTCTTGATGTAGTGGTTGTTCAACCAAAGTAGCTTATCAGTGTTGAATGCAGAAGCAGACTTGCTGATAGCGTTCAGGCTGAAGAATTCAATCATCTCTTCTTGAGAGAAGATCTCTTGGTCACCGTGAGACCAGCCTAAACGAACTAGATAGTTGTTTAATGCATTTGGTAGGTAACCTTCATCGCGGTATTGCATTACAGAAACAGCACCGTGACGCTTAGAAAGTTTCGCACCGTCATCACCAAGAATCATTGCACAGTGAGCGAACGTTGGAACTGGCGCGCCTAGTGCTTCATAGATGTTGATTTGACGAGGTGTGTTGTTGATGTGGTCTTCACCACGAACAACGTGTGTGATACCCATGTCCCAGTCATCCACTACTACTACGAAGTTGTAAGTTGGTGCACCGTCTGTACGACGAATGATCAGGTCATCAAGTTGGCTGTTTGCGATTTCAATGCGACCACGGATTTGGTCATCAAATACTACGCTGCCTTCTTTAGGGTTACGGAAACGGATAACGCACGCATCGCCTTCTTTTGCTGCTTCGTTTGCTGCAACAATTTTAGGGTGGTTAGCATCGTAGCGAGCCATTTCTTTGTTTTCTTCTTGCTCTGCACGAATTTCATCAAGCAGCTCTTTAGACGCGTAGCATTTGAATGCTTTGTCTTCAGCAAGTAGCTTATCAACCATTTCGTTGTAACGGTCAAAACGCTTAGATTGGTAGTAAGGACCTTCGTCCCATTCCATACCCATCCATTGCATGCCTTCTAGAATTGCATCAACCGCTTCTTGAGAGTTACGCTCAAGGTCTGTGTCTTCGATACGTAGAACGAATTCACCGCCTTGGTTTTTAGCGAATAGCCAAGAGTAAAGTGCAGTACGTGCACCACCAACGTGAAGATAGCCAGTTGGGCTAGGAGCAAAACGAGTTTTAACCGTCATTTAAATACCTTGATTATGTAGGTGATTCTTTTAGTGCTCGCCATTACAAAGCCTGTAACAGAAAAATATCACTAAATTTTGGGCGCTATTTTATCACCACCGCTTAAATCTACAATCAGTAGTGAATGATTAATGCACTGTTGTTGTACGAAAGCTGTTATTGAAAGACTAATTACGTCTTCAAAGTAGCAAATCGATGGTATTAGCCTGTAGATTATAGTCGCACATTCTTTATTCCCCTCTCTCATTCCCAAATTGAATCCACCAGCTAATGCACCACTAAGATCAAATTCTTGAATTTATGTTTGACCTTACCCTTACGGGAAGGTTTATGTTAGGCGTAGATGAGAATTGGAGTATCGATATGAAGCATTACACAACCGCGCTCAACGGCTTAAATTGCATGGGTTGTGCGAAGAAAGTCCGCACCCTGTTTGCTGATCTCGACAACACGACGATCAATGATATATCGCCGACCTACATCGATATTTCGACTCCATTTAATTACGTTCAACTCAACGAACAGTTGGCGACGCTTGGTTATAGCATGGGCAATAAACTGCACCTTTCGTTATCCGGTCTTAGCTGCGGTAAGTGCGTTAGCAAGCTGACTCAAGCACTTGAACAAACCGAGCAAATCTCAGACCTAGAAATCAGCAAACATGAATTGTCCTTGGTTACTCAGCTTTCAGAACCCGAGCTTATTGAGTTGATCGAAAGCGTGGGTTATCACGCGGCTTCCTACTCAGAAGTTAATGAGCCTTTATCTAATTCAGATTCAGAATACGATAAAAAAACAGCGCCAGTGGAGCCGACACAAGATAAACCTGCTGCTAGCCAATATACCTATCACCTTGTTCTTGAGGGAATGACGTGTGCGAGTTGTGTTTCTTCGGTAGAGAAAGCACTGAAAAAGAATGAGTTCGTCGACCAAGCTCAGATCAATCTCGCAGAACAGACAGCCTTAGTTTTCACCTCTAAAACACGAGACGTCATCGAAAGCGCGCTAATAGAATCCGTAAAAACCGCAGGTTATGGTGCAGAGTTCGTTGATGACGCGGCGACTCAACAACAAAAACAGCAAGAACAACAACTTCGTACCCAAAAAGCTTTCCTAAAAAATTCGGTAAGCGCGCTGCTTATCGGTGCTCCGCTGATGGCGTGGGGTCTGTTTGGTGGCAGCATGACTATTGCTACATTTAACGACCAATTGGCTTGGGGCTTAATCGGTGTCGTCTGTTTGGTACTGCTAGCCACTTCAGGTCGTAGCTTCTTCACCAATGCTTGGCAATCACTGATGCACAAGCGCGCGACCATGGATACGTTAGTTGCTTTGGGTACAGGCGCAGCATGGTTCTACTCCATGCTAGTTGTGTTGATTCCGTCATGGTTCCCTGAGGCCTCTCGCCATGTCTACTTTGAGGCGAGTGCGATGATCGTTGGTCTAATTTCTTTGGGCCACTACATTGAAGCCAAAGCCAAAGCTCGCACCACAAAATCACTACAAGCTTTGATTAACCTACAACCTCAAAAAGCGGTGGTGATTGTCGATGGCAAAGAACAAACTATTGCTGTAGAAGCTATCCAAGTAGGCATGCAAGTACGCGTCAAACCGGGTGAGAAAGTGCCAGTTGATGGTGTTGTGGTATCGGGTGAGTCTTACATCGATGAATCCATGTTGACCGGTGAACCACTTCCCAACGTTAAATCGATGAGTGATGGCGTTTCAGCGGGCACTATTAATGGTGATGGCAGCTTAGTTATTGAAGCGACAGGAATTGGCTCAAGCACCATGTTGGCTAGAATCATTCAAATGGTTCGCCAAGCACAAAGCAGCAAACCAGCAATTGCGAAACTAGCCGATTCTATATCTGCCATTTTCGTACCAGTTGTAGTCGCGATCGCAGCTGTTGCAGCCCTAGTTTGGTTTTTTGTAGGCCCACAGCCAAGTGCCAGTTACATGCTTGTTGTATCGACCACTGTGCTGATCATCGCTTGTCCATGTGCATTAGGCTTAGCCACACCGCTTTCGATTACTGTCGGCGTTGGTAAAGCGGCTGAGTTTGGCGTTCTGATCAAAGACGCCGATGTGTTGCAATCTGCAAGCAAAATCGATGCTGTTGTATTTGATAAAACAGGCACTCTAACCCAAGGTAAACCAAGCGTTCAGCAGGCGTTTTACCCTAATCTAACGGAACGGGAATTACTGGCTTACGCTTATTCAGTGGAAGTAGGATCTGAGCACCCACTCGCCAAAGCCGTTTGCCAATATGCAGAGAGCTTGCATGTTTCAGCACTCCCACACAGCGACTTTGAAAACCGCCGAGGCCTTGGAGTACAAGCCAACATTAACGGAAAACACGTCCAAGTCGGCTCTCTTAAATACTTAACCCAACTTGGTATGGATACTCAAATAGGCCGTGACTTTATCGAACTTTGCCGTACACAAGCATGGACGCCAATCTTCGTAGTCATCGACCAAAAACTGGTAGGCATATTAGGCATTTCAGACGCATTAAAAATAGATAGCACACAAGCCATTGCTCAACTAAAATCCGCCGGAATTCACACTGTGCTATTAACAGGCGACAACGATTCTGTTGCTCAAGCGATTGGCAAAAGCGTCGGTATTGATGAGGTTATCTCGGAAGTACTACCAGAGCAGAAAGCTCAGCATATTGTTCAGCTTCAACAACAATATAAAAGTGTGGCTATGGTTGGAGATGGCATTAACGATGCACCAGCGCTTGCTCAGGCCGACATAGGTATCGCAATGGGCAGTGGCAGTGATGTTGCGATTGAAAGTGCACAAATGACACTCCTCAACTCGTCGCCACTGTCTGTAAGCAACGCGATCGAGCTATCTCAAGCGACCGTAAGAAACATGAAGCAAAACCTATTTGGTGCCTTCATCTACAACTCGCTAGGCATTCCAATAGCAGCCGGTGTGCTCTACCCACTTTTTGGATTTTTGCTTAGCCCAGTAGTTGCAGGTGCAGCAATGGCGATGTCGTCAATTACTGTGGTAAGCAACGCCAACAGGCTGAGATTGTTCAAACCCACTCATTCTAATATCAATAATAACCATATTCATGAGGTTAACCATGATTCGTAAAGTTATGACTCTTACTGCACTCGCTGCAATTTCAGGACAGGCTTTGGCTACTGATGTGCTAAACCATAAATCTCCATATTGCGGCTGCTGCACTGAATGGACGGAGCATATGCGTGATTCCGGGTTCGATGTAACAGAGAAGCTCCACGATGATATGAACCCTATCAAGCAAAAGTTAGGCGTAACACAAGAGCTGGCTTCTTGCCACACCGCAGAGATCGACGGTTATGTATTTGAAGGTCACATTCCAGCAGAAGACGTAAAAGCCTTTTTAGAAAACCCACCACGTAATGCGATTGGTTTGGCGGTTCCGGGTATGCCAATGGGCTCACCAGGCATGGAGTATGGCGATAAGAAAGACGAGTATTCTGTGTATGCGTTTAATGAAAAAGGTCAGGTGTTTGAATACCGTCACTACAACGGGAAATAGAACCTAAACAGACCAACACACAACTATAAAAAAGAAGTCATAAAAATAGAGCCTAGCATTCAGTAAACCCAAGACTGTGGTTTACTTGCTAGGCTCTTTGCTTTTGGACAGTAAAGCAAATCTTGTCGCGGCACTAACCGGGCTGTTGATACCGCTATGTTCCCCTCGCTAATTAGCTAGCAAGCTATTTAACAAAGAAGTTCATTCAGCTAATAATCGAATCGACTAAACAGCTAAGCGAATCAGCTTAGAAGCCGTAAGAAGCACCGAATACGAATGCGTTGTTAGCATTATCAGCTTGGTTACGGTACTCAAAGTAAGGTTGAACACCTTGACGAGTCCATGTAGCACGAAGCTCGTGGTCCATTGTGTTGTCAGCATCGCTGATTACGTATACGTTGTTGTAGCTAAGCGCTAGTTCAGCATTTACTGCATAGCCGATACGGTTATCAAAACGAGTTTGGTCGTCAGCTTTGCTGTCTTCCATTGCGTGGTAACGAGTACGGTTGCTGATAGAGATACCGTTGTCGAAGTTATAACCGATCTTAACTAATGGACGATACTGAACCGTTTCGCCGTTGTTTAGTAGGTGGTGGTAACCAGCAGCAACCCATAGGTTGTCGTTGATGTTGTACATCTGCTCAACACCAAGAGTGATGTATGGAGAGTTACCTAGACCGCTATCTTGGATTGCGTCGTTGTCGTACTTACCAAGAGAGATACCATCAAACTCTGTTAGTAGCGTTGTACCTGAATCAAACGTGTGGCCCGCTTCTAGCGTAGACGTAGCGTTTGGTTGGAAATCAGAGTGAAATTGAACGTTACCTGTAACGTAAGAAGAACCAGCAAAAGCACTAGAAGCGAAAGCAAGAGAAAGAGCACTTAGAGCGATAATTTTTTTCATAGTAAACTGCCTTAGTTTGATTTTTTCAGCGGCATATCTTCGGTACATCATTCACCTTCACCGCTTGAGTAGTTGGTCGCCTCCCTGGCATGAAATCTATGTTGCTCGAATTAATTTGCGTTTCAAAATAAAAGGGGCGACAGAGTGATCCCTCTCACTATCAAAAAAAGACAAGCTATTTAACTCTTTAAAATCAATAATTTAAAAACATAAAAATTGATAAAAAACTCAAGATGGAAAAATATACAGATCGGGATCACGTTATTTCATGAAGAAAAATTAGATTCAGATAGTTGAATCACATCTGATTTAGAGTTTTTTACAGGGGACTTATTTTTTGAAGAGAATAATGAGAAGCGCGTCACTTTTGGGATTAAAGTCACCTTATGTGCATTGTTGACGATATAAACAAAGGCGATTTCTATATGTTTCAGTTTTGGATAAACACCTAATTCGCATCAAACAAAAAGAGCTCCCGTTTTATCTTGAATAAGATAAAGGTCAGGAGCTCTTTTACTAATAGTGCTTATCGATTATTTAACTGAGGTAACTCGACTTACTTTCTCACCACTTTCTGAAATAGAGCGGATGTAAGTTTCACCAGAGACCGATGGACGTTGTTGCTCATCATACGTTAGCCACTTTTCACCATCTGCTGAGTATTGAAGCTCTACACCTGGGAATTGAACGTTCATCGCTAACTTACCATCCACAACCAGAGCGCCCGGCACGGGTAGTCGGTAATCAATGCCCGCTTTTTCAAGCTTAGCCAGTTCACGTTGACCCACGATATTGGCGAAGCGATTGAAGTCGCTGTTTAGCGCTTGCTTATTCACTAGGTTAGTTTCTTGAGAGTATTCAACGCCAACCTTGTAGTCGTTTTCCCAATCTGCTCGGTGCCATGCGCGCTCTGCTGCTGCTAGTACGCGAGGGAACACCATGTATTCATATTGCTCATCGTTACGTACTGTCTCAGACCAAAGCTGTGCTGATAGACCGTAGAAAGGTTTCGCTTCGATTTCACCTTTGCCAATAAAGCCGTTGCCATCGCGGTCTACAGATGTTTCCGCGTTTTGAGGCATATTCTCTGGTGCAAAACCAAACATTTTACGAGTATCGGTTGCACGAGTACCCCAATAGTAACCACGCTCTTTCGAGTCAACCTCATATGGGAAGTCCATGTACACGTAGTCTGGGTTAGAAGCGATCACGTCGTAACCTTTCTTAGACCACTCGTACACTGATGATGTGCCCCCCCAGTAAAGAACGTCCCAGAAGTTAACGCGTGTGTTTTCTGTTGCGAACGCATTCTCACCTTCACTGTACTTAAGGCCATCTTGCCAAGCTTGGAAGTTTGGAATGCCCTTCTCAGCAACAATCTTAGACACCTCTTCTGCAAAGTGGCTTGGCAGGTGACCGAAATCACTTACTGTACCGTCTGCAATTAATTTCTGACATTGTGGAGACTGTTGGAATGGCTTATCTTGCTTAGACAAGTCAATGTTACCTTTCCAAGCCACTTTATCTTCTGCATTAATATCTTGTAAGCCAGCGCCTAACTTGATGTTTTTCGCTTCATCGCCACCAAAGTGCCAAGTCGTTAGCGGAACACCCGCTTCTTGGTGCATTGCTGCCACTTCAGAGATCACTTTATCAACAAAGTGCGTCGAAGATTCCATACATGGGTTAATGAAGCTTTGCTTATCGTAGAACTGAACCGTGGTTACGTTCGATGTATCTAGTGGATCCATCAAGCGGTATTCATTTGCTGCCGCTTCTTTACCTTCCGCCATTAGACGAGTGTAACGCGCTTCCATCGACACCACAGCAGAACGAGCGTGTGCTGGCATATCAATTTCTGGAATTACTTCGATGCTGCGCGCTTTTGCGTAGCTTAAGATCTCGACGTAATCCGCTTTACTAAAGAAACCAGAGCCAAAGTTGTCTGTTGTTGGACCTGACCCTAGCTGAGGCAGTAAACAGCTTTGCTCTTCCAAATCAAAACAACGATTAGACCCTACATCCGTTAGCTCTGGTAAACCTGGAATTTCTAAACGCCAGCCTTCATCATCTGTTAGGTGAAGGTGCAGTTTATTCATCTTGTATGCCGCCATTTGGTCTAGCGTTGCTAGGATGGCATCTTTTGAGTGGAAGTTTCGAGCTACATCCACCATCACACCACGGTAATCAAAGCGCGGTGCATCTTTGATCGACAGTTGTGGTAATGATTCAGCGTTCTGACTATCTATTAGGCCAAAAATAGACTGAACTGCGTAGAAAGCACCCGTTTTATCAAACGCTTTAATCGCAATCCCCTCTTCCGAGATGCTTAGTTCATAAGCGCCAGATTTTGCTAAATCACCCGTAAACTGAGTAGGAACAACGGCAACACTTACAGGAAGGTCACCACTCACATCTACGTTGACCACATCTGCACGTTCTTCAATTGCAGCGAACTGCTCAGCATCGAATACGTCTTTTGGTAGGGCAATACCACGAGCAATACTCACTGAACCTTCACCCGCTTCTACCGACAGTGGCGTTGGCAATAGCGTTGTTGATACATCTTGAGTTGCCAGATCTGCATTCTTTTCGAAACGCGTCACTGCGGTAGCCATCACGTTGTTATCATCAGGCGTACGCTTCAGGTTGTTACCCTCTAGACCCGTTACGAACGACGCAACATCTTCTGTATTCAATGATGCAATCATCTTAGGTTCTGCGTTTGGCGCCGTCACGAATGCACCTGGCATAAAGTCAGTTTCAAACAGTTGCCAGTATTCACTCGTTAACGGAAGAACCACTTCTTCACCAGCCGCAAAGCCATCAAATTTTTCAGTAGGTTCTAGCTTGTGTAAGTCGCCGGTTACGCGAGTGATCTTAAATTGCTCATTATCAACATCTAAAATAAGACGAATACTGTGGAAGTAGATGCTCCAATCTTTAGAGTCAATCGCTTCACCGTCATTGGTTAGCGTCATGTTCACTTTATTACATGACGCCCATTCAGCACCTAGGTCCTGACAAGCCAAGCCTTCATTCGCACCATGGTTAGTTAGAATTTCGTACTGAACATCAAGATTATCAGCCAGTGCATTCACTACTTTTTGTTCTGGTGCTTGCGTTACTGCACAACCTGTTAGGCCAGCCAATACCGCTACAGATAGTAAGTTTCTCTTCAACATCGTATTCACCCATAAATTAAAAATTGAGTAAGAAGCAAATTGGAGCGCTTCGAAAGTTAGATAAACTATATGGGCTTATTTTTTACCGTGAATTAAATCGAGCTAATAAAGTGATCGGCTTCAAATCTCAAAAATATTGATAAATTTAATTTAAATAAAATCATCAAGTTACAAGCATCGACACTTCCGTCATTTTAATTTTGACGTAAAAATTGAGAATTAAATCACAATCTTTTTAAAGGATTTCATAAAATCGTGTCGTTGATAGAGAGAAAGGTTTAAGAGTTTGTTCGGGTTGTTATACTTTTCGTACAAACAACGTGACATCGTTCTCAAAAAAAACCGTTAAAAAACACCGTCAAAATCGATTTTAACGAGTTTAATACTTCCTAAAGGAGCTCCCTTTGCGCCCACTCTGGTACATGGTTTTATTCGTTTTCGCTTTTTCAGCAAGGCAAGCGCTCGCCGAGCCTCTTTATTGGCAAGCAAAAAAGGATGAACTGACACTCACTATCTTAGGTTCTGTGCACGTTGGGGACGAGAGTATGTACCCACTTCCTTCAGCGATCACCGACACGCTAAAAAACAGTGATGGGTTAGTTATCGAAACGGATATCAGAAAATCTGATGGCGTTGTATATCCCCGCAACAAACTCACTACAGCCGATGTACTCAATGAAGAACAGCTGCAATTATTAATCGACATCTCAAAATCATTGGATATGCCGACGCAACAACTGCTTAGCTCACCGCCTTGGGCGACATCTCTTTCCATACAGATGCAGCAGTTAAAAAATCTTGGTTATGGGTCCGCAGGAGGCGTTGATGCGACGCTAGCTTACAAAGCGACTATCCAAGATGTCCCGGTGATCAGCTTAGAGCCTCTTCAATTCCAAATAGACTTGATGACAAAACAGAAGGACGACGGTAAGGAGTGGTTAGTCAGTAGCCTTAAGGAATTTGACCAAACTGATCGTGTGGTTCATTGCCTAATAGAAAGCTGGAAGGCGGGTGATTTAGCAAAACTGGAAGCCTTCGCAAAGCTCTCTGAGATGTCGCCTGAACTAGAGAAAGCATTTTTAGCCGATCGAAACATAGACTGGGCAAACAAACTAGCAGCCAATGATTGGAAACTCGACTCAAAAGGGAACTACTTGATTGTGGTTGGTGCCTTGCACCTAGTTGGCGAAGGTAACCTTTTGCAGTTGTTAAAAGAGAAAGGTTTTAATGTCACACAACAATCACAAAGCCAACAGGCTCAGTGTCAATTTGAGATTAGTGACGACAGCTAGTTCAACTCGAAGCCATGACCTTCTCCTAATATAAGCATTATCTAATAACAGAATCATTACATTTAATAGCACCATTGGGGTGCTATTATCTTTCGCTCTTTCTACCTACGGCGTTGTTCGAATGAAACCAGTACTTTTTGCTTTCCCTTTAGCCCTCACGATGCTGATGCCCTCAATAGCCTCAGCCAAAGAAACGTGCACCATTGAACAGTTTCAGGCTATAGATATTCAACCTGATGCTAAAGGCGGTGTCTTAGATAAAGAAAGCGGACAGTTCTTGATTACTGAGAAGCCACCAATGCGATGCGCGAACATTACGTTCACGACGTCTACAACACGCAACCGTATCGCAAGCCAAATGAATAGTAATTTTGAAGCAAGCTTTTACGATGGCAAGACGGGTAACTCTCACTCGGTGACTTTTAACGAAGATGAAGTACAAGCAGGTTACATTCGAATTGGTCCAAATAACCCTGTTGAAGCGTATGTTTGCTTTGTCACTTCAGAGACTCCAATCAAAAACATCACCTGTGATGTCAAGTAAACAGGTTTGGGGCTACTGGCTACTGGCTATTGGGTCAACCCTTGTCTCTATAAAGGGCATTTAGAACAACAAGAGATTCCCGACTCGCTCTAGGGAATGACGTACATACCGGAAAGCAAAAAAGCCGTAGCACCTTCTACTACAAAGAGTGCTACGGCTTTCTTTTATGTGGTCGGTGAAGAGCTATTTTGAACATCAGGCGAACCCCACCTAGGTTCAAATCCCATTTCCCTTCCCCTGAAACGACGAAAGCCTGCTCAATGAGCAGGCTTTCTAAATGTTGTAGATGAAGAGCTTGTTTTGAACATCAGGCGAACCCCGCTTGGGTTCTAAACCAAATCAAACCATAAAACCCAAATGCAAAAAAGCCGTAGCATCTCTGCTACGGCTTTCTTTAATGTGGTCGGTGAAGAGGGATTCGAACCCCCGACCCTCTGGTCCCAAACCAGATGCGCTACCAAGCTGCGCTATTCACCGAGATATCTAACTGGCTGATTGCCTGTCGATGGAGCGTATAATACGGATTCTGAATTTATCCGCAAGCGCTTTTTCTCATATTTATTGTGAATTCCAATCGTTCGAACAAAAGACATACAACAACTCGCTTGATGTGACGAAAAACACACAGTTACCAACAAGTATTTAACTTATGAAACAGAATTGATCCAGATCAGTGAATTGATAACACCACTTAATACACTAACCCGTGTCATATAACTTTGAGGTATACATATGGACTTTTGGCTAGATCTCCTATTTGGTAATGCGGTGGGACTATCTTCAATGATAGTAATCTTCGGGGCTCTGGGTCTGATGATGTTTTATGGAGGCTTCTTCATCTACAAAGTTATGACTGAAAAATCTCCTCACTAGAATCGCTCAGCCTAAATCATTTACTTTATAAGTATTACTTTGTTCTATAAATAAATGTAAAAACGCTTTGCACCGGAGCAGACTTATTGTCTTCTCCGGTTTTTTCATTTTTAAACCCAGCCTCAACTTAGGTATACTTACCCTATCCTTCCCAACTTGAGATACACAATATGTCTCATGATGACGACTTAGATCTATTCCAAGAAATGATGGGCGATGTTAAACGTATCGACCATGACACCGCTGAACACCAAAAAGTACACCGAGTCACAGAATCTCACCTTGCTAAGCGTGAAGCCGCTATGTGGCTGTCTGACGACGAGAAAGACTACTTATCATTAGACTATTCGCCAATGATCAAGCCAGACGATGTCGTTGCTTATAAAAAAGACGGTGTACAAGAAGGCGTATACAAAAAGCTGCGCCTAGGCAAATACCCTATTCAAGCCAAGCTCGACCTTCATAGAAAAACACTGAAAGACGCACGTAACGAAGTGCTTTCATTTTTGCGTCAGTGTTTAAGAATGGATGTTCGTACCGTCATCATTGTTCACGGTAAGGGAGAGCGTTCGAACCCACCAGCAATGATGAAAAGCTACGTGGCAAATTGGCTCACGCAAATCAACGACGTTCAATGTGTTCATTCTGCTCAGCAATTTCATGGTGGTACGGGCGCTGTCTATGTCATGCTCAGAAAGAGTAATGAGAAAAAGCTAGAGAACAGAGAGCGCCATCAAAAGCGCACCAGTTAATAGGTTGAGATAGATAAACGGGCGAATAACGATTTTGCATCAGGATCGATATTTCGTGCCTAGACTCACACCAAGTGCTAAAATTGCCTCAGTTAACGAATTCCAACTCAAAGCAACTATCCAAAGGTTGCTTTTTGTTTATTTATATTTCCGTTGTGAAACGCTAAGAGAATATCATGTCACAAGAATCCCAAGCTAAACGCCTTAATAAATACATCAGTGAAACTGGTTTTTGCTCACGCCGCGAAGCCGATAAACTCATTGATGCAGGCCGAGTTACTATTAACGGTAAGATCCCTGAGATGGGCACTAAAGTCTTGCCAGGTGATGATGTTGAGATCGACAATAAGCCTGTTCGCTCAAAAGAGAAGCCGATTTACATTGCTCTTAATAAACCAACAGGTATCACCTGTACGACTGAGCGTGATATTCCTGGCAACATCGTCGACTTTATCGGCCACCACAAGCGTATTTTCCCTATTGGCCGCTTAGATAAACCTTCTGATGGCCTTATCTTCTTGACCAACGATGGCGACATCGTAAACAAAATCCTACGTGCAGGTAACAATCACGAGAAAGAATACGTGGTGCGTGTAGATAAGCCGATTACGACTGAGTTTTTGAAGCAAATGGGCGCTGGTGTCCATATTCTCGATACTGTTACCTTGCCATGTAAGGTCGAGAAAGAGACCAAGTTCTCATTCCGAATTACACTAACACAAGGCCTTAACCGCCAAATTCGCCGTATGTGTGAAGCGCTCGGTTACGAAGTATTTAAGCTGCGCCGTGTTCGTATTATGAATATCTCACTAGACGGTATTCCTAACGGCAAATGGCGCTACCTGAGCGACGAAGAGATCACCGAGATCTTGGCGATGTGTGAAGGTTCAGTAAGTACGGAAGATGCGTCAAAAATGAACGCGAAAGGTCAACGTATTCGTAAAGCGACTGACGCGAAACTTTTTGACAGCCGTGAAGAGAACCAAACTTCAACAGCACGTCGCAATCAAAAAGAGAACCGTACTCGCACTTACCGCGGTAACAATGCGGATGAATTCCGTCATGCGCCTAATTCAAAGCGTGGCCGCAATTCGTCGAACGGTGAAAGCGGTGGTAATACCGAGAACTGGAAATCAAACTCTCGTTCAGAGCGCTCTAATTCAGATAGAAACCGTTCGGATCGCAATCGTACCGATCGCGACAATACCGATCGTAGAAGCGGTAAACCGGCAAACCGCAGCCAAGATTCAAACAGACCGAACAAACCTGCACCAAAGCGTGTTGGTGGTACTTTAGGTCTTAAGAAGTAGTCAGAATCAGTAAGACGAGACACTCGATATAAAAACGCCCGCTAGATTAGTCTAGCGGGCGTTTTTGTTGGTCATTCGATAGTTTTATCGTCATGATGACGACAATCTATAAACATAGGTCAGCAAACTGGCCTCGAGTCAGTTTTACTAAATCTTTCGGGTCTAACTCAATCTCTAGCCCGCGCTTCCCTGCACTCACACAGATAGTTTCAAAATCGGTAGCGCTTGAATGAACAAAGGTAGGTAGTGCTTTTTTCTGTCCAAGAGGACTAATTCCACCAACAACATAACCCGTGGTTTTCTGAGCAATATCTGGATCAGCCATCTCCGCTTTTTTGCCCTTCGCCGCTTTCGCTGCAAGCTTTAAGTTTAGCTTCTGATCGACAGGAATAACGGCAACCGCCAAATCTTTAGCGACACCGTTCAAACAGAACAAAAGCGTTTTGAACACACGTTTTGGGTCCTGACCCAGCGCTTCAACGGCTTCCAATCCATAGTTGGTATTATTCGCATCATGATGATACTGATGCACACTATGAGCGATTTTCTTTTTCTTGGCGAGATTGATTGCAGGGGTCATAACAAATCCAAACGATAGATAAACAAAAAGCGACGCCGAGGCGTCGCTTTAGTTAAATTTATCATGGTGCTAGAGTCAATCTAATTTAACACCTATTGATACAATTGCTTGGATTCAATTACTTGTAAACCATTTGGCCTGAAGGCGCGTACTTGTTCACGTCAACCGGGCTGTTTGCTTCTAGGTACTCTTTCAGTACTTCAGCATCAACAAAACCAGTATTTACGTAACCTGGGTGGTCAGACAGTTTAGGGTAACCGTCACCACCAGCTGCGTTGAAGCTTGGCACCGTGAAGCGGTATGTTTCATCTAAACGAAGCTGTTTACCACCGATGAATACATTCGATACTTCACCGTTTGCCACTGTCATTGAGATACCAGCAAACTGTGCGTAAGCACCAGAATCGATTGGTTTAGTCGCCACTACATTTAGGTAATCTAGAACTTCTTTACCCGTCATGTCTGTGTAAGTCAGGATGTTTGCAAAAGGTTGTACTGTTAGTACGTCTTTGTAAGTCACATCACCGGCTTCAATTGAATCACGTACACCACCAGAGTTCATCACAGCGAAGTCTGCTTTTGCACGCTCCATGTGAGACGTTGCAATCAAACGACCTAGGTTAGTCTGTTGGAAACGAACAACGTTACGGTCGCCTTCAAGCTTGCCATTAGTTTCAGCAATTTGAACTTCTAGCTGTGCTTGACCTTGCTCTTGGAAAGGACGTAGGAATTCAAGTAACTCTGGGTCTTGTGCGATTTCATCTTGAATAAGAACACGTTGCTTCTTACCGTCAATCTTAACTTTCTTCTTAAGGTTAACTGGAATCAGATCGTAGCTCACCATCTCTAGTTCGCCGTTACGGAATTCGTAATCAGCACGGCCTACGTACTTGCCCCACTCATGAGCTTGAACGATGTAAGTACCGTTCTGTACGTCAGGCTTACACTCATCACCCGGCTTGAAGTTTTTCTTCGCTACGTTAGGGCCTTCCATACATACAGGCTCTTGAGAGTGACCACCAACGATCATGTCTAGATCGCCTTCGTTTAGGTAACGAGCGAGTGCAACATCACCCGGAGCGTTAACACCACGTTGGCCATTTTCGTAGTGACCCATGTGAGTCACAGCAAAGATTAGATCCGGTTTTTCTGTTTCTTTAAGTTCAGCGATTAGCTTCTTCGCTTCTTCTTTAGGGTCACGGAAATCGATGCCTGCGATAAATTCAGGGTTACCAATCTTTTGGGTATCTTCAGTTGTTAAACCAATAACCGCAATCTTGATGCCTTGCTTTTCAAACATTTCGTACGCTTGGAATTTACGTTCGCCTGTCGCTTTATCGTAGATGTTTGCAGATAACATTGGGAAGTTAGCCCAGTCGATCTGCTTTTGTAGTACGTCTAAAGAGTTATCAAACTCGTGGTTACCCAATGCCATTGCATCGTAACCAATTTTGTTCATACCTTTAAAATCAGGTTCTGCGTCCTGAAGGTCTGACTCTGGAACACCCGTGTTGATGTCACCGCCAGATAGAAGCAACACGCTACCGCCTTCTGCTTCAACTTCTGAACGAAGTTGGTCAACAAGCGTTTTACGCGCAGACATGCCGTATTCGCCGTATTTATTCTGCCAGAAACGACCATGGTTATCGTTTGTGTGAAGAATCGTTAGCTTGTAAGTTTCGTCTTGGTTCCAATCATGATCTGATTGAGACGCACACCCAGCTAAAGTAGCTAGGATTGCAGCACTTAGTGCTGTCTTTAGAATAAGGCGTTGCTTCATTGTCATACCTTTGAACTTTTTAGGGGAATCCACTGCTTTTTATAATCTATTGCGACCCCTTTCCTGGAGTTCGAACAATAAGACTTCAACATGACTAATCTTAAATTAACATTCTAGATGTAACACGACGATTTCATATTTATGTCGAATTGGTCACGCATAGATCAACAGTTAAGTGTAACAAAATTATGAGATTACACTCAAACTTCCCCTGCATCACAGGCAATCGTTTACTTATAAAGTGTGATGAACATCAGTAATTTACTGTAAACAGGACAGACCTCACACACTCATGGTTATTTCTTAGGGAGTCAAAGATTCTGTTAACAAGGATTTAATCATCTAGCGCTAATTAGCGCTCAAAAGAACAGATAAGCGCACAACGAAACGAACTGATACCCAGATAAACAAAAACGCCCAACTCTTAGAGTTGGGCGTTTATTTGATATCGTTAAATAACCACTTTAACTCATTCACATTAGCGAGTTATTTAACATCAGCTTCAGCTATTTAATATCGATGTGCTCAAAGCCTTTGATAAGGTCATCCAGTGCTTTCATCTGCTTCAAGAACGGCTCTAGTTTGTCTAGAGGTAGCGCAGATGGGCCATCACAGCGAGCTTGGTCTGGGTTAGGGTGAGCTTCAATGAACAGACCCGCAATACCTGTCGCAAGACCCGCTTTAGCAAGCTCAACCGTTTGCTCACGACGGCCGCCAGATGCAGCACCTGATGGGTCACGCATTTGTAGAGAGTGCGTCACATCGAAGATGATTGGGCTACCGTTTGAAGACTTCTTCATTACGCCAAAGCCAAGCATATCAACTACTAGGTTGTCGTAACCCATGCAAGCGCCACGCTCACAAAGGATGATGTTGTCGTTACCACACTCAGCGAACTTATCAACGATGTTGCCAACTTGGTTCGGGCTCATGAACTGAGGCTTCTTAACGTTGATTACTGCGCCAGTCTTAGCCATTGCTTCAACAAGGTCAGTTTGACGAGCTAGGAATGCAGGTAGTTGGATTACATCAACCACATCTGCAACAGGCTGAGCTTGAGCTTCTGTGTGAATATCAGTAATGATCTTCACGCCGAAAGTGTCTTTCAGCTCTTGGAAGATTTTAAGACCTTCTTCCATCCCTGGACCACGGTATGAATGAACTGAGCTTCGGTTCGCTTTATCGAAAGACGCCTTAAATACGTAAGGGATGCCCAGCTTCTCGGTTACTTTTACATAGTGCTCACAGATCTGCATAGCGAGATCGCGAGATTCAAGAACGTTCATGCCTGCAAATAGCGTAAATGGCTTGTCGTTAGCAATTGGCATATCGCCAATGTGAACTGTTTTCTGTTCCATCATATTCTCTCTAAATAATTATTAATTAGTGAACAACCACTGTCTTTTCGTTCATGACGTTCACTTGAGATTTCAGTAACTCAGATGCCGGGTCATCTGGGCATTGGTCGATAAAGTATTGATAATCCGTTGCAGCCACTTGATGACAGTCTAGCTGCTGATAGATAAAACCGCGGTCACGGATTTCATACGGGTCATCCGGCACAAACGTTAACGCCAGATCGGTACACTTCAATGCAAGTGTATAACGCTCTTCTCGCAGCAGTGCACTCTTGAGCAGGGCTAACCACTTACCAATAATTGTTGGATGGTCGGCGACTTCCAAGTGCTCAGGTTTCACCTTAGCTAATGGGCCATCATGCCCAATTAACCATGCTCGCAACGTTTGTTCGCCAACGTACTCACCGTTATAAGGGTTAATGTAGGCCGCAGCTTGCCCGTACCAGCTTACTTTAAGTAAGAATTGAGTTGGGAAAGAGACGCCCTCTACAGGAAAGCCTAGCTTGCGACCTAGAAAAAGAAAGATCGCCCCCAGACTCACTGGAATACCTTTCTTTCTCTCAAGCACTTTATCAATGAATGCGTTTTCTGAAGAGAAGTACGCGTCCTTATCGCCAGCAAAACCCCACTCGTAGAAGAATAGTCGAATAAAAGACTCAAACTTCTGCTGTTCGTCGGTTTCATGAACCAAAGCAAACTCAGCTTCTTTAAACAATCTTGCCAGCTCTTGCTCAGCCCAACTGTCTTGAGTTTCTGGGTTAATCGCTTTATTTAAGATCAATGCACCTTCAGCTAATTCTAGCTGGTCAAAGTCTTCATCAAAAAATTCGTACATAGATAGTTAACCGAAAATAAGGAGATAATTAACCGAAAAATGTTGGCGTCTTGGTCATTGCGATTTTGCCTGCCATTGCTAACCAGCCAAGTGCACCGAAGAAAGAGAAAACTCTCAATAGCTTGTTCTTACCTAGTTTAAGTGCAAAGAAGCCCAATGCAATGTAAGCCATAACACAGGTTAGTTTTTCAGTTAACCATGGTGCTGCAGGTGTAAATGGAATAAAGCCAGTGATAAAAATCAAACCAATACCCGATAGCAGTAGCAACGAGTCATTGATATGAGGAAAACGCTGCAAGAAAGGATGCTTAAGCTTTGGAGAGTTAGCCATCATAAGAGCGAAACGAACCGAAAGAAGTAGCGCGCTTATCGCAATCGTTAATAGGTGAAAATGTTTTAAACCTTCGTACATGGTATTCCTTTATATTTTTATATGTGCTTCATTAACACGAGCCACACAATACCCGTTAATGCTCTGTATTTCTGCGTTAAATGCATCATCGGGTGAAATGTATTGTCGAGTTAAAGGTATCAATTTAGCAAGTTCATCATCTATTGCTCACAAGACGATTAACCGCAGCCGATGGACAGTCACTATCTATGAACAGTCACTAACTATGAACAGTAACGACCCAATGTCACTCGGTCATTACCACCGTAATCTTTCTCTGTGACAACATCGAGATAACCAAGCGCCTGCATTATCTCACGCACTGCCAAACCTTGGTCGTAACCGTGCTCAAACGCTAACCAGCCTTCGTTTTCTAAAAAGCCGCGTGCGTTTTCAGAAATGTATCGAATATCTGCAAGCCCTTTCTCTTCAGCAACCAGTGCTGTGATCGGCTCAAAACGCACATCGCCTTGAGACAAATGAGGATCATTCTTCTCAATGTATGGCGGGTTAGAAACAATCAGAGAGAACTTCACAGTTTCTTCAGAGCTCAAAGGCTCAAACCAACTTCCGTGCAAGAAAGTAGCGTTGGTGATGTTTAAGCGCTTCGCATTTTCTGTCGCCAGCTGCTGCGCTTCAGGGCGAAGATCAATACCCGTTACCTGTCGGTTCGGCATCTCTGACGCCAATGCTAACGCGATAGCACCTGTACCTGTCCCTAAATCTAGAATCGCACCTTGCTTGCCGTAGGTTTTATCCAAAGCCACCTCAACCAAACGCTCGGTATCTGGGCGTGGGATTAAGGTAGAAGGGGAAACTTTTAACGGTAGTGACCAAAACTCACGCTCACCGATAATGTAAGCCACAGGCTCACCGGTTAAGCGACGTTTTAGAAGGGCATTGAATTCAGACTCTTGCTCTGAGGTGAGATGCTTCTCAGGCCAAGTCAGTAGGTAAGATCTTGGTTTATCTAAGGCGTGACAAAGCAGTACCGCTGCATCAATGGAGGGTGATGTGTTATCACCCTCTTGAAGCTTTACGATTGCTGCTTTTAAAGCACTTTCAACCGTATATGTTGACTGCATACAGGTTAGTTGTTCTCTGCAAGTGCAGCAAGCTGATCGGCTTGGTGCTCTTGAAGTACAGGATCAAGCAAGCTTTGCATGTCACCTTCAAGTACTTCGTTAAGACGGTAGATAGTAAGGTTGATACGGTGATCCGAAACACGACCTTGTGGGTAGTTGTACGTACGAATACGGTCACTACGGTCACCAGAACCTAATAGGTTACGACGTGTATCAGAAACAGCTGCCGCGCGGCGCTCTTCTTCTGCTTGAACAATACGAGCAGCAAGAACAGCCATCGCTTTCGCTTTGTTTTTATGCTGAGAACGCTCGTCCTGACACTCTACTACTGTACCCGTTGGTAAGTGAGTAATACGGATTGCTGAATCCGTGGTGTTAACGTGCTGACCACCCGCGCCTGATGCACGGAAAGTATCAATTTTAAGATCGCCCGCTTTGATTTCAGGCAGATCAGCTTCTGGGATCTCAGGCATAACTGCAACTGTACATGCTGACGTGTGAACACGGCCTTGAGATTCAGTTTCAGGTACACGTTGTACACGGTGACCGCCCGACTCAAACTTCATGGTGCCGTAAACAGCATCGCCGCTTACCTTAGCGATCATCTCTTTGTAGCCGCCTTGTTCAGAAGCATTGCTGCTCATGATTTCAACGCGCCAACCTTTCTTCTCAGCAAACTTAGAGTACATACGGAACAGGTTGCCCGCGAAGATACCCGCTTCATCACCACCCGCGCCTGCACGGATTTCAAGGAAACAGTTGCGCTCATCGTTTGGATCTTTTGGAATCAGAAGAATCTGTAGCTCATCAGTCAAACGTTCAATCGCCGCTTTTGCGTCTTTGATTTCGTCTTGAGCCATTTCACGCATTTCAGCGTCATCTTCGTTCGCCATCTCTTCAGCAGCTTCTAGATCTTCTTGAGCTTGCTGGTATGACTGGAAGCAAGCCGTCACTTCTTCTAGTTGAGAGTACTCTTTAGAAAGTGCACGGAATTTGTCTTGATTCCCGATTACATCTGGATCACCAAGTAGATGTTGAACTTCTTCATAGCGTTCAACAAGTGTTTCAAGCTTTACTAGAATCGAGGCTTTCATAATGTCTTATTCTGTTGGAGGTCTAATATTATTGAGGGTTTTCTAAGCCCAAACTCTGTCTAATGACCATTAATTTTGCAGGTTCTCCTTGCTCTGCTGCACTTTGAAGTGCGCGCGTTGGAGCATGGATCAATTTGTTTGTGAGCTTATTGCTTAGCTCAAGTAAGACTTTTTCAGGGTCACCGCCAGCGGCAAGTGATTGTAAACTCTTACTTAATAATTCTTCTCGGATTTCGTTGGCCGATTTACGGTAGTCACGAATACTGTCTACTGCTTGCAGTGAACGCATCCAACTCATGAATGCCGCACTTTCTTCGCTAACTATTGCTTCCGCTTGAATCGCTTCCACTTTGCGTTGTTCAATGTTGCCATCAACAATCGACTGCAGATCATCCACAGAATAAAGGTAGGCGTCGTTTAATTCGCCGGCCTGAGATTCCACATCACGCGGAACCGCAATATCAACCAATAACATAGGTTGATGTTTTCTCGTCTTCAGCGCGGTCTCTACCATACCCTTACCTATAATCGGTAACGGACTGGCGGTTGAGCTGATCACGATATCCGCTCGATGCAGATGATCAGGGATCTCATTTAGGCTGATCACTTCAGCACCAAACTCTTCAGCCAGCCCTAAAGCACGCTCACGAGTTCGGTTAGCCACTATCATCTTGGTACAGCCATTTGCTGAAAGATGCTTAGCCACCAACTCAATCGTTTCACCCGCCCCCACCAATAACACGGTTGAATCGGCAATCGATTCAAATATGTGCTTGGCTAACGTACAAGCTGCGTAAGCAACCGAAACCGCGCTTCCGCCGATCTCCGTTTCAGTTCGAACACGCTTCGCGACAGAGAATGATTTCTGGAACAGTTTTTCCATTGAAGCATCAACAGATTTGTTCTCTCGCGAGTCTGTATAAGCTTGCTTCACCTGACCTAAGATCTGTGGCTCGCCCAATACTAAAGAGTCCAAACCACAAGCTACACGCATTAAATGTTTAATCGCAGCCTGCTCTTCATGGATATAAAGGCTTGGTTTTAGCTCTTCAGGGCTAACTTGATGGAAAACTGACAACCAATCGATCAACTTGTTTTTTGCCACGCCTTTGACGTCACAATACACTTCAGTTCGATTACAGGTAGAAAGTATGACACTTCCATTTACGTGTGCATTTGCGTTAAGTTGCTTGAGTGCCTCAGATAATTTATCTGGACCAAAAGCGACTTTTTCTCGCAATTCAACCGACGCTGTATTGTGATTGATACCTACGGCAAGCAAAGACATGTATCAGAAGTTCTCGATCAGGGAATGGAAACAAGGGGCGAATTTTACTTGATGCATGGCTCTATTTAAAGAGCAAGCGGGATTTGTTTTCCTGACTTCGTGAATTCAATGCTATAGTTGAAGCGTTTTTTAGATAAATTTGAACAAGTTGTGAGCAAATATGAGCAAGCTTCTCAAAATCACGTCTCTTATTTTTATGACCATAATTATGGTGGGTTGCTCGTCTACCCCAGAACAACCAACCAGCGTCGAGTGGCAAAGTCACCAAGATCGGCTTTTACAGATAGAAAACTATCAAGCGTCAGGCAAGCTCGCTTACATTTCCCCAGAGCAACGCCAAAGCCTCAATTTCATTTGGAAGCACTCTCCAAATAAAAGTCAATTAAGGCTTACGACGTTTCTCGGTCAAACCGCATTGAACCTAACCATTGATCCATCGGGTGCAAAAGTCGTGACCTATGATGACCAAATCTTTACTCATGCGAGTGCTTCAATCTTGGTTGAGCAGCTGACAGGCTTACAGATCCCCATTGATCATCTACCACAATGGTTCCTTGGCATTCCAGACCAAGCCGATTCCTATCAACTCAACAGCACCAACACGCTTGAATCTCTGTCCAAACAAGTCAGCAGTCAATTATGGACACTGAATTTTGCTAACTATCGCAATACAGAGATGCCGAGTAAGCAACTATCGAATGAAGACAACGCAAAAGTAGAGACAATCCCACTCCCTACTCGATTGTCATTCAAGCAAAACGAGAACAAAATCAACATTGTAGTTTCGAAGTGGACACTGAAAAAATGATAACAACGCCAACCCATTGGCCCTCTCCGGCTAAACTGAATTTATTTCTCTATATCACTGGTCGACGTGACAATGGCTATCACGAACTTCAAACCTTATTTCAGTTTGTCGATTTTGGTGATGAACTGACGGTCACTGCAAATAAAAAAACAAGTGCGATCACAATAAGCCCTGCAATTCCGGGCGTTGCTACAGAAGACAACCTTATTTGGAAAGCGGCTACGGCCCTTCAACAATACACATCGACCTCTTTCGGTGCGGATATTGAACTCAAGAAAGTGCTGCCTATGGGTGGTGGTATTGGTGGAGGCTCTTCAAACGCAGCAACCGTGTTGGTCGCCCTGAATTATTTATGGCAACTCAACCTCTCGGATGATCAGCTCGCTAAGATCGGTTTGAAGCTTGGTGCTGACGTTCCTGTCTTCGTTCGAGGCTACGCCGCCTTTGCTGAAGGCGTTGGAGAACAGCTACAGCCAGCTAATCCGGATGAGAAATGGTATCTTGTGGTTAAACCTCAAGTGAGCATAGCAACTGTAGACATATTCACACATTCAGAATTAACTCGAAACACGCCAAAGCGAGCGCTATCAACGCTTCTAGAGCAAGAATACGTAAACGATTGCGAAAAAATTGTGCGAATGCTGTACCCAGAGGTTGATAAGCAACTTTCATGGCTGCTACAATACGCGCCGTCGAGATTGACTGGCACAGGTTCGTGCGTTTTTGCTGAATTTAACAGCGAAAAAGACGCCGAATTGGTGCGAGAACAACTGCCTGACACAGTTTCCGCTTTCGTAGCGAAAGGAAGAAACATTTCTCCTTTAAAAGAAACTCTGGCTGAATACCAATCAGCCCACCCACAATCTATTTAAAACTGGACGCAACCCGAGGTTTCCACCGTGCCTGATATGAAGCTATTTGCTGGTAACGCAACACCTGAACTAGCCCAACGTATTGCTGATCGTCTATACATCTCTCTTGGCGATGCTACTGTAGACCGTTTTTCTGATGGCGAAGTCGCTGTTCAAATCAATGAAAACGTTCGTGGTAGCGATGTATTCCTGATTCAATCAACTTGTGCACCAACCAATGACAACCTTATGGAATTGGTGGTAATGATTGACGCAATGCGCCGTGCTTCTGCTGGCCGTATTACTGCTGTAATCCCTTACTTCGGTTATGCCCGTCAAGATCGTCGTGTACGTTCTGCTCGTGTGCCAATTACTGCAAAAGTTGTTGCAGATTTCCTTTCTAACGTTGGCGTTGACCGCGTTCTTACTATCGACCTACACGCAGAGCAAATCCAAGGCTTCTTCGATGTACCAGTTGATAACATCTTCGGTACTCCAGTTCTTCTAGAAGACATGGCTAACCGTGGCCTAGAAAACCCAGTTGTGGTTTCTCCAGATCTTGGTGGTGTTGTACGTGCTCGTGCAACGGCTAAAGCGCTAGGTGATGTTGACATCGCTATCGTTGATAAGCGTCGTCCACGTGCTAACGTTTCTGAAGTAATGAACCTAATCGGTGATGTTGAAGGCCGTGACTGTGTTATCGTTGATGACATGATCGATACAGGTGGCACACTATGTAAAGCAGCTGAAGCACTTAAAGAGCGCGGTGCTAAGCGTGTATTCGCTTACGCAACTCACGCTGTTTTCTCTGGTACTGCTGCGAACAACATCAAGAACTCTGTTCTAGACCAAGTTATCGTAACGGATTCTATCTCTCTATCTCCAGAGATGGCTGCGACTGGTAAAGTGACAACACTTAGCCTTTCTCGCATGCTTGCTGAAGCGATTCGTCGTATCAGCAACGAAGAATCAATCTCAGCGATGTTCAACTAATCAGAGCTCAATAGCTTTGTTTTAGAAACACGTGAGAGAAAAACATTAAGCACTTCATTCAATGAAGTGCTTTTTTTATGTCTGAGTAATATTGCCCTACTAGTTATCACAAACAGGAATAATCGCGCAGCTATCAGCTAGCTCGCACCTTTTTCATAAACTGTGATATCATACGGCGCTTTTTGAAATCCCAAGAGAGATCCATACCTTGAGCCAACAAATAAAACTTCTCGTTGGACTGGCTAATCCAGGTCCAGAATACGCCAAAACTCGCCACAATGCGGGTGCTTGGGTAGTTGAAGAATTAGCGCGTGTACATAACGTGACACTAAAGAACGAACCAAAGTTCTTTGGCCTAACGGGTCGTATCATGGTTCACGGTGAAGATCTTCGTTTGCTGATCCCAACTACTTTTATGAACTTGTCAGGCAAAGCAGTTGCAGCCTTAGCAAAGTTCTACCAAATTAAACCTGAAGAGATCATGGTCGCTCACGACGAGTTAGATCTGCCTCCTGGTATTGGAAAGTTTAAAAAAGGTGGTGGTCATGGTGGACATAATGGTCTGAAAGACATCATCAGCAAACAGGGTAACAATAAAGAATTCTATCGTCTTAGATTAGGCATTGGCCATCCAGGACACAAAGATAAAGTTGCAGGTTATGTATTAGGCAAAGCTCCTCAAAAAGAGCAAGAGTGTATCGAGGCCGTCGTTGACGAATCGGTTCGCAGCCTAGACATCTTATTGAAAGATGGCCTACCAAAAGCACAAAATCGCTTACATACGTTCAAAGCAGAATAAGGTTTATATCATGGGTTTTAAATGTGGCATCGTTGGTCTACCAAACGTTGGTAAGTCAACTCTGTTTAACGCACTGACTAAAGCAGGCATCGAAGCAGCAAACTTTCCATTTTGTACGATCGAACCAAACACAGGTATCGTTCCGGTTCCAGATCTACGCTTAGATGCATTAGCAAAAATTGTTAATCCACAGAAGATCCTTCCAACGACAATGGAATTCGTAGATATCGCGGGCCTAGTAGCTGGCGCATCTAAAGGTGAAGGTCTTGGTAACAAATTCCTAGCTAACATCCGTGAAACTGACGCTATCGGTCACGTTGTGCGCTGCTTTGAAAATGAAAACATTGTTCACGTTGCTGGCAAAGTATCTCCAATCGAAGATATCGAAGTGATCAACCTTGAACTTGCACTGGCTGACTTAGACAGTTGTGAGCGTGCAATTCAACGTAACGCGAAGAAAGCAAAAGGCGGCGACAAAGACGCTAAATTCGAAATCACTGTACTAGAAAAGCTACTTCCAGTTCTAACAGAAGGTGGGATGGCGCGTACTGTTGAACTTGGCAAAGAAGAAGCGGCAGCAATCGGCTACCTAAACTTCCTAACGCTTAAGCCAACAATGTACATCGCAAACGTTGCAGAAGATGGTTTTGAAAATAACCCATACCTAGACGCTGTTCGTGAATACGCTGAAAACGAAAACAACGTAGTTGTTGCTGTTTGTGCAGCAATCGAATCTGAGCTTTCTGAACTTGACGACGAAGATCGCGAAGAGTTCCTAGCGGATATGGGTATCGAAGAGCCAGGTCTTAACCGAGTGATCCGCTCTGGTTACGAACTACTGACTCTTCAAACTTACTTCACAGCTGGCGTTAAAGAAGTTCGTGCTTGGACAATCCCTGTAGGTGCAACTGCGCCACAAGCAGCGGGTAAGATCCACACAGACTTCGAGAAAGGTTTCATCCGTGCTGAAGTTGTTGGATTTGATCACTTCATCGAATTTAACGGTGAGAGCGGAGCGAAAGACGCAGGTAAATGGCGCCTTGAAGGTAAAGAATACATTGTTAAAGATGGTGACGTTGTTCACTTCCGCTTCAACGTATAATTCTGATTAAACATCTAGAAAAAAGGCCAGTGAATTCACTGGCCTTTTTGTTTTTCCCCTTTCTAAATTGCCCCTCATCAGAAACTTAACTTCCTATATATATCGCCTTTTTGACCTGTTTTTTGTCGACAAATACGCCTCTTTGCCTAAAAAGAAACCGAACAGATGTTTATTCGCGATTTATTCAAAAAAAAAGTTGACGGGTTTCGCTCAACTACGCATAATGCGCCCCGTTCACAACGAAGCGGCAACGTCTCGAAATGAACGACAATTTGGAAATGGCTACTTAGCTCAGTTGGTTAGAGCACATCACTCATAATGATGGGGTCGCAGGTTCAAATCCCGCAGTAGCCACCATTTCCTAAGCACTCTGTTTGTTATTAAATACATGTTTATTAACGACAAGAGTTTTTAGGAAAGTAAAGCGGTCGTGGCGGAATTGGTAGACGCACCAGATTTAGGTTCTGGCGCCGAGAGGTGTGAGAGTTCAAGTCTCTCCGACCGCACCATATTGAGATATCTTAAGTGATATCATTGTTGGGCTATCGCCAAGCGGTAAGGCACTGGCTTTTGATGCCAGCATTCCCTGGTTCGAATCCAGGTAGCCCAGCCACTATTTAAAGTGTAATTATCTTTAAAAAGATAATGGCATTGGAAGCGAGATTATATTATATTACTTCGCTCTCAGATGGCTACTTAGCTCAGTTGGTTAGAGCACATCACTCATAATGATGGGGTCGCAGGTTCAAATCCCGCAGTAGCCACCATTCTTTCTTTATGAAAGAAGAACAAACAACGTTATATTGAATCACCAATGTCGATATAACTATACTCTTCGCA
>NZ_PIGD01000023.1:0-69316 GCF_003050085.1 Vibrio sp. 10N.286.48.B8 | reverse complement strand
AGTCACTGCGGTCAAGCATGGGTTCAAAACGCTCATAAAGCAGCCTAAGTTGAGCATCAATTGTCTCTTGTGCCTTTAATTCCGCGACTAGCTCAGGTGTTTTCTCTATGTGTGATATGACACTCGGTTGTTCCACTACAGCAGCGTTTGGCTCATTCGATTCTTTGCACCCTACAATTAACATCACTGCTAATGTGCAGACTAACCCATTTTTCATTTTTGTTTCCCTAGTATTTCAAATAGATACCAGAGAATACGGGCAAATTAACTCACTGAATAATAAAGAATTTTAATGACAGCATAAGGAGTGGTGATAGGTGGAATGAATCGTAAGCGAGCATGAACCAAGAACAAGAATTGCAAGTACTTATCGAGCAGTTTTAATCACGTTCATTGTCAAAATGACCTGCTCCATCAACACTGGATACCAAGTTAAGTGACTTTCCATACTTTTAGTTATTCATATTTTGCTAATGTTCTATTTTCCGAAACGCATTTTTGTCCAATTCCGTGCTAGCAGGTACCAGGATATTCCGTGATTTTTAAGTTCGATTAAGGGATAAAGCCTTCAAATCAACCTAAGTATGTTTTGAAAATGTGATTAAAAAGGCTGAGTCAGTAATCTGCTCAGCCTTTAATTCATTCGCTGTTCTATACAGCCTATTCCATTAAAGGTAACGGCTTCTTAAATGGTCTTTGAAGAATTGAGCATTCAAGGTTTCACCCGTCGCGCCTTTCACCAAATCATCGGTACTCAGCAGGCTCCCTTTGCTCCAAATGTTTGACTCTAACCAAGTGAAGATCGGTGATAGATCACCGCTTTCAATTACTGAGTTCACATCAACCGTTTTCTTCATTGAAGCCATGAACTGAGCCGCGTACATCGCACCTAATGTGTAAGATGGGAAGTAGCCGAATGCGCCGTCTGTCCAGTGGATGTCTTGCATACAGCCGTTAGTGAAGTTGCCTTGAGTGCTTAAACCAAGGTAAGACTGCATCTTAGTGTTCCAAAGTTCAGGGACATCGGTGTGTTTGATCTTGCCGTTGATCAAGTCACGTTCAATTTCGTAACGTAAGATAACGTGAGCAGGGTAGGTCAGCTCATCGGCATCTACTCGGATGAAGTCTTTCTTCACGCGTGTGTAGATCTTCTGGAAGTTATCTTTCTCAAATTCCGAGCCTGAGAACTGCTGTCCTGCTAGATTCGCCAAGTGCCCGATGAACGGGTCGCTGCGGCCAACTTGCATCTCGAAGAACAAAGATTGAGATTCGTGGATACCCATAGAGCGTGCTTCGCCCGCCGGTTGGCCTGCTAGGTGTTTTGGTAAGCCTTGTTCGTAACGTGCGTGCCCTGTTTCATGCACAATGCCCATTAAGCTTTGAACGAATTCCGCTTCGTCGTAGCGCGTTGTGATACGCACGTCTGAAGGCACGCCGCCACAGAATGGGTGAACACTTTCATCCAATCGGCCGTGTTCAAAATCGAACTGAAGCAGCTTCATGACTTCTAAACCCAGTGCTTTCTGTTTCTCAGTCGAGTAGATACCAGATGGCGCGTTAAATTGCTCGCTCGATTGCTTTTCGATCACTTCGTCAATCAGGGTTGGAAGCCATGTTTTAACGTCTGCAAATAAGATATCCAGTGAAGCAGAGCTGGTGCCCGGTTCATAGATATCAAGCATCGCATCATAAGGAGTTAAGTTAGCGGCATCTGCGCGGATTTGTGCTTCTTCACGTGATAACTCAACCACTTCACGCCAGTTCTTTTCAAAACCAACCCAGTCGTTGTTACCGCGTTGGCTACGCCACGCATGTTCACATTTTGAACCCGCTAGAGATTTCGCTTCAACCAGTTTTTCTGGAAGTAGGTTTGCTTGTTGCCACTGGCGTTTAATTTCACGAAGTGACGATTGTTGCTCGGTGTTCAGCGCTTCGTTTTCAGCGTCTGCAATCCAATCGCCAAGTTGTGGCTGAGTCATTAGGCCGTGAATATGAACAGAAAGCTCGGCCATCGCTTCACTACGTGCTTGGTTACCGCCAGCTGGCATCATGGAAGCTTGGTCCCAACCACAAATAGAGGCTAGGTGTTGAAAGCGTGAACATTTTTGAGAGTGTTCGACTAGTTTTTTGAATGCGCTCATTTGACTACTCTTAATTTGGTTTCTTTAAATGACCCATAAGGCTGCATCAGTTTAAGGGGCATCTCGATGTTTAGTACTTTGAAGTTGGTCACTTCACTTTGTTTCTGAGGCAGTTCTTCTTAGTAGAAGATATAGCCTAAACAAGGTAGGGCAGTGATATGCCAGTAATTTACTATTTGTTAACAAATTAAACTGTACCATTGTGCACAAAATCAGTGAGTTGTATAGCTGATGGCAATTGTTGCTTGCGAATTGTTCAGATACACGGTATTGATGATAGATAGCTGAACAAGAATGACAATGATATGGATATTTTGAACTTTGAGGCATTTCTGATTGCCATCACTATTTTAACGCTAACGCCGGGTTTAGATACGGCTTTGGTAATTCGCAATACGAGCCGTTCTGGCTTATCTGACGGTGTGATGACCAGCTTTGGTATCTGTAGTGGTCTTTATGTGCACGCCTTTTTCTCTGCTGTGGGTATCTCTGCGATTCTTGCTCAATCAGCTGAACTCTTTCAAGCCGTTAAAATGGTGGGTGCGGTTTACCTGATTTGGCTTGGTTTAAGCAGTTTACGCGCTTTGATGAAAAATGGCGGCGGGTTGAAAGTTGGCGAGCAAGCGCATCAAGCCTACAGTGCAAAACGTTCTTTGCGTGAAGGTTTTTTATCTAATGTGCTTAACCCGAAAACGGCGGTTTTCTACTTGGCTTTTCTACCTCAGTTCGTAAACCCTGAAGGTTCGCCTTTATTGCAATCTATGTTGATGGCTTCGGTCCATTTTATGATTGCGATGGTGTGGCAGTGTGGTTTGGCTGGCGCTCTTAATTCTGCTAAAAACTTGCTCAAGAATGCGAGCTTTATGAAGTGGATGGAAGGAGTGACTGGCATGGTGCTGGTGGGGCTGGGCGTTAAGCTTCTGATGGAAAAACCTGTGTAGTTCACTGTTTTTTAATAGAACATATGAAAGCCCACGACGTGTCGTGGGCTTTTGCGTTTTATTGCTTGTAGAACTTTATAGCGCTCTTATTAAACAACGAAGTTCTTCACAGCGTAGTTATTTGCAGCCTAATTATTGACGGTGTAGCTATTCAACGACGCTGATGTTCATCTCAGCACCTTCGAAACCTAAGTCACTCAACTCATCAGCATTGAAGTTGGTGGTGACTTCGATATCGCCAATGCGTTCAGTAGTTTCGTTGACGGAATCAGTGCTTCTTTTGCTGCGTAGATTGTTGGCAATCGGTGTTGCTTGGCCAATCTCAATGGTGCCTGCAAATTGAGAGTCTGCGTAGAAATCACCCGATACGTAAGAGTGGAAGGGACGTAAGCTTCCGCCTGTTGCGTATTGCATGCTAGATAAGCCCGCTTCTTTAATTGCCCAGCCCCAGTCCCACCATTTGGTTTCACCTGGAATGTATCGGTGATCCCATTGGTAGCGAATGTCTGCAGATTTATCACTGCCGCGACCCATAGTGAAGGTGTGGGCTTTGTAAGGGCGGTTATCCGGATGTGTGTGCCATGCGTTGCCACTCCAACGAAGGAAACCGTTAAACTCAACGTCGTAACTAATGTCGGCGTTGAATCGGTAAGGGTAGGAGATACTTGAACGATACAACTCAACTCGAATCGGTAGCTCTGAGTTTGCTGGAACCATAGGGCGCGCTTGAAGTGTCACTTGCTCGCTAGTGGAGCCACCATTGGATTTAGAGAAGCTTTGGTTGGCTTCGAACTTAATGGTGAGCTTAGTTTCGCCAACAAGAGGCCACTTAAACGTATTCTCTGTTTGAACACTTTGTGAGAATCCGTAGCTGTTCGTTTTCGACCAGTTTGTTGATTCATCTACTTTCAGGTCGACAACCACTTGTTGCGCGATATTACTGTTGTTTCTTGCTGTCGCGTAAACGGTCTTCACTAGTTCACGGTCAGATTCAACAACATCGCCATGCCAAAAATTGTCGTCGTTAACGGTGTAGGCAAAGTTGTCGACGGTGATTTTGGTTTTCTCCCCACAGCGATAACCACTACAAGAACCACCATTGTTTCCTTGTATCACCCAGCTGTCGCCAGAGCGGTTGATCGTCATGTCTTCACCCACGTACTGACTATTATTGCCGCCAACCCATGCGTAACCAAGGTTGTGAGCTAAATAGCTTAACGGACGAACAAAGTCGTTACGGTTATTGACCAACTCGTATTGAACATCCAACTCGCTGCCTTCTGGAACCGATTTAGCAGAGTAGTTTGGAATTTCAGACTGGTCATTGTTCGGATAGCAGAACGTTTTGCCGTTGGTTGTGTCTTGTTTAATAAGGCCGTTGTATCCCGGGCCCATTATCACCCAGTTTCCTTTTAAGCCTGTGATCTGCCAAGTGCCCATTCTAGCCAGTAAAGCACTCTTTTGCTCTTCCGCTTCAAAACGGTCTAACGGGCGATAGCCAGAGCGACATACATCGTCACCAAGTTGGTCATGGACTATTTGGTCTGGGTAAATTTTTGCGTTTACGCCAGTAGATAGAACAGACAACACTGCGGTTGCTAAGAGACTTCTGTTTATTCGGATCATTAACAATTCCCTCATTTGTAGTTTTTCTATTTTGATAATGTTTTTTGTGCCGTGCAGTTAACAAGACAAGTTCACTTTTTCATGTTGATAAATAGATAGATACTGAAAAGGGTTGAATTAAATTACCCTTTTAATTCAATGGTTTGTATTGTCTCAATTGTTTGTTCGGTGAAAGAGGCTGTAACTAAAAAGAAAATGTTTGATAGGGCTCAAACCGTTTTTAGAAAAATGAGGCGTTATGACTGACACATTAACGTCAAATAGTTTTTGACGTGGTCAATCGCGAGCGAAATGAATGGTTAAGTACTAAAGGCGATATATTATTCACATCGTTTTTATTTGATGTAAATGTCAACAGTAAAGCGATAAATGAGACTTGGATGTTTAAATTTAATCCAGTGTTTTAAACGTTCGATTAATTGAATGCTCAAAATGCAAGAGATGTTTACTGATGCAGTAATAAATATAACCATTCGTTTTTTATGTGTAATATTCAGAACGGTGTTAATTAAAATGGAATGAATTCAGCTGGTGGCCAAACGGCGATAAATTATCGTTTAGCCAAAAGTTGAGTTCTTCCTGTATTACATGTTCGAATGATGGCAAATAGATCATTTGAACTTAATATATCAACCTTCAATGTTAAAGGGTCATTGTTGATAAGTAGGTAGGGCGACAATAAGCTGTCATTCATCGTTTTATTTATTTTTTGCACCGAGACTAAGTCGATAGTGCCAGCTATTGAAAAGAATAGGGATTGAGAAGGGCCAGCCTCACCTCTGAATCGTAGAACAATCGGGTCGGGCATGTTGTCATCTTGGACGGACATAAGATGCAGAACCTTATTATCACTTATTTTGGTGAGTCCATCAGTTCGTAATACATTTCCATCTAACACAAGGTCTACCACGCTATGTTGATAACGGTGGTCTTTTTGGGGAGGAGAAGAAGGAATACTCCATATACCAATCAATAACGCTAACGAGGAAAACAGAGCTACGAATGGCATCATAATTGGCCTCTCTTTAGGAATAATTTTATCTCTTCACTCGCTCGATCTAACTGCGTGGCTGTGTAAAAGATATTGATGGACTGACGTGTTGTCTTGTTGAGCATGGAGAGTTCTGAATAGCCTGGCTCATCGCTGATGTAGGCTACGCAATCGCATTGGTATTTGTAGAGAATAGCCTCGAGTTCTGGGCTCAAGGACATCTCTGTTTCTTGAAAAACTTGTACCTGCCCAACCCATTGTTCATTAAGTCGGTTAAAGGGGGCGATATCACCAAGGCTTTTATCGTGAACCTTAGCAAAAGCCAACAGTGCCGAGGACAACAGCAAACAGCCCGTTATGAAGTAACACAGTCTGTTTTTGTATAAGCTGACCTGAGAATAGGCAAGTGAAGTCGATTTGGATTCAGGTGTATCGTTGCTCGCAATAGAGGCTGCAATACTACTATGACCGAGTGGAACTTTGTCACTCACAGGAGTGAGAGGAACAGTGGTTTCGCTTTGTGGTTGCGAGTCAATAAAGACGCATTCATCAATTAGGCGGTAACCGACCTTTGGCACCGTGACGATGGGTGTTTCTCTGATACCAAGCTTAACGAACCCTTGGCGAAGTAAGCTGATACACTTCGCAAGTGACGTATCCCCAATGAACTCGCTTCCCCATGCGAAGCTAATAATATCTTGTTTGTTCACAATCTCAGGTGAGTTTTTGAGTAATAACTCTAAAACGCGAGTCTCACGATATCCTATCTTAATAGAACGTTCGTCGTTATAAATACGGTTTTTAATCGGGTCGAATCTGATCATATAGCCAACGTTTTATTTTTATTATAATTCTCTCAACAATTTAGATGACTATAAACTGACTATTATATGAATTAAAGTCACATGTTTTATTCTGGTGTGTTTTTGAGTGGTCATAACAAAAGCGTTCTTTATTTGTTTATGAAAGAAACTCTGCCATTTAGTCACAATCTGTTAAATATAAGTAACATCTAATTAAGTGTTGATTTTATTAGTGAGCTTTTAATTAGAGAGTTTTGGTTCAATCTTTACCAATAAATTAATTAGAACAGTGGTCTAATTAAAATCTTATTTTATTTGTGGATATACGATAGTAATAATTCAATCAGTTTAAGTATCGAAGGGATATAAAAAAGCCCGCATTTGAATGCGGGCTTTGGTTGAATCAATTCTGATTATGCTTTAACAACTTCACAATCTTTTGAAGACGTTAAAGGTTTGAAGAACAGCTTAGTTTCTTCGATAACAACATGGCGTAGTAAGATAAGGCCGATTAGGTTTGGAATTGCCATCAGGCCGTTGACGATATCTGCCAATATCCAGATCATGTCGAGCTTCAAGAATGCACCAGAAGCCACCAACGCAATGAAGATGATCTTATAAGGTAAGACTGCTTTAGTACCCAGCAAGAAAACAACACAGCGCTCGCCGTAGTAGTTCCAGCCTAAAATCGTAGTAAACGCAAAGAAGATTAGGCCAACTGAAACCAGCATAGGGCCAAGCGTGTCTGCATTCAGACCAACAGCAAATGCATGAGTGGTCATCGCAGCACCAGAAAGGTCAGTCTGCCAAGCGCCTGTTAAGATAAGTGCCAAACCTGTCATCGTACAAATGATGATGGTGTCGAAGAAGGTACCTGTCATAGAGACAAGGCCTTGTTTCACGCATGAATCTGTTTTTGCAGCCGCCGCAGCCATTGGTGCGCTACCCAAACCAGATTCATTAGAGAATACACCACGAGCAATTCCAGATTGGATAGCAAGCATGATGCTCGCACCAAAGAAACCGCCTGTTGCCGCAGTATTTGTAAACGCAGAGGTAACAACAAGGGTAATGGCATTCAGTAGTTGGTCTGCATTTGAAACCAGAACGCTCAAGCACGCGACGATGTACATAACCGCCATGGTCGGAACCACTTTTCCTGCAACCTTAGCGATAGATTGAATACCACCTAGCGTTACCACTGCCACCAATATCGTTAGAACAACAGCAGACATCTCACGCGAAGCGCCAAATGATATTTCAGTAGCGTCCAAAATAGCGTTAACTTGTGGGAAGGTACCAATACCGAAGCAGGCAACACCCAAAGCGAATACAGCGAACATCACCGCCAAGATTCTTGAGCCAACACCGTATTGAAGATAGTACATAGGGCCGCCAACCATTTCGCCATTGCTATCGGTTCTGCGGTATTTAACAGCAAGTAGACATTCTGCGTATTTGGTCGCCATGCCAAATACAGCGGCAAGCCACATCCAGAATAGGGCACCAGGGCCACCAAGCTTGATTGCGGTCGCTACACCAACGATGTTACCAGTACCAATGGTCGCTGAAAGCGCGGTACACAAAGCGGCAAAACTGGATACGTCACCCGTACCGGATTTGTCTTTGCTGAATACCATTTTTAGCGCGGTTGGGAGGTGTCTAAACTGGAGTAAGCCTAAGCGAAAAGTAAAGTAGATACCTGTACCCACTAGCAGAATAAGCAGTGGTGGTCCCCAAACGAATTGGTTGATGGTTTGTAGTGTAGCTTGTAGGTGGTTCATAGATTCCCCTTAATAAATTAAAAAATTTAAGGAGAAGAGGGAAGGCAGTGCAGATCACAGGGATCGGTAGCACTACTTAATACATACGGATTTCTAGATAGAATTCTTTTGTTAATTAAGGCTTGTTGCTTTCCACTCCTCTGTCCTTTTGCCTGAGAGTTTCACTTAGCGAATCACTTATAGATAAGTAACGGGCACTAAGCTTGCTCCTTCGGCGACCGATCTAACGGTTCTCTCCAGAGGTTCCTCCAACGACAGTCCTCACTTTTCTGGATTTCTCCAGCATAAAGCACCTGAAAGATTTACTTCTTCGGCGGGTCAAGCTAACTAAATGTTAAAATTTAGTTAAAAACCACTCTCCTGCAGTCTTCATCGGAACAATTACCTAAATAATTAGGTAATCTGTAGGCGTATCCTAGATCATATAAAATGTGATGTCAGCTACAAAATATCTGTTTGCACAAATGTTGTTCAACTAAATGATCAAACAACGAGTCTCTGACGTAACTTGCTTATTTAAATGGTATAAAATAGAGAAACAAGGAGGAGTTATGACACGACTAATAGCGATTGTTTTTTTATTGGCTTTGGCATTTGTACTATTTCGTTACCGGACAAACGAAAAACTGCAAAAAGGGGTAGTGATAGTTATCGTTAGCAGCTTCCTTTTGTATACTGCCAGCTTGATGATTTCGGAGTTAACTCGTTAAACCTCTCTGTGAGCAGTTGGGATGAACGTGTTGGCAAAAGCTTAAGTGCTTCTGACTTGAGCGATAGGTTTAACTGAACCTACACTATCAGTATTGGTATTAGTACCAGTGACCGCGTAACGTTAAACATATTTTTGGGAGTACCCGCTAGTGAACCAGCAATCTGGACAAAGCGAACAAGATGAAGTGGTTGTTATTGAAGAACGCGATAAGCGCAGTCAGCTCTATATCGGCATTGCTGCGGTTATAGGTTTAGCTCTGGGTGGCTTAATCGGTTCTACAGTCACGGCTTCTAAGTGGGAGTCCACTTATCAGGTACTCGAAACTCGTTATCAAGAACTGCGTGATAGCAAAACAGAATTGATGACGTCGGTTGAAGCTAAGGTGGCAAAAGTTGATACCGAGATCGACGCCAAAGTCGAAGTCGCGCTAGCAAAACAAGCTGAAGAGCATCAAAAAGAGCTCCAAGAGTTAGCCAAACAGTCTGCGGTTTTAGAGAAGGCGAACTACTCGTTAGAACAGCAAATAAACGAACAAAAGCAAACTCTAGACAAAACAGAGCAAGATAATCAAAAGCTAAACCGTCAGGCGGATATGCAGTCGACCTTGTTTGAACGTTCTCGTGAACTGTTCCGTAAAGAATTGCAAATATCTCAAGAGCTTGAAAAGCTTGAGAAAGAAAGAGACGAGCTTGAACAGAACCTTGGTTCACTTAAGAAAGCGTGTGATGTGTTCTTAGATGGCACATCATGGGATGCGAAATCTGACGCATGTGAGAAGCAAGACAACGCAAACTCTCGACTAAGCGATATCAGACAAATGATTGAAGTCCACACCATGGATCTCAAGCAAATCAAAACGCTAACCGAAGAGATGGGTTTATAGACTCAAACTTTTAACTCATTCGTCTTTAGCTATAGCTATTCAAACGCCCACATCATGCAAATGGTGTGGGCGTTTTTCGTTCCAAATGGCTTATTTATGCTGTTAATCTGTTCCGTAGCTTAGTGCATAACCGTTTTCACACTATTACTAAGCTATCCGTGATTAGAGCCGTAAAATAGTTTTAATATGTGATCAATTGAATACTTGGTGACTTTGCACGCATATTTATAAGGTTGAGAAACAGCATAATAGCGGTGTTCTAGGATGAACACGTGGTCTGTTGTAGTTCTGTGATTAGACCATCTCAATGGACAGGGATTAAACCATGAATGAATATCTGTGTGAGAACTGCACCGTAGCCTACTGTTTTGATGATTGTAACTCGCCATTAGCGCAACGAGATATGATTGAAGTAGAAGAGGCGGTAGATCGTAAAAAAGTAAGCCAAGCTCCTGAACGGCTTGAGCAAGAAAATTCAGATACAAAAATCCCTACGAGCTAAACAATAAGCCAGTAGGGATTTCAGATTAATTGCAGTACTGTTCTCGCTTTCTCAAGCAAAGGGTATTACAAAAATTTTTAGAACAGTGTTATTTGACGATAAGCACTGAAGAGAAGTTATTTCTCATAAGTTTTGATTTCGCCAGATTTCACGCGAGCAACAAATGATTGCAGTTCTTTCTTCACAATTGGCATCAAGAAGTACAGACCAAGAATGTTGAAGATAGACATCGCAAAGATAGCCGCATCAGAGAAGTCGATTACCGCACCAAATTGAATCGTGGCACCAATAACAACAAACACACAGAACATCACTTTGAAAATCAGCTCCGTTGTTTTGCCTTCACCAAATAGGTAAGTCCAAGCTTTAAGACCGTAGTACGACCAAGAGATCATGGTAGAAAACGCAAACATGATTACCGCGAGAGCGAGTGTGTATTTGAATACTTCTGCCGTTTCAGTAAACGATGCAGCAGTCAGCGTTACACCCGTTAAACCAGAACCATCGAATGGACCTACGTTTAAACCAGCGATAGTGATAACCAATGCGGTCATTGTACAAATGATTACTGTATCAACGAACGGTTCTAATAGTGATACTAGACCTTCGGTGATTGGTTCTTTTGTTTTAACCGCTGAGTGAGCGATAGCTGCTGAACCTACACCTGCTTCGTTCGAGAACGTTGCACGCTTCAAGCCTTGAATTAACGCTCCAATGAATCCACCAACAACACCTTCACCAGTAAATGCACCTGTAAAGATTGCGCTGAACGCAGGACCAACTTGATCAAGGTTAGAACCGATAACAATCAGAGCCATACCGATATACAGAGCAGCCATCCAAGGAACAACTTTTTCCGTTACCGATGCGATAGAAGGCATACCACCAACAATCACAGAGAAAACTAAAGAGGCAAGTACAAGGCCAGTGATTACACCGTATTCACTTGGTACGTCAAATGCGTAAGTTAACATGGCGTGTGCTTGGTTAGCTTGGAACATGTTACCACCGCCCAATGCGCCCAAAATACACATTAATGCGAAACCAATAGCGAGCACTTTACCTAGTCCGCCTAAACCTCTTTCACCAAGACCTTGGCTTAGGTAGTACATTGGACCACCCGAAACAACACCTGAAGGTAGGATAGTTCTGTATTTCACACCTAAGGTACACTCACAGAACTTAGAAGCCATACCCAGAAGGCCACACAAGATCATCCAGAATGTCGCGCCAGGACCACCAATCGCGAGTGCAGCACCCACACCAGCAATATTACCAAGCCCAACAGTACCAGAAAGCGCCGTTGTTAACGCTTGAAAGTGAGAAACTTCTCCTTCGTGTTTAGAGTTAGGATCGGTGTACTTGCCTTTGATAATATCTATTGCCATCCCTACACGTTTAAATTGAACAAAGCCAAAGTAAACAGTAAAGATGATCGCAGCGAGCAATAGCCAGCCTACAATAATCGGGAAGCTTGCTTCACCTACCGGTACGCTTTTAAATATTAGTCCAACGAACCAACCTGTGTATTCGTTGAAAAATCCATCAACACTTTGACTTAAGTTGCTGATAGCTTGGTTAAATGATCCTTCTTCTGCAAATGCACTGGAACTAAACAATAATATAAACCCAAAAAATAATTCACGTATGTTTTTCATGGTTTTCCCTGCTTTTTATTAAATTATGTTTGTTGCTGTTGTGTTTGTTAAGTATTTCAATAGCTTATATATTTCTTTGGTAGCGACAAAAGCTCTGTTACTAAGTCAAAATGCGAAATAAATATAACTACTAATCACGTTTTATATGGAGATCCTTTCGGTACGTCCATCAATCAGACTATGATATTCGGCCTATCAAGTCTTACTGATAACCCTATACATAAAAATAATGCCATCAAAGAAATTTTTACAATAAATTTACAATTATTCGGGTTTTGTCATCATTTTGGAATAAGTCGATGATTTTCTCGCTAGGAAAAGTATATGCAGTGATAGCAATAGCGGCAGGCGAATTCTGTCAGGTGAGCGGTTTATTCTTGTATAAAACGATTCTATGGATCTTGAGATGTGATTTTCAAATAAAGCGTTCGCAACCTGTTAGCAGTGAGTGAAGCGAGCTTGAAAACTTGATATGTTTTTGGCGGCTGATAACCGTTCGACGGTTAATGTGCACCAAGCTTGGAGGCATTAAAAAGCTCTTTAGCAGAGCTTTTTAATGGTTTTCGATGAGCCAAACAGCTTAATGGCTGTTGCTATTATTGGTACTAGCGCTGCTAATAACGACACTTTTACTCGATTTGTGATAGAGCTTAAGTGCCAGCAACGAACCCCATAGAACAACTTGTCCCCATAACAGCGTCCATTGAGGTGCTACTTCTTGCCAGGAAGCGCCCATCTGATTCAGCGCCAAGAAGCCTTGAATCGCAGGGGTACTTGGAAATAGATCCGATAGCAGTACTAACCACTGTGGCATCATTTCTACAGGCCAGATAAAACCTGAAGAAAAGATCAGTGGCATTGAACTGATTAACACCACAACCGTGACTAACTCTCTTCGTGGTACTAACTCACCAATCAAAATCCCGATCAAACAGCCTGCCAGTAAGAAGGGCAGTAATAAGGTTAAGATCTGTGTTGTTGAGGCGAGTAGGTTTATCCCATACATCGAAAAGCTTGCGCCGAAATAGTATATCGACAACAGGTAATAAATGCTGACTAAGGTACAACAACGAGCAAGAATCAGTTTCGCCGGAGAGGTTTTACTCCAGTAGCCAAACGTTGATTGTGCGTTTTGGGTTGCACCAACTAAACCAGAAGCCATGGCTAGGGTTTGTTGCAGGATCAACACAAAGACGGCTGGGACTACGTAATCGATGTATCCCATGCGACTGTTAAACGTTGGTTTTAGGTTCAAGCTGAATGCACTATAGCCTTTGGCTGCAGACTCTAAAGGCACACCTTCGACTAACAAATGACTGACCTTAACTTGCGCAGCTAACGTGCCACCTGCCTTGGCAAGCCCTTCAACAATGGTTCCATAGACTAAGAAGTAAGAAGCATCGCCAGCGTAAGAAAGCGTCGGGCTCTTGCCAAGCAACAAATCTTTATAGAAGTCTTCTGGAATGACAAGGAATCCGCCAATCTCTTGGTTAAGCACGGCTTGTTTAGCATCGGCGATAGTGGAGTCTCGACGAACCAACTCGATTTGAGAGGTGGCATCCACCATTCGTTCTAATTGGTAGCTGCTTTGACTCTTATCCAAGTTCACAACCGAGGCTTTCAGTTGTTGAGGCACTTGATTCGCGTAAGGCAATGGGTACAAGAATGAATAGAAGACCACACCACCAAATACGGTCAGTAATACTACTGGGTTACGCAGAACCGCCAGGAGTTCTTGCTTCAGCAATTGAGTAAAGCTCATTGATTTACTCCTTTATGCTCTGCTTGTGTTGACTGTGCTGCTTGCGCTAAGTGCTTTTTAATCAATAAGATCACCACAAAAGCAGGAATAACATACCAAAACATAGAGGTGAGGTGCATCAGCGACTGTGCGGCGCTCGAACCATAGCTGGATTGAGCCGTTTGCACTTCAATGTAATGACTCACAGGCAATAAGCTTCTCCAGATTTGCGCTGCAGTGTTCATGTCGATTACTGGAAAGGTAATACCCATGAATGCAAAACTTGGTGCCGTAAATGCGCCAGCGAAACTCATCGCCCTTGCAGGATCAAGTGTTAAGAAGAAAAACAAACAACCCATGATGATACAACTAATCACAGTAAGCAGTTGGGCGATGGTCAATGCCCCAAAGTTGCCATTAAATGGCCAGTCTAAGAGCACATAGAACCAAAAGCTAAACGCGATACCAAACATCAAAAACAAGACAAGGTAGGGCGTTAATGTTGATGCGAGTGACTTCACAGGGGCGTTGGATAACCAAGCGTGAAGGCCACGAGCTCTAACGTTCGCCGTCAAAACCAATATCGTGCCCACCACAATCATGATCTGCCACAGTGCAGGGATAACCGCAGACACCAAGAATTGAGCATAACTGGTGTTTTTGTTGAACAGTGGCGTGATCTGGCTTTGCACTGTTACTGCTTGGCCTAATGCTGATTGCACCGTGGTATCGCCGTGTGACAGCTGTTTCACGACTTCAAGTTGCGCGTTAAAAGTCCCTTGAGCCTGCAGCAACGCAGAGTTCACTAGCTTACCGATTAAGATAAATTGGCTGTTATAGAACACAGACACTTGCGGATTCAAGCCGAGCAGAAGGTCTCGGTCGAAGTGTCTTGGTATCACAACATAGCCATAGATATCGCGTTCAATCATCGCTTTTGCCGCATCACTCGGAGAGTTGTATTTCTGAGAGACTTGCAGCGTTGGTGACGCATCAACAAGGCGTGTGAACTGTTGCGAGATTTGACTGTGCTCAAGGTCGACAACTGCAACGGGTAAGTCACGAGCGATTCCTTGTGAAAAAATCAGCCAGATACTGCCAGCAAGCAACAAAGGGATCCAAGTTAGGCAAGACAACAACCATTTGTCTTTGCGGACAATCGCCCACTGCCTAAGCAAGGTATTCTTCGTTCTATGATGCTCAGTTGATTGTGAGCTTATCGATCGAGAGTTAGCAGACATACGTTACCTAAAGTTCAACCACTAGGCTCATGCCCATACGCAGTGTTTCGCTCGTGTCGACAGGGTGCGCTTCTACTTCAAAAGTACGTAAGTCGAAACCTTGTGCAGCGTCTGTTGAACGCCAAGTTGCGAAATCACCCATTACAGCGATGTGTGTGACTTGGAAAGTTAATGATTTATCCAGAGCCGGTAGGTATGCCTCAAACTGACTGCCTTTCTCGAAATGCTTAAGCATATCTTCACGCACATTGAGCACGGCCCAAGCATCCTTGGTGTCGATGACAGTCACAACAGGGAATCCTTGTGGTGCGAGTTCACCGCTGCTCAATAGAACTTGAGACACTTCGCCATTAAACCAGCTGTGGATCTGTGTGTCTTTTGCGTAAGCTTCAACTTCCGCCACTGCGCCCGCCGCCATTAACGCTTTTTGAGCGGCTGCCACTTTGGTTTCGTCACGAGCACCTTCTTGCGCCAATTGATACATTTGGAACGCAGCACTTTCGGTGTACTTCGCTGCTTGCCATTGAGTTTTCGCTTCATCACGCTTCTGCTCGGCAACCACACCATCGTTGTAAAGGTTGTTTACACGTTGGTAAGTTTTGTCCATGAGATCGGCAGCTGCTTTGGCTTTTAACCATTGATCTTTAGCTGCTTGAATCTGTTGAGTACGCGCGCCATTCTCGGCTTCTTGAGCTAATGCCCCCGCAGCTTTCTGACCGGCTTTTGCTTGTTCTAGCTTCGCATCAATTTCAGGGCTAAGAAGAGAAAAGATCAATTCGCCTTTTTCAACCGAATCGCCTTTACGCACGAATATTTCATCAATTCTGCCAGGCACTTTCGATGAGATACTGTATTGCTGTGCATCGATTTGACCTTGAAGCTTAACAGGTTGAGGTTGATAAGCTTGGTAAAAACTGTATCCGACCCAGCCAATAATGCCGATACCAACTATAGATAGAAGAAGGGGCTTAATAGGTTTCATGAGTTATCCTTTTGACTGGCTAGCGGTGTCTGTTTTTGAGTCGAAATCAGACGTAACAGAAGAAGTTAAGTAACTTGAGTAAGCATTCATTTCGCTGGTAAGCGCCAAAAGCTTGTTGAGAGAGATAAGATATTTGAATCGAGCAGCAGATTGCTGTGTCTTAATGCTCGCAAGATATAGCTCGGCATCAACCACTTCTAATGAGTTAGAGAGACCTTGTGTGAAGGCTTTTTTACGAAGCAATAGGTTTTCCTGAGCCAAAGACAAGCTTGAGTTTAGGCCTTGAACCTCTTCAATCGCTTGGTTTGCTTCAAGGTAGGTCTTTTGTACCAATACGGTTAAGTCTTGTTTGGCTTGCGACTTAAGGAATTGAACCTGCGATACGGCACTGTGAGCCGCAGCGACTTTGTCGGAACGGCCTGAAGTGTCAATCAACGGCACATTTACACCAATACCAACTAACCAATCGGGTTTCATTTCACTGGCTAGAGAGTCATCTTCATACAGGCTGTAGTCACCGTAAAGGTATACCTCTGGGTAGTACTTACCTTTCTCGGCTTTAATTAAGCTGCTTGCTTGTTTCTCTTTTGCATCAAGAATTTTAAGGCCGGGGTAGGTCATGAGAGTTTGGTCAATGAACACGTCCATATGAGGCAGGTTCTTATTGATAAACAGTTGCTCTGAGGGTTCTACACTTTCATTTTGACCAAGGATCTGAGTCAGTGCTAGTTGAGCAATCTTGAGATCGTTCTGAGCTTTCGTGCGCTCTACAATCGCTTTATCTAAAGAAGCATCGGCTTGTAGGCGTTCTACTCGTGCGATTTGCCCTTGCTGTTCAAGCTTGATTGCGAAATCACGGTGCTGAGTTAAGCCTGTTTCGACGGCTTGACGCGTTCTCACGACGTCTTCCGCTAAGATCACAGAGAAGTAATATTTACTCAAGTCTTCGTAGCGAGCTTGCTTCTCCATCAATAACTGGCTCTGCGCTTCTTCGCTTTTACCTTCTGCAGCATTTTGCGCAGCGGTAATTCGTCCGCCAGTAAAGATAGGCCACACCGCACGAATGGATGAGCTGAAGATATCTTGCTCGGTAATCGTGGAAGTAATCCCACCAAGCGCACTGATAATTTGAGGCGGCACGGGAAGACCAATTGAAGGTACGCCACTTAGGCTATCTGCGAACTGTTCGCCATTGATAGTCACATCACTATCAAGGTGAGTGTAGTTCGCGCCAAGCGTTACAGAAGGCAGGTTAAGACTTCCGGTTGCATTTTGAAGGTGTTGATAACGCTCAACGTTAGCTTGTTGAGCTGCAAGAGAGTTATTGTTCTCTTGGAGTATTTGCCACGCCTCAGAAAAAGTGAGCGGAGCAGCATAGCTTGGCGAGCTGATAGCACCGATAAGAATACTGGCAATCGCAAGGCGTCGGAATGTCGGTTTGGTCATCTGCATTAAATACCAAATTAGAGTATTAGCTCTAATGTTAACAGGGGGATAATCATTTGTCTTGAACAGATTACCTCATATGAACAATTAGCATAGCCGCTCGTTAATATAATGTGAATGCTATTAAGGGTTTAATTGTTGTCGACATAGAAACAAAAAGAGCACGATAACGCGTGCTCTTTAAGTTCAGTATAGAAGTGTTTTACAAAATGAAGCGGCTTATTTAAAGCTAGGACAATGGTGATCGGCGCGCCATACCAATTGTCTTGAACCTTGCATTGTTTGTAATAAATCTCTACCTGACATTTGCGGGAATGCTAACAACACCTTGAGATCGAGAGGGGAGGTGCCATCTTTCTCATAGGCTCTTACGTGAGTAAAAGTCGATTGTAAGTGTTTGAACAGCATAGTCTTAGTAAGACAAATTCCAAAGTTATCGCGTTTCATTGCCTGGTTTCCTTTTCAACAATGTTTATACGTTATGTTTTTTATCCTGTTTCTATTGGACGTTGCCACTGATCGATACTTCCTGCTCATCAATGCTTTGTTATTGGGTGCTGCTTTTATCAGTCACCTCATCGTTGTCTGGCTAGCCGAGTGTGAAATAGCGATGGATGAATAGGGGAGAATACTTAATCCGTTTGTCCATCACTCGTAATGGCGAGCGAGTAACTTTTACTTATCGATACGTCCAGTGAGTGAAGAGTTGTTGCCTTTCTGTTAACCGAAATTCCGGCTTAAAGCGCTGTCTTAAAATTGCAACGTATAGCTTGGCAACAATAAACTCCTTCATATGCAACCATTATAATTGTATTTATTTTAAACAACCTAAAAAACACCTAAAAGCTTAGTGATCTAGCTCAATATTTATTCGTTTATTTTGGTTTTTAAGCTAATCCGTTCTAAAAGTGAACGATTAATCGAAATGAACAACGTAAAGGATTATCAATTAACAATCTGCTCAATTATTTAGTTGAGTAGCAGTCACAAATTCACGTCCCTAGAAAGGTCATGCGATTAACTTGGTGTTAACATTGCTCGTCTAACACTAGGGACGGTGGAATATGAAATGGAGCAGTATCAGTTTCCGTAAAAGGTTACTGATTATCATGACGGTCACTGGCCTCGTTGAACTTTTGATTCTTGCAGCGGCTGGTTTTTATTACATCAAACAATCTCAAGAGCAAGAGATGGGTTTGAAAGCGTTAGGTGTTGCTGAATTTTTATCTGAATCGCCGCTTGTCACCAGCATTATTCAAGAAAATGGAACCTTGGATCCTAATGGCGTTCCCTACGTTCTGTCTGAAGAAACCCAAGTTAAGTTTCGTAACCTTACTCAGCTCATTGGTGCTGCGTTTATTGTTGTCGGTGATGAGAAAGGCATTCGCTTAATTCACCCATATGACGACAGGTTGGGGAAACCCATGCGCGGTGGTGATAACCAAAAAGCACTGGTATTGGGTGAGTCTTATGTGTCGACAGCCAAAGGGTCGCTTGGTTTTTCAGTTCGTGGTAAATCCGCGGTAAAAGACACCCAAGGTACCGTTATTGGTGTGGTGTCAGTTGGTTACTTATTGGATTCTTTGCAAGATCGAATCGAACCTTACTTAGCCTTTTTGATTGTGATGGCGTTGCTGGTGGTTGCGGTCAATGCTTTGATTTCGAGCTATGTATCTCGTCGTTTTCAGCGCGCTATTTTAGGCTTTGAGCCTGAAGAGATAGGCCGACTGTATGTTGAGTTAGATGTAACCATGAGTACCGTGAAAGAGGGTATTCTGAGTATCGATAAGCATGGCATTTTACGGTCAATTAATAAGAGTGCCTGCGATATTTTATCGATAGACAGAGATAAAGCACTCAATCAACAGCGCCTTTCTGACGTATTGCCCGGTAGTGATTTAGAGCAACTGCTATCAACAGGCGATACCGACCACGACGTTGAGTTGTACTTAAACAATAAGCGAATCATTGCTAACCGAAGCCCGATTATAGTGGCTGGTGAGGTGGTCGGGGCGGTGTCCAGTTTCCGATTGCGAGACGAGATCAACGATTTAACAGACCAACTCTCACAAACTAAAGAGTATGCAGATCTACTCCGTTCACAAACCCATGAACATCAAAACAAGCTTAACACCATCAGTGGCTTGATCCAGATGGGCGAGTTGGACTCGGTACAACAACTGATTGGCCAAGAAACAGAACATTATCAAAGCCTTATCGAGTTCTTGCGTGAAACTGTTAAAGACCCGCTCATTGCAGGTATGCTCCTTGGTAAAACGGAGCGTGCGAGAGAAATTGGTTTAGAGCTCAAGGTCGAAGAAGGCTCAAGACTTGAAGCGCTGCCTAGCTGGCTGAATGCGGATGACGTTGTCACCATTCTTGGCAACCTGATCGATAACGCCTTTGACGCCACTATGACGGCTATTAAGCAAGAAGGGCAAATTGCTCCGGCTCGTCGGGTGATTGAAGTTTCAATCAGTGATTTTGGTAATGAAATTATCGTAGAAGTAGAAGATAAAGGGTGTGGTTTACCGAAAGACTTGGCCACCAAAGCACTCACCGAAAAAGGCGTATCGAGCAAAGCGAAGCAAAATCGCGGTGTAGGTTTGTATCTGATAAAGCAACTGGCAGACCGATACCAAGGGCAGCTGGAAATGGTCGACAACCACGATTTTGGTACACGAATGACGGTTTATTTACCAAAAGAAGAACAATAATAATTAAGCACGAAGTGATCTTGCGAAGATCATCGTGACGGAAAAAGCATGGTTAAAGGAAGAACATAAATGAACGCAATCACGAGAGTCATGGTCATTGAAGATGATATTGCGATTGCAGAGCTGCACCATCGTTATTTAGAACAGATGGGTGGCTTTGACGTGGTCGGCATTGCCACCACACAGTCTGAAGCGCTTATGCAATTAGACATCTTAAAGCCTGATTTGGTTTTGTTGGATGTATATCTGCCGGACGGGTGCGGGCTCGATATTCTCAATCACGTTCGCGGCAGCAATCAAGGCTGTGATGTTATCTTGATTACCGCGGCACGCGACGTCGACACTTTGCAGCAAGCAATGCGTGGCGGAGTGGTCGACTATCTACTAAAACCTGTAATGTTTCCTCGCTTGGAAGCGGCGCTGAAAAAGTACCAATCACAGCAGCAAGAATTTGAAAGTGTGTCGGATTTGAACCAAGGTTTGGTTGATAAAATGCTGCAAGCCAATGCGAAAGCAGACTCGGCTAAAGTATCGACGTTACCTAAAGGAATCGATGGTGTAACGCTCGATAAGATTCGTGCGATATTTCAACAAGCTGACGCGACGAATATTACGGCTGATGAAGCGGGTGAGCGCATTGGTGCAAGCCGAACCACAGCCAGACGTTACCTAGAATTCTTGATCACGACGGGTGAGTTAGTCGCGGACTTGAATTACGGTACTGTAGGTCGCCCGGAACGCTGCTACAACAAAGCGCAAAGATAAACACGACACCATCAAAATAAATATAAAGCCAGTTGAATAAGCTGGTTTTTCCTTTCTCTCCCTTTCCCATTGCCCACTCCGCCGACCAGATACCGTTCTTTCTTGATTACAATGTTTGAGAATGCCGATTTGCTTCTCCCTCGGTCCTAATGAACTGAGCTATCGATTAGAATTTGTTCGAAATAAGTCAATATTTAATCGATTGCTTTCACAGTGGTTGATGTAAATCAAATAGTCATAGACAATACTGTCCCGAATAGAGGTGATAGCTTTCACCCTCGTTTACCAAACGCATTCTCAAATTTAATAGGCGCTTACTATTGATGTAATAGTTAAGACCTATTATCTATTTTCGTATGTCGCTGATACCTTTGGCGAATACTAAAAACCTTGTTTTTATAGGAAAGATGATGGTAATACCTGAAAACAGCAGCATCGTTATTTTTGGTGCGTCGGGAGATCTAACTTACCGTAAGTTAATTCCTGCTTTGTACCACTTGTATGCTAGCAATCAACTACCAGAATCCTTTGCGATTCTTGGAGTGAGCCGTACTGAGTACAGCGATGAGTCTTACCGTGAGAAGCTGAAGAAGTCTCTTCAGGAAATGGAAAAAACTGAGCCAGAGACGCTGAATGCATTTATTGAACATCTGCATTACCAAGCGATCAACACTTCAGATGTAGACGACTACGCTCGTTTAGCACAACGTCTAGATAAGCTTGAGCAAGACTACCAATTTGAAAACCATAACACACTGTTCTACTTGGCAACCCCTCCAAGCCTATACGGTGTTATTCCAGCAAACCTTGCTGCGCATGGCCTGAACGATGAAACGAACGGCTGGCGTCGTCTGATCATCGAGAAGCCATTTGGTTACGACTTAGCTTCTGCTCAAGCGTTAGATGAAGAGATCCATCATCACTTCCAAGAACACCAGATCTACCGTATTGACCACTACCTTGGTAAAGAAACGGTACAAAACCTTCTAGTGCTTCGTTTCTCAAACGCGATGTTTGAACCATTGTGGAACCGTAACTTTATTGAATACGTTGAAATCACAGGTGCTGAGTTCCTTGGCGTTGAAGAGCGTGGCGGATACTACGACGGTTCTGGCGCTGTTCGTGACATGTTCCAAAACCACCTGCTACAAGTGCTAGCAATGGTGGGCATGGAGCCGCCTGCACAAATTAACGCTGATTCTATTCGTGATGAAGTGGTTAAAGTGCTTCAGTGTCTTAAGCCTCTTGAGGAAGAAGATCTGCGTAAAGATCTAGTCTTAGGTCAATACACAGCGTCTGATGTTCGCGGCCAGCATTTGCTTGGTTACCGTGAAGAGCACGGTGTAGCGGATGATTCTCGTACCGAGACTTACATCGGCTTGAAAGCTCACATCAATAACTGGCGTTGGAATGGTGTTCCTTTCTACGTACGTACAGGTAAACGCTTACCAACACGTGTGACTGAAATCGTGATTCACTTTAAGAACACGCCACACCCAGTATTTGGTCAAGATGCACCAGAGAACAAACTGATTATCCGTATCCAACCGGATGAAGGAATTCAGATGAGTTTTGGTTTGAAAGAGCCGGGCGCAGGCTTCAAAGCAAAAGAAGTGAAAATGAACTTCTCTTACTCTGACTTGCCTGAAACTCAAATGCTAACGGCTTACGAGCGTCTTCTTCTTGATGCACTAAACGGCGATGCAACTCTGTTTGCTCGTACCGATGCAGTAGAAGCTTGTTGGAAGTACGTTCAACCAATCTTAGACTTCAAGCAAGATCCTCAAGCGCTGTTTGGCTATGCTTGTGGTACTTGGGGCCCACAGGAAGCGGATGAACTTCTGCAACGTGATGGCCGCGCATGGCGTTTCCCATGCAAAAACTTAACAGACACGGATTACTGCGAACTATGATCAATCACAAGATCTTTGCAACGCCAGAATTGGTCGTTGAAAACCTAGCAAACGAAATGAAAGCGTACAGCGAGCAGGGTAAACCTGTTCACATTTCATTGTCTGGTGGCAGCACGCCAAAAATGCTTTTCAAGCTTTTAGCTCAAGCACCATACGCAGAAGGTATTCAATGGAATAACCTTCACTTTTGGTGGGGCGACGAACGTTGCGTTGGACCAGACGACGTTGAAAGCAACTTCGGTGAAGCGAATACGTTACTTTTCTCAAACGTGAACCTTCCAGCAGAGAACATCCACCGCATCCGTGGTGAAGATGAGCCTAAAGCAGAATCAGAGCGTTTCGCAAAAGAGATGGCAGACGTAATCCCAACAGAAAACGGCACGCCAGTTTTCGATTGGATTCTGCTGGGTGTTGGCGCAGACGGCCACACAGCTTCACTATTCCCGGGTGCAACCAATTACCAAGATGAGAACCTGTCTGTACTGGCTTCTCATCCGGAGTCTGGTCAAATCCGTGTTTCTAAAACAGCGAAAGTTTTAGAAGCAGCAAAACGAATCAGCTACCTAGTACTAGGTGCAGGTAAAGTTGAGATCGTTAAAGAAATTCATACAACTCCTGCTTCAGAGCTGCCTTACCCGGCAGCGAAAATCCAGTCTAAAACTGGCGAAACAGAGTGGTTCCTAGATTCAAATGCAGCAAGTGCTATCGCATAAGTGCGAATAGCCGCAAGGAGATATAAATAATGAAAGGTGATATCGGTGTAATTGGCCTAGCAGTAATGGGTCAGAACCTTATCCTAAACATGAACGACCACGGCTTTAAAGTTGTGGCTCATAACCGTACTGCTGCTAAAGTAGACGAGTTCCTAGAAGGCCCAGCTAAAGGTACTAACATCGTTGGTGCTTACTCTCTAGAAGAGCTAGTTGAGAAGCTAGAAGCACCACGTAAAGTGATGCTTATGGTTCGTGCTGGTGACGTTGTAGACACGTTCATCGAAAACCTAATCCCACTTCTAGACGAAGGCGACATCATCATTGATGGTGGTAACACTAACTACCCAGACACTAACCGTCGTGTAGCGCATTGTCGTGAGAAAGACATCCACTTCATCGGTACTGGTGTATCTGGTGGTGAAGAAGGTGCTCGTTTCGGTCCTTCAATCATGCCAGGCGGCGCGGCTGAAGCTTGGGAAGCGGTTAAGCCAATCTTCCAAGGTATCTCTGCAAAAACTGACGCAGGTGAGCCTTGTTGTGACTGGGTTGGTAACGACGGTGCTGGCCACTTCGTTAAAATGGTACACAACGGCATCGAATACGGTGACATGCAGCTTATCACTGAAGCATACCAGTTCATGAAAGATGGCCTAGGTATGTCTGCTGACGAGATGCAAGCAGTATTCGCTGATTGGAACAAGACTGAGCTAGACAGCTACCTAGTTGAAATCACTGCTGACATCCTTGGCTACAAAGATGAAGACGGTGAAGCGCTAGTTGAGAAGATCCTAGATACTGCTGGCCAAAAAGGTACGGGTAAGTGGACAGGTATTAACGCACTAGACCTAGGTATCCCACTAACTCTAATCTCTGAGTCTGTATTCTCTCGTTGCCTGTCTGCTCTTAAAGACCAACGTGTTGAAGCTGAAGCTTTGTTTGAGAAAACAATCACTCCAGTTGAAGGTGATAAGCAAGAGTGGGTTGATGCACTACGTCAAGCTCTACTGGCTTCTAAGATCATTTCTTACGCTCAAGGTTTCATGCTAATGCGTGAAGCGTCGAACGAAAACGGCTGGGACCTAAACTACGGTAACGTAGCACTAATGTGGCGTGGTGGTTGTATCATCCGTTCTGCATTCCTAGGCAACATCCGTGATGCGTACGAAGCAAACCCAGACATCGCGTTCCTAGGTTCTGACGAGTACTTCAAAAACATCCTACAAGGCAGCCTAGTAGCATGGCGTAAAGTAGCAGCGAAATCTCTAGAGTCTGGTATCCCAATGCCATGCACGATTTCTGCGCTATCTTTCCTAGACGGTTACACAACGGCACGTCTACCAGCGAACCTGCTTCAAGCTCAACGTGACTACTTCGGTGCTCACACTTACGAGCGTACAGACCGTCCACGTGGTGAATTCTTCCACACAAACTGGACTGGTACTGGCGGCGACACTGCTTCTACAACTTACGACGTATAATCGTTAGTTAGAATCAGTTAAGAACGTGTTTGTTCTTTAAGCTGTAAATAGAAAAAAGGATGCCAATGGGCATCCTTTTTTATTGGTTTGCGCTCTATTCGATCTAGATAACAAAGAATTTATATCTCAAGCCATCATGGGCTGGGGTTTTACATCGTCGTTGTATTGCTCCCGAATTGCCATAAAGCCGTCTAGGTTCTGTTTAAGCGCCTCAACACATTCAGGGTCGAACATCGAACCGTTGTGCGCTTCAATGTATTCCATGACTTCATCCAGTGACCATGCGTGTTTGTAAGCTCTTTTGCTCATCAGCGCATCAAACACATCCGCGAGCGTTACAATTCGTGCTTCAAGTGGAATCGCAGTATGACTCAGACCATCAGGTAACCCAGAGCCATCAAATCGCTCGTGGTGATGACGCACAATATTCTTAATGAACTGAATTTCATCAGAACACATAGAGCAATGATGGGAGAGGGACACCACATCGTTAATCATCTCTTCACCATATAAGGTGTGATTATTCATGATGGCTCTTTCTTCTGCTGAGAAACGATCGGAGCTGAATAACACGTTATCTGGGATTCGATATTTTCCTATGTCGTGGAAGGGTGCGTATAAACGAATACGATGAATGAACTGATGTGTGATTTCATTATTACTCTCGGACATCGTTCTGGCGATCTGTTCACTGTATTTTCCCATGCGAATCAGATGTTCTTTGGTTTCAGGGTCGCGAGCGTGTCCCATGTTTAGCGCGATGGCTAATGACGACTGAAAGTGACGTTGCCTTTCAAACAGTTGAACAAACAAACTCGAGATAAGTTGAGAGATGTAGGCAATATCACACTGGATATATTCCTTAGCAAAAAAGCCCGTTGACGATGCATTGATAAACACGAATCCAAGATTACTTTCTTGATAGTGAATAGGCGTTGTATAGCTGCTTTGGTGTCCAAGCTGAAGTAAGTGTGAAATTTGCTTGGTCGGTTTGATTGAGGCGAGATCGTGGATGATTCGAGTGTCGAGAGATTCAGCCATTCGAGACAAAGCTGATTCTGGTTTAAGTTCTTGTTCTACGTATCGATGTTCTGCTTCTTGGCACAGCGTGTCTGAAACGAAGTAATTCGATGCTCTGTTTTCGCTGCATAGTACAACGGAAAGCCGAGATAATATGGGGTAATGTTCGCGAGCTAGCCGGAAAAGGTCATCAACAATGGCGATAATGTCCTTATCTTGAGCGGCTACTCTGTTGAGCTGGGAGTAGTCAAACATGTTGCAAGCCAACCTTTATTTATAGTTATATCATTGTTTATTCGGGGTTATTTGTTGTTTTTAGTATCGTTATTAAAAATAGCATTGCGTTCTGATAAAATGCAATATCATTATGAAATAAATGGTTATTTCATTGTATTACCTTCATTTTTGTTAACTGGTACTTTTGTAGGTTCCGGAATCTGAGGAAAGGGAGCGAGCTTGATGATAATTCAGGCGTTAAGTGACCATTTTGAAATTAAATGAAAAGATAAATAGGATAACGTACATGCTTTATGCCATCATAAAGGCATAAATAAGGGCAATGGATGTAATGCCTAAGTGATTGAGCTAGAAGCGGTCAGTGATGACGGTGCTCTAGAGTATATTCAAGGCCGTGAGCTGCCTTGAAAAAGGTAATGTTATGACTGAAGAAGAAAGAATCGAACTGCAACAAAATAACCCTCTACACGGCTTAAAGCTTGAGACCATGATCACTGAGTTAGTCGATCATTATGGTTGGGAAATTTTGGACGCAGCAATGCGTATGAACTGCTTTAACACAAAGCCAACTGTAGCAAGCGCTGTTAAATATCTGAAGAAGACGGAATGGGCTCGTGAGAAGGTTGAAAACTTCTACCTTTACCGTTTTAAGCGTATGCCTAAAGCATCAGACATCGAATACCAGATGCCTCCGCGTTCACGTACATTCCGTCATGGTTTAGAACCTCGTGAGCCGATGGAATTAACGGTTGAGTCTATCCAGGCTTCTCAAGCTAAAGCGGCTTCTGCATTTAAAGCTCGTCGTGGCGGTAACGGTCGTAACTTCCGTCGTTAATAAGAAGCCGTCGTTAGAAAGAGGCGTCATTAATAACGCCGTCTAATCAGCTAAAGCGATAAGCATAAAAGACAAAAGGAGCCTAAGTGCTCCTTTTTTAACGTGTGTACTTTATTCAAGCGTGTAATGCCTGCTGTACTTGAGTCTTAAGCTTCGCGGTTCTTTCTTTGATTCTTCCAAAGATCGGTGACATAAACGATGGCACTGATAAGTAAGAATAGCGCTGACACAGAAAACAGAGCGGGCATTTTGAGAATCCACGCGAATGTGGCAGCAAGAAAAGCGACAAAGCAAATGAGTCGACTTGATGACATGACATGACCGAGTTTAATGTTCATAACGCCTCCTAATGAAGTATCACTTTCGACAGGAGAATTATCCCACCTTTGGCAAAATAAAGGCTAAAAAACAGTCTAAATTATTATCAAATTTACTAATTAAAGGACTCGTCTCACATATATAGCTATGGCTATTTTATAAGCAGCAAAATAGCAAAATAGTGAGATAGGAAATTTGAGAGTCAGTTTTTCCGCTATGTTTCCCAGTTAGAATACTAGTTAGTATAGAAAAAGTAAGCGGTGATTAAGAAACTCGCGATGATCACTGTGTTACGAACATAATGTTGTGGGATGCGGCGAGAGATTTTTGCTGAGTAATAACCACCAACCAAAGTTCCCATTAAAACGGCCATGCCTGATGGCCAATCAATCGAGCCATTTACGATAAAAAACACGATTGCCGCAATTGATGCACAAGCGGATACAAGCAGTTTGATGCCATTCATCACGTTGATATTGGTGTAACCAGCCAAAGCCAGGTAACTCAATGTGACGATTCCTAGTCCGGCATTAAAGTATCCACCATAGATACATACAATCAAAAGCAATAAAGCGGAAAAGAAGACGCCAGCGCTGGTGGCGTGTTTGTGTTTTGCTGTTGCTTGTTTCAGCCATTTATTGAGCGTGCCACCAAAGGTGAAAAGCAATGCCGCAAAAAGCAGTAACCAAGGTACGGATTGAGTAAACAATGCTTCTGGTGTGTGCAGCAGTAAGAAAGCACCTATGCCACCGCCAATCACACATAGAGCAATGGTCAGTTTAAGCTGTTTGGTACCAGATTGAACTTCGTGGCGCAGCGCATAAGCACCACTGATGTAGCCTGCACACGATGCAAAGGTATTGGTCGCGTTGGCTGCTATTGGTGGAACACCAGCAAACAATAGAGCAGGGAAAGTGATGAAGCTGCCTCCACCAGCAATAGAGTTAAGCACACCACCAATCACGCCTGACAAGAAGAGAACCAACCAATCCATAGTTTTAGAATCCAATACGTTAACTGATGAGTTACCTTACTTGAATTTGTTATGAATATCAGAGCTGTGCGTCTTGAAAGTGCGAGTTTGTGAGTTTGCTACCATCTTTAACTGTTGGTTTGAATTGACTAGCTAAATCAAAAAAGGAGCCAATGGCTCCTTTCGTTTAGGTTCAGTTGATTTGGTCGAGCTTTACACTTCTACTGGTTTTGCTCTAAAGCTCTTGAACAGCTTAATCAGAATCGGGCTAGACAGAACCAATACCGCCAGAATAGTGAAGGTCATGGTGATTGGGCGTTCCCATAGGAAGCTGAGTTCTCCGTCGCTGATCATCAGTGCGCGTCTTAAGTTCTCTTCCATCAAGCCACCTAAGATAAAGCCAAGCAATAATGGAGCGAGTGGGAAGTTGGCAAGCCTTAATGCTATTGCTGCCATCGCCACTAGTAACATCACAAATACGTCCATGGTGTTGAAAGATACTAGGTACACACCTGTGATTGAAAAGAAGATAATCATTGGCAGTAGAACCGTTCTTGGTACCGCTAATAGCTTAGAAATGTAAGGGATCAAAGGCAGGTTCAAGATAACCAGTACGATGTTGCCAAAGTACATAGAGATGATTACCGACCAGAATACATCAGGGTGCTCAACGAACAGACGAGGACCCGGTTGGATGCCATAAGCGATTAATGCACCTAGCATGATAGCTGTTGTACCAGAGCCCGGGATACCCAGCGTCAGTAGCGGAACGAATGAACCACTTGATGCTGCGTTATTTGCCGATTCTGGAGCAACAAGACCGCGAATACTGCCTTTACCAAACTCTTTCTGTTTGTCTTTCGGTGCAAGGCTACGCTCCATGCCGTAACTTAAGAAAGCAGCGATAGTTGCGCCAGCACCTGGAAGTACGCCGGTAAAGAAGCCTAGAATCGAAGAACGAATCGAAACCGGTGCGACTTCTTTGATCTCTTCTTTGGTCACTTTCATGCTGCCAATATCGGACATCTTTTTGCTTTCTTCAGCGCTGTTGTCTTGCTCAGGCTTAAGAATGCCCATTAAGGTTTCACCCAGTGCAAACGTTGCCATTGCTAATAATAGGAAGCTGAAGCCATCCATCAGATCCGTTAAGCCGAATGTGAAACGCTCAACGCCAACCCCTTTATCGATACCTACCGTTGAAAGCATCAAACCTAAGATAGTCATCATCCACGCTTTGATAACCTGTCCTGGGCCTGCAAACGCCGCTACAGCCGATAGACCTAATAGCATCAATGCAAAGTAGTCAGAAGACTGGAAGCTCAATGACACGCTTGCTAGAGCCGGAGCCGCAATTAAAAGCATGATCGCTGAAAGTGTACCGCCAGTGAAAGAAGAGTAAGCCGCGAGTGCAAGTGCTTTACCTGCTTGCCCTTTTTGAGCCATCGGGTAGCCATCAAACGCGGTTACTACCGTTGAAGAACAACCCGGAGCGTTGATTAATATTGATGACGTCGAGCCACCAAATACCGCGCCGTAGTACACACCAGCCATCAAGATTAAGCCAGAAGAAGGGTCTAGGCCGTAAGTGATAGGGATCATCAGAGCAATGGCTGAGATTGGACCTAGGCCCGGGAGCATCCCGATGAAGGTACCAACGAAACAGCCCACGATTACCATCATGATGTTCATTGGCATCACAGCGGTAGAAAGTCCTTGTAAAATTCCGTCTAACATAATGTTATCCCTACCAAAGAGTGAAGATTAAACCAGGCTCTAGGTAGATATCTAAGCCTTGAGTTAATAAAAGAAAGAACGCGATAACGAAAGGAAACGACGCGCCAAATAAAACAGTTTTACGACGCTCACCCAATAGGTAAAAGCCTGCAAGTAAGAAGAAGCTGGTTGCTAAAACAAAGCCAAGATAAGTCAGCCCAACACCGTATAGTGCCATTAACACCAAGAATCCAATCAGCAGTTTCCAGTTCAACGGCGTTGTGTCACATGTGACTTTCTTATCCGGTTGTCCTGTGATAAGCAGGATCAACGAAAGGCCAATGCCGATAAACGTCAACAGGGTAGGTAATGTTCTTGCTGTGAAGGGTTCGTACTCGTCACCGGGAAACAAAGGAATTAGCGTGGTTTGGTAGCCATAGCACAAGCACGCCAGCATAAAGATCATGGCTCCGATGCGATCCTTTGAAAGCAAAGATTCCTTACTCAGAAATTTGGTTGGTAAGTCCGACATATCCAACTCCATTTGGGGTGGTATAAATAGTAAAAAAGCCGTACATGAGCGAGTTAATGAAGAATGTCTGGGATCACTAACCAAAGGTAAGCGAATTACGGTACTGGTTTATCAGCCACTTGCGTTTACAACGAATCGGCAAGCGTTAGTAATACGTCTACGAATAAACAAAGGAGTTTGAAGTTAACTCATGTACGGCGAAACAAGGAAAGAGTAAGAGGGCACATAAGCCCTCTATGGCTGTTGGTTATTTCAAGAAACCAAGCTCACGCATTAGGTCGCCCATCTGTTTTTCTTGATCTTCTAGGAAGGCGTAAAAATCTTTGTCAGCTTTGTAGTTGTCGATCCAACCGTTACGGTCACGAACCACTTGCCACTCATCGGTTTTGTACATTTTGCCAAGCGCTACATTCCATTCGTCGATCTTCGCTTGGCTTGTGCCTGGTGCTGCAAAGAAACCACGCCAGTTAGCGAATACGGTTTCGTTGCCGTACTCAGTCAGTGTTGGGATATTAGGTGCAGCGTCAAGACGCTTTGGCGCCGTCACAGCAAGCACTTTTACTTGGCCAGATTTAGACATCTCTAGCACTTCACCAAGGCCAGTAGAAAGCAGCTGTGTTTCGCCAGAAAGCAGTGCCGCCATCGCTTTACCGCCAGCATCGTAGGCAATGTAGCGAACTTTTTTCGCATCAAAACCTTCGCCCTTGAACGCCGCAGCAACTACAAGGTGGTCCATGCTGCCACGAGCTGAACCGCCAGCAATTTTTACTTTACGAGGGTTTGCTTCGAATTCTTTTACTACGTCTTCCCACGTGTTGTATTTAGAATCTGCAGAAGCCACGATTGCGCCGTAATCGGCAATGGTTGCAGCAACAGGTGTTAGGTCACGGAAAGACTGTGGGAAAATACCCGTTAGAGAGCGCACAACGATAGGTGTTGAGTTCACCATCAGCGTGTCTTCTTGGCGTTGAGCCGTTTCAATTAGGTGTGCAATGGCTTTACCGCCGCCGCCACCAGATAAGTTTTGGAAAGAGACATTTTCTACGATGTCTGATTTGACCAATACATCACCCGTACCACGAGCTGTCATATCCCAACCGCCACCAGCGCCGCCAGGGATTAGGAAGTGGATTTTTTCTACGTCAGCAGCAAAAGTGTTGAAAGAAAAGGTTGCTGCGATGATAGAAGCCGCAAGAGTAGGTTTCAGTGCCTTGAACATGGTTCACGTTCCTTATGTAGGGTATCTCTTCAATGGAGAGAAACTTATGTTTTATTTCCAGCTACTAAACAGATGAGTAGAACATTGCTTAGCAGATGCAACTAAAGTTAACGGTGTGTTAACGAAATGTCTGTAATGCGGCGATATTGAGAATAAAGAACATTGGAATAATATTGTTCATAAAGTTCACAGTGGCGTGGCTATAGGATTCTGCCAGCCATAATAATTAGGTTTTCCTTGAGTTTATGTGAGCAATTTTTTGACTGTTGGTCGCTTTATACAGCTATGTATCATCAAAGAGGGAACTTATTGTGACGCAAAGAGTGATATGGAGAGACGATCTTGGATATATGGAATAATGTGTTGCTAGGTTGGTTATGCTACTGTAATAATATAAATATTGCTGGCATGTTACATTTCTGGGCTAGTGGTTATTCAAGGATCGAATAATGACAGACAAAAAAATTTCTTTACGATTTACTGTTGGAGGAATGTTTTTACTCGCGACTTTTCTTACCGCTGTTGTTGCGGTTTCACTGCAATATTACTTCAGTAAAAAAATGGCGACTGAGAATACCTTATCCAAGTTGACGATGGTGTCCCAAGAGTTGAGTAACTATATCGGCGCGGTTGATTCTGACGCAGCCAACACCGCGCGTTTACTTGCTTCAGTGAAACGGTCTATCAGTAACAAAATATCAAAAGAAGAGTCGCGTAGTATTCTTTCTGAAGCCATTAAAGATAACCCTCTCTTTTATAGTATTTACATTGGCTCATCCAATGAAAACTTCTTCCAAATTATTAATCTAGAGTCTGCCCCTGTCGTTAGAGAGAAAATCGGTGCACAACAAACGGACCGTTGGGTTGTGGTTGAGATTCATAATAGAGGGGAGGAGCGCGTCCGTACGACGAAATATTTTGACCAAGAGTTTACGCTAAGAGACTCAACTACGGAGCAGAGCAACTACTTTCCAACAACCAGGCCTTGGTATGTTTCTGCCAATGTTCAGTCGGTCGAAAAAACTCAGCCATATCTTTTTCAGCATTTACAAATTACCGGGCAAACTTATTCTTTAGCGTTTGATGCGAAAATCGAATCTGAAGTTCAACATGTGATTGGTATTGATATTGTGTTGTCTTCTTTGGCTAGCAAACTCTCAGGTACGGCGCTTGGTTTAGCAGAAGACAGTAAGGTTGAGTCTTTCTTATATTCGAAATCGGGTAATATTATTGCGTCTAACCTCAAGGTTAACAATCAGGAATTGGAGTTTGATGTATCCACATTGATGCTATCGTCTGAACAACAAACCTTGGTTAACGATACCCCTCCGCTGTTAGTGTCTAATCAAAATGATTGGGGGCCGATGGACTTTTCAGTGGCGGGAAAGCCAAACGGCTATGCGATAGACCTTCTTAACATGATTGGTGAGATGACAGGGATCAGGTTTGAATTTGTCAATGGTTTCTCTTGGGGCGAGCTTGTCAGTAAGTTTCAAGAAGGAAGTATTGATGGCCTGCAATCGGTTCAAAATTATAAAAATAATGGCATAGATGGCCTATACACGACTCCAATTTATGAATTGCCATTTTCTGTCGTGACAAGGGTCGGTGCGAAGGTTGTCACTAATTATGCCGAGCTTGAGGGTAAAAAAGTTGCCATTTTATCTGGGTGGTCAATTATTCCTAAGTTAAGAGAGGACTTTCCGAACATTGATTTAGTTGAATTTGAAAACCTAGAGTCTGCATTTAATTCAATTGAAAGCGAAGAGAACTTTGCTTTCTTAGAAGCTGAACCCGTACTCTCGTTTGCATTAGATAGGTTTTTCCAGCCAGGCCTTGTTGTCAATGGGACTCTAGAAGATCTAAAACAGAACTACTCAAATCAATTCCATTTGGTGCTGCAGAGCAAGCATAAACAATTGCTTCCAATTATTGATCAAGCTATCAGCAAGTTAAGTGGTGAACAACTTGATGCCTTAGCAAAAAAGTGGCTGCATGATACCGGCTTTAATACGAATACGACGGTTCCTTATACTGAACTTTATGATTTGACTAAGGAAGCAACGGTTGAAGGTAGTATGGTAAGGGTCGAGTTGAATGGTGAGATTAAGCATCTCTATTTAAAGAAAATAGACACGGGCGAACACTACTCTGAGTATTTTGCGGTATTGATTCCCGAATCTGAAGTCTTCAGTACAGTCAATAAGCGTCTAGCAACCTCTGTTGGTGTAACGATTTTACTGATGAGTTTAACCTTGCCTGTGGCTTGGGTCTTTGGTGCACCGATAGTACGTCCTATTCGCCAATTAGAGAAAGAGACTCACAAGGTTAAGTTGCGTGACTATGACAACGTAGCTGTGCTTAATACTCGTATTAAAGAAGTGTGGGAGTTATCTGTTGCTGTAAAAGAAATGGCAATGGAGCTTAAACGACATGAACAGAGGCAAGAGGCGTTTGTAGAGTCGTTTATCAAGCTTATCGCCCAAGCTATCGATGACAAGTCCCCTTATACGGCTGGGCACTGTAACCGTGTACCAGAGCTAGGTTTGATGCTAGCTGACGTGGCTGAGAAATCGCAGTCTGAGCATTTCAAAGACTTTAAATTTGAGAACGACGATGAACGTCGTGAATTTAGAATTGCGGCTTGGCTTCATGATTGTGGCAAGATCACAACACCTGAACATATCGTGGATAAAGGCTCTAAACTAGAAGCGAACTATAACCGTATCCATGAGGTGAGAACTCGATTTGAGGTGCTTTGGCGTGATGCAGAAATTATGGCTTTGCGGAAGCAACTTGAAGGTGAGTTTCCAACGGATCAGATAGCCGAAGAGCTAGCGGCAACCAAGCAAAAGTTACAAGACGATTTTGCATTCATCGCGACATCTAATGTGGGTGGTGAATTCATGAGTGATGACAAAGTTGCTCGTATTCGCTTGATAGCTGAAACGACTTGGACGCGTAACTTTGATGACCAATTGGGTTTATCGCCAATAGAGGCGATGAATCGGGTACCTAGCTCAAGCTTACCCGCTATAGAGCAGCTTTTAAGTGATAGACCAGAGCACATAGTGAAACGAGACCGACCATTAGAGTTTGATCCTAAGCATCAAATAAAAATGGATGTTCCTGAGCACTTATACAATCTGGGAGAAATTTATAACTTAAGTATCTCACGTGGCACTTTAACGGTGGAAGATCGATTCAAAATCAATGAGCATATGATAGGTACCATCAAAATGCTTGAAAGCCTGCCATTCCCGAAAGAGCTAAGCCGTGTGCCTCGTTATGCATCGACTCACCATGAAACCCTTAAAGGTACAGGCTATCCAAGGAAGTTGACTGGTGACGACCTTTCAATCCCTGAACGTATTTTGGTAATCTCAGATATTTTTGAAGCGTTAACCGCTGCCGATAGACCTTATAAGAAAGCGAAGCCAATTAGTGTTGCTGTCGACATCATGCACAAAATGGCGCTGGATGAGCATATCGATATTGAACTGTTTAGGCTGTTCTTAACCAGCGAGACCCACATTCGATACGCTGAAACGTATTTGAACCCAGAGCAGATAGATAGCGTAAACTTGTCGATATACCTACAGAAAAGTGCAGCGGCTTAGTACACCTCGGTTAAAGATGCTTAGCATACTAGATGCATTTTAGGTGAATAGGCGGTTTATCGTTAACCTAGCAGAACTGAAAGCGTACCTAATTGGTGCGTTTTTTTGCAATATCGGCACGTTTGAATACGCTCCGATTTTGTGACGTACCGATCTATCGCTCGATAACCCACCTAAATTAGGTATTCACCCGGTAATTTTATAAATAAAAAACTAAAAAAGTTCTAAATTACATACCTTTTAGCCATCACTTCACCTTCCAAATTATTGAATTTCAGTACTTTTCATCTTTCACGGTGAATCACGCGGTAATTCGAACTTTGTTGATTAATATTCTGAAAAATTTTTGAAGAATCCATTTTGTCATGTTTAAGCCACGAACCATTAATGCTGTGTTCTTACTGCCATGTAGTTTGGCTGTGAGCCTAGCATGTTATGCAAACCCATTAGAGGTGAGCCAATCAAAACCTATAGAGGTAGCGACAAACGCGCAAGCCAGCAATGAGCAAGCGACGGTAAAAAATACCTTTGTCACGTTTTCAGCTTATCAAGTCGATGAAGCGCTGCTCAATACCATTATTAGCATGAGCACCTATTGTCGTGAGGTTGAACTAGGAAAGGACGAGCTTCAGTGTGGTCCATACAGTGATGCGGAGTGGAAAAATGTAGAGCCCCTTATTGCTGAATTGACCGATCACCAATATCAGACTCGCAAGGGGCTAAATAGTGCTTCGTTGCCAAACCTTGCTTTGGACGAGGCAAAGCTTAACGAAACTAACCCTTATGTTGCTCCCGTGACTTCCGAACTGGTGACCATTGCTCAACAGCAGTCTGAAGCGGGCAACATTCGCGCGTACCAAGAGCAAGTGCCATCGCGTTTAGTGGCTGCTGGTGTGAGTGAAACAGAAGACTGGTTATCTGAGGCTTTTGATGGCGCACAGTTTGATTTAGGCGTCTCTTTAGCGAAAGGCAGCAAATGGCAAGTCGATCAGGTTGAAAGCCTGTTCCCTTTTTGGCAAGCCGACGATAAATCTTTGTGGTTTATTCAAGCGGGTGCCGTGTTTAACCAGGACGACTTCCACGGCCGAGATTTCTCGCATATTGGTACGGGGTATCGTCAACTCGCTGAAGATGAGTATTACGGGGTAAACACCTTCATAGATTATGACCACCAGCGCTATCACCGAAGAATGAGTTTAGGTGTTGAGTACGGGGTGGGTTACGGAAATATGAGCTCCAACTTCTACTTCCCTCTGTCGAATTGGAAAGATTCTCCGGACGAGTATGAAGGCATGAACAGCCTTGTTGAAAAGCCTGCGAAAGGTTGGGATCTCACGCTAGAAAGCTATCTACCGATGGATACACGCTGGAAGTTAAGTGGCACAGCGGGTCAATACCTTGGTCGATACGTAGAACATCGCGATGGCAGTAACCCGACCAAAAACCCGTTGCGTTTCGAGTTAAACACCGAGTTTAAACCGAACAAAGAGCTGGCGTTCTCGTTGGGATACCAAAATGAGGAAGGGGCAAGTGAACAGTGGATAGCTGGTGTTAACTATACCTTGTCTCTTGGCGGTTTCTACGAGCCTGAGCGCCGTGAAGTTTTCCAAAGTTCGCTACCAAAACAAGACCGTTTAACGGACTTTGTTGAACGTGACCATAACATTGTTTTGGAATACAAACAGAAATACGCAGAGATCAGTATTCGTCTGCCTGAATCTGTAGTGGTTGCAGAAAATTCTCAGCAGTCATTAGCGGAGTGGATGGAGGTGAAAGGGGGACCTGACATCGTCTCTTACACCTGGTTAGGTACTGCCAATCCATATCTGAACAGTCAGAGTGCTTCGGTACCTTTATTTACCGCGCCAAGCTACCGCTATGACGGCAACAATACACTGTCGCTCAAGGTTCGATATACGCTAAAAAGCGGCCAAGTGAAAGAGTCTAACACCATGTCGATTACGGTCACTGACAGTAAGTTTCTCGAGTCAATTTCGTTTGAACCAGAAACCGCGACCGCGGGTGAAAGCATTGTTGCAAGTGCCTTATTGAGCAAAGCGGTTGCCGATATCCCGGTAACCTATCAAATCACCGCTGAAGACTTAACATCTTTGACGTTGAATGGTGAGACGTTAGAGCTAGAACCGAACCAAGCGAACTTCGTTTACCAAACCGTCACCAATGAAGAAGGCATCGCTGAGCTGGTTTTACTGAGTCATGTGGCGCAATCCGTCACGGTAAAAGCAATTTACGATCAGAACGAACAAGACGCAAAGCAAGGCAACATTGAGTGGTTAAAGGGCAGTGTCTATCGTGTCGACCTGTTTCATGAAGGGCACCATCTAGATGAAGACCTATTCACGACGGAAGCCATCACGGCTTATGTGTTCGAAGATGAAGCGGCGGTATTAGACCTCTCTCAATACTCGTTCCAATGGTTTCGAAGAGAGCATGATACGCAAAACGAATTTACCAAGGTGGCGAACGCCAATCAGCAAAAGTACGTGTTGAAAGGCGAAGACCAAGGGTTCCAGTTCAAAGTCCAAGTGACAAAGAAAAAAACGTCGGATTCAAAGTCGGCGACAAACAACAAGTAATTCATAACTAACAATAAAACATGAACGTTTTCGTTCAGAAAGGAAAGACAATGAAAAAATCAATGATCACTATCGGCCTACTTATGGGTGGTTTTACAGCAACAGCAGCTTGGGCTATCGACAGCGTTGCCACTGCACCTGTACAAGGCCACAAACCAACGGTATCGGTTCCTGTGGTGACGACAACTGATATTGTATGGACACCTGCGGATATTGAAGTCGAATTCGATGCACCTACTACTCTTGAAGACCAAGACGGTGATGCCATCACCAAGGTGACGTACTGGTTAGAAGATGCGAGTGGTACCGAATACGCAAAAGTAGATGAAGCGGATATCAGCGAGTTGAACAAGGGTGTCATTACATTTTCAAACTTCAATGAGCTAAAAAACAAACAATTAAACCTAGTGTGGCAAGTTCATACTGAACACGGCTACCCGTCAACAACGCTTGTCTCTGATAAAAAGAAATCGAATGGCTTCAACGTTGCTGCAGCAATGGCTCTCACCATCAGCGGTAATGCCGTAGTGGGTGAAACTCTGACGGTACACGCGGATGACGGTGCGGTTGTTGACCTGAATAAAGCAGATGTGACGTTCACACTGACAGCAAATGAAACAGATACCGCTGGCCTTTACCCGCAAGGCGATGCTGAAGCTGCGCTTCAAGCGGCGCTGGTTGACGCCGGTAATGACCTAACATTCGTTCTACCGAAAGAGGCACAAGGTTACACGATCACTGCGTCTATGAACGAAGCACCAATTACTCGTGCTTCACTGCGTTAATCCTTTGATACTGCTTTAACCACTAACCAAGCGGGCTGTTTTCAGCCCGCTTTCTCTCGATAGGGGTAGTACAACCATGATACGTCAATCCATCATCACTATTTGGGCTTTAAGCTGTTCTTGGTCAGCGATGGCAGAATGCCCTGAACACCAAGTTTGCTCAAACCATACGCCCGCCATTTCAGGCCACGGTTACCCAACGGATATGCCCGTGTGGAATGTCGCACCGAGTGAGAACAACACCATAGGCACAGGCCCTATTTCCGTTCGTCCGATTCAAGATCTCGATCCTGATGGCGATGAGGTCATCGGTTCTTCAAAAACCTACCATTGGTGTAATGGTGAGGGAGAGTGCTTCGCGAATTCGCCAACCCTGACCATCAACCCATCCGACATTGATAAGGTGTTTAATAAAGGCGTGGGCTTTAAACCTCTGACCGTGACATACAGCGGCAAGGTCGAAAAGGGCTATCCGGAAGCAACGCGCAGTTTTGAAAGTGAAGCATTACTAGTGCCACTCTCGTACCCACCAGATGGTACCAAAGGGATTTGTTATGAGGCGCAAGCTGTCGATTTTATGAACCTCGCGTTTAGCAATATTGTTCCAAATCCGCTTGGAAGCAGGCGCTATCGATTGAGCTTTCCAACGCTGGCGTTCGATTTTTTGCCAGGGGTGATAGAAAAGACAGAGTTGGTAAGCGCTCAAACAGTCAATTTCAGCCCATCGACTCCAAAGTTTCAAGACAAAAAGTTACCCGAAACGCTGGTCGTCAACTTCTCATACGATGGCAACAACCCGATATCGATTACGCTGAGCAAGCAACCGATCCCCCCTCAATACGGTTACGTGATATATCAAACGACTGGCGCCAACTTGAATTTGCCTTATCCGGAGGCAAACCCTGAAATCACCATCACAAAGCTTATATTCCAATTCATGATGGCGGGCAGTGACCAAGACAGAAGAAAAAGTATGGTCAATTGCCAACAGTTTGATCGCTAACCATCGAGACATAACCCAATCAGTTGGTGATGTTTTTTCAACTAACGAGCACTGAGGGCAAATAGATGCTTGCCTTCAGTGACTGTCACCAGCCGTTTTTATACCTGTCAGCTGTGGATACTATTTAGTGTGGGATGGCAGGCTTGTTCTCGCCGTTATATTCCATTTACGCAGTTTGTATTCGTTCACTGTGCAATGCACCCGCTTCTTCAGCCTCTAGAACAGGCCGACTTGTGCCTTTTAACCATTTTACCTTTTTATTTAATCACCAAGAGACCAACAACGATGAAATTTTCTCCTATTTACGCTGCATTGCTCACCAGCTTAGCCAGCATTTCAGCAGCTAATGCTGCTCAACACTCTCAAAACATTGCGGAAGGCTATGGCGCAGCCAATATTGACCCTCACCTGAAGTGTTTAGACTATAACTCTGCTGGTGCCAGTCAATACTGTGTGGCTAATTTTAAACCGAAAGGGCTTACTCTAGAGCCTAATCAAAGAGTCTTGATCACCACGCCGGTTTCGTTCCCACAGGGCGAATGGTACCCAGAGCAAGCGCCATCTAAGGTGGTGATTCATGGCTCTGATGCTCATGATTCTACTTGTTCGAGCTTAGGGAATAGCCAGTGGTCTTGCTTGATTCCTGTATCTGATTTCCACAGTACGGGTATGCAAGTTGAGCTGTGGGTGGTCGATGGCGTGCGCAGAATGTGGGGAGGTGAACTGACCGTCGATGATTTAGTGGAGCCGGTACCGATGGAAGCGTGTATTGATCGCGCCATTGCCTCGATTGAATTATGGAAACATCAGGGGTTTGATAGCTACCGTTATACCGCAGAAAAGCTGCACTTAGCGCTGGAAGGGCTACCGACCATCCCTTACCAAGACACCATCGATGAAAATGCTCTGATTCTGGACATTTTACACACCTGCGCCTTGCAAGGTGACGAGGTGCCCGCGCTTCTTAAGCCATAACACTGGCGATTCTTTCACTGAGTGAGCCCGCTTTCTACGAAGTGGGCTTGATAAGCTAACTCATTGAATTAACGAGCTCTAAAAAAAACTCATAAAACCTAAACTAACGGTAATTCACTGTATTTCACGCCGAATCAAGCACAAGCTTGGCGGGTCTTTAAAGGCCGCTTCCTTTGGCTGTGATGTCCAATAACGGCCATTTGGCTGATCACGTTCAATGGCATTCGTTGCCAACGAATTCGCAGCGGTTGAGGCTTTGAAGGCCTTTATCTCCATTTTAATACTGTTACTTTCAATCAAAGAGACTGAAATCTTAATGAAATTTTCTCCTATTTATGCGGCGGTGCTCACCAGCTTAGCGAGCATTTCAATAGCCCATGCTGCTCAACACTCTCAGAACATTGCTGACGAATATGGCGCGGACAATATTGACCCTCACCTAAAGTGTTTAGATCTCAACCCACATGGTGCCAGTCAATACTGTGTGGCTAATTTTAAACCGAAAGGGCTTACTCTAGAGCCTAATCAAAAGGTATTGATCACTACGCCGGTTTCGTTCCCGCAGGGGGAGTGGTACCAAGAGCAAGCCCCATTTAAGGTGGTGATTCATGGCTCTGATGGGCGTAATTCCACTTGTTCGAGCTTAGGGAACAACCAGTGGTCTTGTTTGCTTCCTGAGTCTGGTTTCCACAGCACCGGTGTTCAGATAGAACTGTGGGTGGCCGATGGCGTGCGCAGAATGTGGGGCGGCGACCTCATCATGGACGATTTGATCCCTGATGCGCCTGAAATTGAAAACGCATCCGCTACATTTGCACCGGCAAAAGGTGAAAACCTGACCCGAGACGGCAAAATGTGGTTAGCGACCCAAACGCCAATCAATGTCACGTTAGACTTTGATTTAGTTAACGGCAGCACAAACAGTTTTGCTAACCAACCTATTCGAGTGCTACTGGAAAAAACGGTCGGTACTGGCGAAGACAACACCACAGCAGAGTGGGTAACGCTATCAGGCCAAGCTAGCAATATCACAAATGGTCACAACACCATCACAGGTCAGGTTATCCCTTCACAAGGTTGGGATTCTGCGGCGTTCTACAGTGTATCGCTGGGTTATAAGCTGAACGACAATGACACACCGGTTTCTTTTGTTGATCCGCAAGGCCGCACCACAATGACAGGCCAAGGCGCTTACTTGAGTGCATCGCCAATGCGTATTGTCGATTCTAACAACTCAGACAGCACCTGTGTGTTGACACAAAACACCCCACAATCGTGTGACTTTATTGCAAACGGTAGCGGAGTAAAACTGACGGGTCTTAATGTATGGCAAGATGATGACAACCGACAAAGCATCCAAGCGGGCACCCAAACTAAAACGTTACAAGGCGGCCACGTAAAAGACGATGTCGCATTTGATCTTCAAACCACAGGCAAACAGACGTTTACTTGGAACAACGTTTCTACGGTTGTTACGTACAACACTGATGCCAGCCAAATTGTGCTTGCCGATGCAGATGCAACGAACGATGTGATTTACGATAACGCATACATCAATGGTGCTGTTACTAAGGTGACAAACAAAGGTAACCGAAATGGCAGCCGTGAAGCGCGTAATACTGGTATTCAAGTTTCACTTGATACACTGGATCACAGTGCCATTTCAGGTTTGGAAAGTGTTACTTGGTCGGCAGAGTATCCGCTGGTTGAGTTTGTAAAAGTATACGCCCCTGAGCTACCAAGCCTAGTAGAAGAAGGTTTAAAACTGGTAGAGCAGGCAATCAACAGCACTATTTTAGCGAACGCAACTGAGTTCTCTGAAGATGACCAATTCTACCTAGATGTTGCTTCTCTTAACGATGGTATTACTGATGCAATTGCAGACTTAGGCAGCGAGTATGATCAATACTTCCCGCGTTTTGCTAACGTCGTATTGCCGCTGGATCTTGTCGCGCATTACCGTGTGCATGGTGTTGATAAGGTGAAGTCAAAACGCTTCAATATTGCGATTGGTGACCGAGGTAAGCGTATTGTTAACTTCGATAGCAATGGTAACGTACAGTGTTTGACCAATGTTGGCGGTAAGTTTGCTTTCCAAGATTGTGACACATCACAAGCGGTAAATGAAAATACAGATCCTAGTGTGCTGTTTAAATTTGTACCAGCCGCGCCAGGTACCATCACGCACCCGACGAATGTATTTCAAGTTCGCCCAGCGAGCGATGATACACAGTGCTTAACGGTAAATGGTTACAGCAGTTACAATGTGGTTAGCCAAGAATGTAATGTTGACGCTGGCGTGTCTCAATTGTTCTCTTTTAAAGCGCAATCTGATAACCACCTAGAGGAGTCTATTGTTGCTTCAGGTAATACTGCAGAGATGACGATTGCTTCATTGTTGAATGGTCGTGTCTTTGACCGCAGCGGTGGTGGTGCTGGTGGTACTCAATTTGGTGACCTGATTGTTTACCCGAAAAATGGTGACAAAGGTTCAATGAACCAACATATGTTTGTTTCTCGCTTCGGTATTCAAAATGAAGCGAACCGACCACAAACTGTGCCGGTAGATTTAACGATGCATTGTCAAACTTGGGGCGGTATCCTACAACACAATAAAATCGAGCTTTTAGCTAACAACAGTAGTGAACATGATGCTTATGTTTACATCAACTACAGTGCACGTTGGGCGCTTATCCGTGCTGGAGAATCTAAGCTAATTGATTCAAGAACGATGTTAGGCATTAATGGTTTAGAGCAAGTTTACCGCTTTAGACCGGAAATTAATCCACACAATAGTTTCTTTTCACTGCCTGCCAACCAACATGGATGCCAAGCTTGGGTCGGACAAAATAAAAACTTTAATGAATATAAAAATGGGTACCAAGCACTAATGCGAATCCCTGAGTAATAACCATTAAGCATAAGGAGCAAGGCGAGTAACCTTGCTCCTTTTTTCGATTTTTATAAATAACACTGATTCTCTATTTTATGAGTAAACCGATGAAAAATACGTTATCAATCTCGATTGCAAGCGCCATTCTAGCGTTAAGTAATCAAGCTATTGCAGCACCAAGCGTGGATATTGAAGGGGCGACACTGCAGGGGGTAGCACATTCGCCGGTGGGCTATTCATCACAGGTCGATGCGTTTATGGGCGTAAAGTACGCTTCAGCAGAACGCTTTCAGGCACCCAAGCTCAATCACTTTGAAGCTGGCGTTCATTATAATGTGACTTCTGCAGGGGATATCTGCCCGCAAATACCTCACACAATGGAAGCGAATGGCGTAGTACAAGAAACACAAAGTGAAGACTGTTTAAATGCGAACGTTTGGCGCCCATCAGGTGTTGATCAAGATGAAAAGCTGCCCGTTTATGTGTTCATTCATGGCGGTGCATTTGAGCTTGGCTCTAGTACGGTCAAGCAGTTTGATGGCGCGAAGCTTGTTGCTAAAAATGCAGATGAGGGCACCCCCTTTATTCTAGTTAGCATGAATTACCGCTTGGGTATTTTTGGTAGCTACTACAGTGAACAACACTCTGGTAACTACGGTATCCAAGACCAGAAGGCGGCGTTGCAGTGGATTCATGCCAATATTGATAGTTTTGGTGGCGATGCCGACAACATTACTCTGTTTGGCGAAAGTGCAGGTGCGATGTCGATTGGCATCCAATTAATGGATGAGCAACAAAACTCTCACCTGTACCAACGTGCCATCATGGAAAGTAACCCATATGGCGTTAAGTACAAAGATGCGGAGTCAGCGAAATGGGTAGCGGGTGTTGTTCAAGATAAGCTTGGAAAGAACAAAGACATTTCTAGCGTGCCTTTTGAAGAGATCGTGGATGTCCAAGTTCAAATGAAAGCGGCGGCAACGCAACTGAACAGTTTGACCAGCATTACCCCTAAAACAGCGGGTCTGTTGTCTTGGGCACCCTATGTTGATGGTCAGACCGTCCCGTATCAGCCGAGTGAATTGAAATCGGTAAATGGTGTTGATGTGACACTGGGTTTCAACCAAGATGAGTCGAATATCTTTGTTGCGCCGTTTGATGCGCTTCTTGATTTACCAGGCAGTTATAATTCACTGATCGATCTGTTTTTCGGTGCAGATAAGGGTTCTATGCTACGTGAGATTCCAGAGTTCAAATTAAGCTTCTGGAACAGTACCGCAGCAAAGCGTAAAGCCAATGCCCGCAAACTAATGAATCAAGTGCTGTTTGCTTGTTCATCTCAACAGGTTGCGCAAAACTTGGCTGCAGGTGGTTCGAATGCGGCGCTATACAAGTTCAACTATCAACCTGACTTTAGCCTGTGGCCCGACTACTACGTAGAGAGCTTTGCCAAAACGTGTAAGCCATCTGAGAGCTCATGTCATGGTGCAGAGCTTTCTTTTATTTTCGGTAATGAGGTGAATGCAGTATCTGGACCTGCTGAATTTTCTAATAAGGATAAGTCTGTTAAAGATGATCTTATGTCACAGTGGTTACAAACCTCGACATTCACACCATACGCTTTAGAAAAAGACAATGTGACGGTCTTTAACACTAACGGTGAGTTTGTTACGGAAAATGATTGGGACAACACGCTTAATGCCAGCTTATGTGAACAAGTAAACCAAGTGATGGCTTTGTAACCTTAATACACAAGCATAACCCAGAACCCTGACCACTATTATTCTAAATTATTTGTTAGTTAAATGGTTAGGTATCAATCAAAAAGCCACAGCTTATGTATAAAACTGTGGCTTTTTTATTTTCTTGGTAAACCAAAGAAATATTAGGTGAAATAGTAAACTTTTTTCCTCTATTTTTGCGTAGTGATATGGGGTAATTGAATCCTTTCTAGGATTCATTTCAATTCTGATTGGACGAGTGTGTCTATCAAGTTGCTTACTGGGTATAATTGATTTGTTGTTACAATCAATGTGATCTTATGAATCTTAATGCTTTAATGGGGCTTTTCTATCAATGAATGTAGAATTTGATAGTGGGAAAAATAAAATAACTTATCGAGAAAAGGAATTACTGCTCAATAATAACGAGTTTAAATTAGCTATTCTTCTATTGGGGAAGCAAGGAGAAATGGTCGAAAAGTCGACCATATTAGATACAGTTTGGAAGAACAAGGTGGTGACTGAGGGGTCGATAAAGCGAAGTATTTCGCTTTTGAGAAAGGCCTTTTATGATCTAGAAGCGAACGTTGAAATTACGGCATTCCGCGGTGTTGGCTACAGCATAAACACGAAACTGAATGTATTTATCGATAACACACTGATAAGCCTGGACTCTGAAGAGCCAGAACATGAAAAGAAAGAGCCCATATATCAGGAGATTACAAGCAAGATATCCAGTAAGGCCAAACCTATATTAACGTTCTTTATTAGTTTAAATTTTGCTGTTGGTGGTTACTTTTTGTACCAGGATTTTGCTTACTCAGGTTTGTCCCAAATCTCCCCATATATGAAAGATTCTTTTATATCATCTGATTACCATTTACAGGTCTTGGAGAGTCGTACAGGTAATAATATCAACCTGATCACTTTAAGGGATCATACTGCACCGAAGTCATTATTGAATCTTATTAATCAATTGAATACTAATATGACGCTATTTTATCAAGTTGATGGTAAGAAGGTTTACTTCGCATATGCGTTAGAAGAAACTTCGCAAAACTCTTATGCCAATAACTATATAATCTCAGTTCACTCTCAAAATGAAAAAATTAAAAATATCCTTGAAAAGTTTTAATAAGTATCACTTTTTCTTTCTGTTAAGTTTAGTTTTTATGCTTTTTTCTTTTATTAGGCATTATACGCATCAGAATCGTCACAACTTAAGCTTTGTCTACAACTATAAACAGTACGTTGAAAGAAAGAACGGGCTCAAATTAAAGACATTAAGCTCGACCAATTTTACTGATGAGCACTTTTCCATCATGTCTTACTCTTTTTCGAATAGCGGTGATGGGGTGTTGTTTACTTCTGAAGCGCATGTCGTTGAGAGGCACAAAAATGTTTTCGAGTACTGTTTATATGATTCTGAGGTAGAGGACTTTACCGAACATAAAACCGATCCTCATTTTGAAGAACTGTTTTTCACGGCATCTGACATCGTAATGAAAACGCGAACCCGAGATGTGAGTCGTAGTGCCGTGAATTACTTTAGCCAACACATCGTACTTATCAAGGGCGGAATATTTGAGTTCCCAACGTTGGTATCGCGTTCTCGTAGTCCACAATACGTGCCAGTAACCTGATAAACATGAGTCGCCTGTAAATGCCTGTAATCAAAGTACGAGTAAAACAGTAACTGCCCAAGAGGTGATGTTTCGTATCAACCCCCTCACTTACCTCGTAATACGCGATTAAGCTCTGCTAACGACTATTCACCAATCCTACACCACCTTGTTGAGCTTTTTAGTGTCATACCTTAGTCTAAATTGTCGACAATCTGCTTGATTGTCGACAATTTGATCGTGTATTTTATATTCATGTTATGAAATTGTTGACAATTAAGGTCGGCAATGAGAAGTGGGCAGCGTGAATATGAATACCGCGATCAAAGATCTTACCTTAAGTGCCAATACAAGACCGCGTATTGGTGAAAAAGAAAATACCAAGTCAGAAAGCCTGACGGAATACTTGGTTGAAGCGATAGTTAACGGCGAGTTAGCGCCTGGTAGCAAGATCTCGGAACCCGAGTTAGCTAAACGCTTTGAGGTCAGTCGTGGTCCTTTGCGTGAAGCGATTATGCGTGTCGAAGGGCTCGGGCTCATCGAGCGAATCCCACATGTTGGCGCCCGAGTGATTACTTTTTCTGCTGACAAGTTACTTGAGCTTTACGCGGTTCGAGAGGCTCTAGAAGGCATGGCTGCAAGGCTAGCAGCAAGACACATCACACAAGATGAGCTTATCGGGCTTGAAGAATTATTGTCGACACATTCCCAACATATCGATGAAGTCGAGGGTTCTTCCTACTTTCATCAACACGGCGATTTCGACTTCCATTATCGAATCATTAAAGCCAGCCGTAACAGCAAACTCATTTCTTTATTGTGTGATGAGCTTTACCACTTACTGCGAATGTATCGCTATCAATCGCCAAGAGCACAGTCTCGGCCAAAAGAGGCGCTTGATGAACATAAATATATCCTACAAGCAATTCGTAACCGTGATGAAGAGCTAGCAGAAATGCTGATGCGACGACATATCTCTGGTAGTCGTCTGCTTATCGAGCAACAAATTCAATCCAAAGATATGGATTAAAAAAACTGACAAATAAACATTTAACAGGGAGCGTCATTATGAAGTTATCAGCAGGAGCGAAGTTCCGCCAAGCTGTGCAAGACAATGATCCACTGCAGATCGTCGGTACGGTGAATCCGTATTGCGCAATGATGGCAAAGAACTTGGGTCATCAGGCTATCTACTTGTCTGGTGGAGGTATCGCCAATGCGTCTTACGGTTTACCTGATCTGGGTATTACCACATTGAACGATGTGTTAGTGGATGTGGAACGCATTACCAACGCGTGTGATTTACCTTTGCTGGTGGATATCGATACGGGATTTGGTGGAGCGTTCAATATCGCACGAACTATTCGAGCGATGGAAAAAGCGGGCGCTGCTGCTATTCATATGGAAGATCAAGTGGCACAGAAACGCTGTGGTCATCGACCAAACAAAGCGATTGTTAGCCAACAGGAAATGGTCGATCGAGTAAAAGCGGCAACCGATGCAAGAACTGATGAGAGCTTTGTGATCATGGCTCGAACCGATGCTCTGGCGGTTGAAGGGATAGATAGTGCAATTGAACGTGCGATTGCGTGTGTCGAAGCGGGTGCGGACATGATTTTCCCCGAAGCGATGAATCAGCTCGACCAATACGTGAAGTTCTCGGCGGCGCTGAAATCAGCAACAGGTAAGCATGTGCCAATCTTGGCTAACATTACCGAGTTTGGACAAACCCCACTCTACAACTGCAAAGAACTGGCGCAATCTCATGTCGACATGGTGCTTTATCCACTCAGTGCATTCCGCGCGATGAACAAAGCGGCAGAGAATGTTTACAAACACTTGTTAGTTGAAGGCAATCAAGAAGCGCTGTTGGATTCAATGCAAACCCGTAAAGAGCTTTACGAACACCTCAATTACCACGACTACGAGAACAAGCTGGATCAATTGTTTTCGAGTGAAGAATAAAACCAGTTTCAAATATTAAAACATCAACTTAATCCAATAACGTGAATGGTTAGTCAGCCACATCGGGTCCGTGAAATCGAGTGAGATAGTCGCGGTCACTGAATATTAATAGTCAGCACCAAAGAGTGCAGGGCGGCTAACCCAGAGAAGGAGTTCATCATGTCTGTATCTTTGAGTGATAAAGCAACTGTCGATAATGTTTCAGCGGTAAACCAACAAGCAAGTGCAGCACCAGCGATTGGTGGTGCTGGCCTACGAGGGCAAAGCGCGGGCTCGACGGCGCTATGTACGGTTGGCAAGTCAGGAACGGGTTTAACTTACCGTGGCTATGACATAACCGACCTTGCGAATCATGCTCAATTTGAAGAAGTAGCGCACTTGCTATTAACAGGTCATTTACCCAGCGAAAAAGAGTTAGATGACTACAAAACATTGTTGATTGGTTTACGTGGCTTGCCTCAACCGTTGAAAGAAGCTTTAGAGCTTATTCCTGCTGACGCTCACCCTATGGATGTAATGAGAACAGGCTGCTCAATGTTGGGTAACTTAGAGCAAGAATCTGACTTTTCGGAGCAACTATCAGCAACAGAGCGTATGCTTGCGCTTTTCCCTGCCATTATCTGCTATTGGTATCGCTTCAGTCATGATGGAGTGCGTATTGATACACAGGACCAAAGCGAAGCATGCTTGGGTGGTTACTTCTTGAAGATGCTAACGGACAAAGCGCCGAGTGAACTGCATAAGAAGGTGATGCACTGTTCGCTAACACTTTATGCAGAGCATGAGTTTAATGCCTCTACTTTTGCGGCTCGGGTTTGTGCATCAACACTGTCGGATATCCATTCGTGTGTGACAGCAGCAATTGGCACACTAAGAGGCCCACTGCATGGCGGTGCGAATGAAGCGGCAATGGAAATGATCCAAGATTGGGAAACCGCCGATGAAGCTGAAGCGAACATCATGAAGATGCTTGCTAATAAAGACAAAATCATGGGCTTCGGTCACGCCATTTATCGTGAGAGTGACCCACGCAACGCGCTAATTAAACGTTGGTCAAAAGAGCTAGCGCAAGAAGTTGGCGACGAGCAGCTTTACGCAGTCTCTGAACGCGTTGAAGCGGTCATGAAGCGTGAGAAAGGCTTGTTCTGTAATGCGGATTTCTTCCATGCTTCTGCCTATCACTTCATGGATATCCCAACCAAATTGTTTACGCCTATCTTTGTGATGAGTCGCCTTACCGGTTGGACGGCGCATGTGTTCGAGCAAAGAGAAAACAACCGCATCATTCGTCCAAGTGCAGACTACACAGGGCCAGAGCACCAAGACTGGCTACCTATTCATCTACGTTAATCCTTCTGTCTCAAGGCGACTCATATATCGAGTTGTCCTTGAGAACCAATGAATAGAATTTTAGATAATGGTGGATGTATGTCTGATGTGAAAATTGAGAAAACCCCGAGCCCTGATCAAAATACAGGCGTTGAAAAAAGCCAATACAGAAAGGCTCTACCGGGAACTGGCTTGGAATATTTCGACGCCCGTGAAGCGGTAGACGCGATATCTCCGGGCAGCTATAAAACCTTGCCTTATACGTCGAGAGTGCTGGCGGAGCAATTGGTAAGACGCTGTGATCCAGTTGCTCTTGAAGATAGCTTGAAACAAATCCTCGAGCGTAAGCGCGACTTAGACTTTCCTTGGTATCCTGCGCGTGTCGTGTGTCATGACATTCTGGGTCAAACCGCTTTGGTAGATTTAGCGGGCTTACGAGATGCAATTGCCGACCAAGGTGGGGATCCAGCCAAAGTAAACCCTGTGGTCGAAACTCAACTGATTGTGGATCACTCTTTAGCTGTCGAGCATGCAGGATTTGATAGCGAAGCGTTTGATAAAAACCGTGCAATAGAGGAGCGCCGAAACGAAGATCGTTTTCATTTCATTGAATGGTGTAAAACGGCATTTAAAAACGTCAGTGTGATTCCCGCGGGTAACGGAATTATGCACCAGATTAACTTGGAGAAAATGTCTCCGGTTATTCAATCTAAACAAGGTATTGCGTTCCCAGATACCTGTGTTGGTACCGATAGTCACACTCCTCACGTTGATGCGCTGGGCGTTATTGCGATTGGTGTCGGTGGTTTGGAAGCCGAGACGGTAATGCTCGGTCGTCCGTCAATGATGCGTTTGCCAGATATTGTGGGCGTTAAACTGACTGGTCAGAGACAAGAAGGCATTACCGCAACCGATATTGTGCTTGCTATTACTGAGTTTCTTCGCAATGAAAGAGTGGTTTCAAGCTACTTGGAATTCTTCGGTGAAGGTGCTCGTGCACTGACCATTGGTGATCGTGCGACTATCTCAAACATGACACCTGAATACGGCGCGACGGCAGGTATGTTCTACATCGATGAGCAGACCATTCAATATCTTAAGCTGACAGGTCGTGATCCTGAGCAAGTAGAGTTAGTTGAGCTTTACGCAAAGCAAACCGGACTCTGGGCGGATGATCTCGATTCGGCTCAATATGAGCGTGTATTGGAGTTTGATTTGTCGAAAGTTGAGCGAAACCTCGCAGGACCTTCGAACCCACATCGCCGTTTACCAACCAGTGAGCTTGCTCAGCAAGGTATCAGCCAAGCTTCTTGGAAAGCGCAACACGCGGAACAATATAGCGACGAGCAAATGCCAGATGGCGCGGTAATTATCGCCGCGATTACCTCTTGCACTAATACCAGTAACCCAAGAAACGTGGTAGCAGCAGGACTAGTGGCAAAAAGGGCCAATCAACTTGGTTTGGTTCGTAAGCCTTGGGTGAAAACGTCATTTGCTCCAGGATCTAAGGTTGCCAAGCTCTATTTAGAGTCAGCAGGTTTACTTCCAGAACTGGAACAGTTGGGTTTCGGCATTGTCGGTTATGCGTGTACGACGTGTAACGGTATGAGTGGAGCGTTGGATCCTCAAATTCAACAAGAGATCATTGAGCGCGATCTCTATTCCACTGCGGTGTTATCGGGCAATCGAAATTTTGATGGTCGAATCCATCCTTATGCAAAACAAGCCTTTCTAGCCTCACCGCCATTGGTGGTTGCTTATGCCTTAGCGGGTACGATTCGCTTTGATATCGAGAAAGACAGCTTAGGCACTGACAACAATGGTAAACCAATCTATTTAAGTGACTTGTGGCCGAGTGATGCGGAGATCGATGCGGTTGTCGGTGAGCATGTTAAGCCTCAGCAATTCCAACAAATCTACGTGAAAATGTTCCAGCCAGATGGGGAGCCGGTAACGACTGAACCGCTTTATAACTGGCGACCTCAAAGTACCTATATTCGTAGACCGCCTTATTGGGAAGGGGCACTCGCAGGTGAACGAAGCCTATCTGGCATGAGGCCTTTAGCAATTTTAGGTGACAACATCACTACGGATCACCTATCGCCATCAAATGCGATTCTTGCATCAAGTGCGGCAGGTGAATACCTTGCCAAAATGGAAGTACCAGAAGAGGACTTTAACTCTTACGCGACTCACCGAGGCGACCATCTAACAGCACAAAGAGCGACCTTTGCAAACCCTAAATTGTTCAATGAAATGGTCACAGAGTCAGGAACCGTGGTCCAAGGTTCATTAGCGCGAGTTGAGCCCGAAGGGCAGGTTACCCGAATGTGGGAAGCGATAGAAACCTACATGAACCGTAAACAACCTTTGATTGTTGTGGCTGGCGCAGACTATGGACAAGGTTCATCACGCGACTGGGCGGCTAAAGGCGTCCGATTAGCGGGTGTTGAAGTGATTGTTGCTGAAGGCTTTGAGCGAATCCACAGAACTAACTTAGTAGGTATGGGCGTTTTGCCTTTGCAATTCAAAGCGGGAATCAATCGCAGCACCTTAGAGTTGGATGGGACCGAACTGTACGATGTGTATGGCGACATCCAGGCGGGTTCTGATTTGGCTTTAGTGATCACTCGTAAAAGCGGAGAAAAGCTTGATGTGCCAGTGACCTGTAGATTGGATACGGCAGACGAAGTAAGTGTGTATAGCGCTGGTGGCGTATTACAACGCTTTGCCAAAGACTTTCTCGCGCAATAGGAGCCTGTGATGAACATTAAACAGATAAAAGTCCCAGCAACTTATATGCGTGGAGGAACCAGCAAAGGTGTTTTCTTCTGCTTGAATGACTTACCCGAAGCGGCGCAAGTTGCGGGGCCTGCGAGAGACGAGTTTCTTCTGCGTGTGATTGGTAGCCCAGATCCTTATGGCAAGCAAACTGATGGTATGGGAGGCGCGACCTCCAGTACTAGTAAAACCGTCATCGTGTCGAAGAGTGAGAAAATCGATCACGATGTTGACTACCTCTTTGGTCAAGTGGCAATAGACAAGCCATTTGTCGATTGGAGCGGTAACTGCGGTAATTTGTCTGCGGCGATTGGTCCGTTTGCTATACACAGTGGTTTGGTCGATTCAAGTCGTATTCCGGAAAACGGAGTGGTCGAAGTGCGAGTATGGCAAGTGAACATAGAGAAAACCATTATTGTTCATGTGCCTATAGTGGATGGTGAAGTCCAAGAGTTGGGAGATTTTGAGCTCGATGGTGTCACTTTCCCCGCTGCTGAAATTCAGGTCGATTTTCTAGATCCAGCTGACGCGAGTGGGTCGATGTTTCCGACAGGGAATGTTGTCGATTTTTTAGATGTCCCGGAGTTAGGTTGCATTAAAGTGACTTATATTAATGCAGGAATTCCAACCATTTTTGTTGATGCTGAATCGGTCGGATATCTAGGAACAGAGCTTCAATCCGATATCAACAGCGATCCAAAAGCCTTGGCACTGTTCGAGTCTATACGAGCACATGGCGCAGTTGCGATGGGGCTTATTGAGTCGTTAGAACATGCTGAATCACGCCAACACACTCCCAAGGTTGCGTTTGTTGCTAAGCCTCAAGACTATCAAGCTTCAAGTGGCAAGTCAGTTAGTGTGGATGAGACAGACCTGCTGGTACGCGCTCTGTCTATGGGGCAATTGCATCACGCTATGATGGGCACAGCTGCGGTTGCGATTGCTTCAGCTGCGAGTGTTCCGGGCACGCTAGTGAATTTAGCGGCGGGAGGAGGCTCTCGTGACTTTGTGACTTTTGGGCACCCATCAGGAACATTGAAGGTAGGTGCTAAAGCGCTAGAGACAGAAAGTGGATGGAAAATTGAGAGGGCGATTATGAGTCGTAGTGCCCGAGTGATCATGGAAGGTGCCATCCGTGTGCCTTTTCCTAAGTAAAGCGATTGTCGTGAACGGTTAAATGTTCACGAACACAACGCTGAGAAAAGAGTGCTATCAAGTGCTACAGCCAAAGGCTAGGCACTTGGAGAAATGGATAAATCATGGAGGAGGCACTATGTCTGCTACGAATCGAATGAACAGAAAAACAGACTATATAACCGAGTATCAATGGGCTAGGGAAGACCCAAATTCGTTTTGGGAAACACAATCACAAGCGATAGATTGGTTTGAACCACCAAAAACGATATTACAAACTGATGAGAATGGCATTGAACGCTGGTTTCCTGATGGGGTGATGAACACCTGCTGGCTGGCGCTGGATTATCATTGTGAAAATGGGAGAGGTGGCAATACCGCACTGATTTACGACTCTCCAGTTACAGGAACTCAATCCTCGTACACTTACAATCAATTGCGTGACCAAGTGGCTAAAGTCGCAGGTATGTTAGCCACGCAAGGCGTTACCAAAGGCGATCGTGTGGTGATCTACATGCCAATGATTCCTGAAGCGGCAATGGCCATGCTGGCTTGTGCTCGACTAGGCGCGGTGCATTCGGTGGTGTTTGGTGGTTTTGCCCCTCATGAGCTTGCCGTTCGAATTGAAGATGCCGAGCCCAAGGTGTTGATTACTGCCTCTTGCGGTGTCGAGATAAATAAAGTCTTGCCATATAAGCCTATGGTCGATCGCGCGATCATGGACAGTCGTTGGAAGCCTGAGAAAGTCGTCGTATTTCAAAGAGAGCAAGCTTTAGCTGAATTGAGCAATGAACGCGATGTACTTTGGCAGCAAGCGGTTAACGATGCATTGCCGCACAGTTGCGTTCCTGTTTTGGCAACCGATCCTTTGTATATTCTTTACACGTCAGGCACTACGGGTAAGCCAAAAGGTGTGGTGCGTGATAATGGTGGTCATGCGGTTGCGATGAAATACTCGATGAGCACTATCTACGATATGCCACAAGACGGTGTGTTTTGGGCAGCTTCTGATGTCGGTTGGGTCGTTGGGCATTCCTATATTGTGTATGCGCCATTGATTCATGGTTGTACTACGATTCTGTTTGAAGGCAAGCCAGTACGAACACCCGATCCCGGTGCGTTTTGGCGTGTGTGTGAAGAATACAAAGTCGATGTATTGTTTTCTGCGCCAACCGCATTTAGGGCCATTAAGAAAGAAGATCCCGAAGGCGAGTTACTTACCAAGTATGACTTAACATCGCTCAAGTCGATTTTCATGGCCGGTGAGCGTTTAGACCCGCCAACGTTGGATTGGGTAGAATCTCACACCAATAAACCGGTTATCGACCACTGGTGGCAAACAGAAACAGGTTGGGCCATTTCAGCCAATCCAACAGGGTTAGAATCTTTACCAGTGAAAGCGGGCTCTTCCACTAAACCTGTTCCGGGTTACCAAGTGGAGATTCTCAATGAACTCGGTGAAGTCGCCCAACCTAATCAACAAGGATTTGTGGCTCTTAAACGCCCGTTGCCACCTGGCTGTCTACCAACGGTTTGGCGTAATCATGATCGATTTGAGTCTGGCTATCTGAGCCAATTCCCGGGCTATTATGTTTCGGGTGATGGCGGCTACCTTGATGAAGATGGTTATCTGTTTATCATGGGGCGTATTGACGATGTGATAAACGTAGCGGGGCATCGTCTTTCTACCGGTGAAATGGAAGAGATCGTTGGCGGTCACCCAGCTATTGCAGAGTGCGCGGTAGTCGGGGTTCATGATGACTTAAAAGGGCAGCTACCTCTTGGTTTAGTTGTGCTGAAAGATGGCGTAAAAGTCGATGGCACTGAGTTACAAGCGGAGTTGGTTGGTAAAGTTCGTAATGAGATTGGCGCGGTAGCCTGTTTTAAGCAAGCCTTGGTTGTTGAGAGACTTCCCAAGACACGCTCCGGTAAGATTTTACGCAGAACCATCCGGCAGATCGCTGAAGGTGAGCAGTACGTGGTGCCTTCGACGATTGATGATCCGACTAGCTTAACGGAAATTGCTGAAAAGCTCGGCAAATAGGCTTAGCTGTTTGGGTAATTTGATCGTCGGCTCGTATATTAATACATAAGCCAGCGTGATGGTTTACCTAAACTCTACTTTATTCATCCGTTTATCCATTGCGTTTACTATGACCTCATTATGAACCCCACATATTGAGGTCTTTTTTATGCGATCTTACTTTTTGTTGATTGCTTTACTGGTTAGTGGCGCTGCTAGTGCCAGTATTTCAAAGGATGAAGCGAGCAGAGCGTTGTTAGAACCCTTGAGTCACCCCAAGGTATTTAAGTGTGTGTCCAAAACTGGCGTCGATCTCTATCAAGCGGTTTTTGATATTGGCGTGGGGTATGAAGCCGACCCGATTAACTCGAAGATGATCGTTAATTCAAGGAAAGGCCGCTACGAATATCAAATCTTGGGGGCGGTAAGGTCTGAAAGAGCCGGTGAAATGGTCGTGTTGACTCGCCATGTGGGAGACGGGGTAAAAGTGGCTGCTATGATCGATGAGGAAAGTGGCAAGGTCCTTGGGATTGGTGATAAACACCACTATCGAGACTGCGGTGTAAGACCGCCACCTAGTGCAGAAAATATGCAAAACTTTTGGTCCAAAGACTAAGAGCGACATCTGAAAGACAAGAATTATAGAGAACGAGCGATTGAGGCGACCTTATTGGTCGCCTTTTTGTTGGTGAGGATAAAACGATCTCAAGATAGGTATCATTAAGTAGTTATACGATGGCTGGATAATACATAGCTGCACATGATGTATCGTCTAAACGTGGCTTTATTTATCTCATTAACGGACCTGCTTAAGATGGCTTTACTCCAAACGAAGAACTAAGCGAGACTCCTATGAAATTCACTAAACCTTTTCTTTTAGCGACACTGATTGTGACTATTTCTGGTTGCGCATCACCAGCAATGGATAACGAAAATGAGAATGCTGCACGTAATCGTGGTGCTGTAGGTGGTGCTTTGTTAGGAGCAACAGCAGGCGCTCTAACTGGAGATGCGAGTTTAGCCGTGAAGGGTGCTGCATTAGGCGGTGTGACCGGTGGTGTTGCTGGTTCAATGAAAGATACGGACGATGCAAGAAACGCACAACGAACCCAAGTTACTGCCGATGGCCTAGCGCAAGACAATCGCACAGATGCAGAAAAGCGAGTTGCTGAAGTTGAGGCTGAAATTAAGCTTATTGAACTAGAACAACAGCTTGCTGATCTCAAAGAAGATAAAGAAGATAAAGAAGATAAAGAAGATAAAGAAGATAAAGAAGATAACGGTGCATAAAGCGACAGCTGCAGCAAAAACCACAGCTTCGATATTCGCTTAATTCAAAATGATTCACACAGAATGGCCACGCAATGTGGCCGTTTTTGTATCTAAAATACGCACTTCAAACAATGAATTAATTCAATAACTTGTATAGATACTCACGGCAAGTAAACTAGACTCAGTTTAGATATTAATTTGGTTTGAGAAGCGCAATAGTCATGAACGTCACTTTAAGGGCTGCAAAATACACGGATTTGGAACAACTTAACGAGTTAATGTTCGATCTACATCATCACCACCACATTGCTAGCCCAGAGCACTTTAAAACGGCAGAAGAGATTGAGCAGGAAAAAAGCATTGCACGATACTTGGACGATCCTGAATGCTTGGTTTATGTGGCACTTAAAGGTGAGCTCATTGTTGGCTTTATCTCTGGGCATTTTTGTGAGCTTATCTCAACAGTGAGTAAACCAGTGTCGATGGGGAGTGTCGATGAACTGTTTGTCTTACCTGATTATCGAAAAGAATCAATTGCTGAAAAGTTGTTTAACAAGGTTGAAAGTACTTTTGATGATTACGGGGTTGAACAAGTCTTTGTAGAAGTGTGGGACTTTAATTCACCTGCCAAGGACTTCTATCAAAAAATGGGGTTCACACCTCACATTCAATGGATGAGGAAGGCTTTGCGCAAAACGTAGACAGCGATTTTGTGCGGCTTTGATTACACTAGGCGTGATGCATTAGCAGTCTCAAATTTCTTCTATTATTTTTTTAGGTAAACTCGTTGGTTATTCGATATTTATTAGTTTTCATACTGTCTCTTTTGAGTACTACTTCCGTTTGGGCAAACAACACTTTGCCCGATCATATCGCGGGCGCTTTGTGTGTAGTACGAGCTGATAACCAAATAGTGTTGGTTGATGAGTTGATCACAGGTCAATTGTCTCTACCGGGAGGCACTGTGGTTTCAGGTGAGCCGCCAGCCGTCGCGGCGCAACGTGAAACGTGGGAAGAGGCGGGTTTGTCGGTAACGGTTGGTGATGTACTGGGTTACACCGATAGCGCCGTTGTGTTTGATTGTGTCTCTGATTCTGAAGTGATCAGCTATCAAGCTCGAAATGAGCTAGGTGGTTTTGAGTTACCGATTTGGTTCGCACCTCATTACGGAGTAGAAGTAAGTCGTGCGATGTTATTACCGCCAACTGAGTTGCAAGCTAACCAATACCGTTATCCAGAGCAATGGTCAGAGATTAACGAGTTGTTTTTATCTGCTACAGATCAACCGGTGACTTATGTGACTGAGCTGGTGGGCGCGGCGCCGAAAGTTCATCAAGTTGAATTGAGCTGGATTGTTTCACTTCAAAACGCGTTCGATAGAATGCCGAGCGTGTTCGTGAATACTGTACTTTTGACTGACTTGTTAGCGAAGCCTTGGGTTTTCATCGTGATATTGCCGCTAATTGCGTGGCATTTTGGTCGTAACTTCGCGTTGAAGTTTGGCTTCACTTTGATTTCGGTGACACTGCTGACTTTAATCGCACATCAAGGTTTTGGTTTTCCACGCCCGCATGCCTACTTGCCAACATTGAAGTTGGTAATGAGCAGTGGCTATAGTTTTCCAAGTTTACTGGCTGCTTTATGGGTGAGCTTAACCTTGTTAGTCTTTTGGAAAATAAAGCGTCTCTTAGAAAAACAATCAATATTGATTGTGCTTGCTGGCTTACTTTGGATCATGCTGTTTAAGTCGTATTCAGGCAGTGCGTTCTTTAGTGATGTATTAATGGGGGGCGTCTTAGGTGCCTTAACGACGTGGCACATCGTGAGGTTAGATGCAAAACCAGATGTTGATATTAGTGTTTTATTGAGTTCTAAGGGCGTGTGGTGGGCATTATGCTTATTGTCGATTGTTCTCACGGTGATATGGCCACTGCCTACATTCTCATTCTGGGTGGCTATTTTGATGACGATTGCATGCCTAGTGACGTTAACAGACTCGAAACCTTTGGTCGGTCAGTTCTCATTCAAGATCGTGGTTGGAGTGATGGCGATGCTGTTAGCGGGAAATCTGCTGATTAGCTGGGCAGGAAGTTTTGTCTCTTTCAGTGGTATTGCTTCATTTATTATTGAAACGTTACGTTTCCCAATATTGATTCTGTTTGGTGTGGTGGCATTTCGTCTGCCTTGGGCTAGAAATTAAGTAAAACGACTCATTTAAAAAAGAGAAGGCTGTGCAGTGCACAGCCTTTTTAGTATTAATTTTACAGAATCGAATGATTATGAGTTGAAGATAAACTTTTCAATTGCTACGGCTACGCCATGGTCGTCGTTACTCGCGGTAATGTGATCGGCGATTTTCTTGGTTTCATCCATCGCGTTGTCCATTGCAATACCAAGGCCAGCGTATTCAAGCATATGGTGATCGTTTTCAGCGTCACCCATGCAGATTACTTCTTCCGCTTTAATGCCTAAGTGTTTCGCAATGGCTTCGATACCGACACCCTTGTTTGAGTTTGGGTTTAGGAACTCTAAGAAGAATGGTGCACTTTGCACGATAGTAAACTGAGTCTTGAGCTCTTGTGGCAACTTGCTGATGATTTCAGTTAGCTTGCTGGGTTCAGCGACAATCATGGTCTTGATGATTTCGTGGTCATCTTCTAATTGAGAAAAGTCGAACTCGGTAATATCTAAGCCATTAATACGCGCTTCAATACCCGTGTACTCGTTGTTCTCAGGTGTGATTAAACCATGAACCTTGCTGAAAGCATGAACATAACCACCAAGCTGTTCAGCGAGGGCTGCAATCTCTTTTGCGGCTTTACCATTGCTGATCTCACTGTGAATGACCTCTTTTGTCGATACGTTCTGAACCATAGAGCCGTTGTAGAAGAGCACAAAGTCATCTTCGCCGTTAATTGAAAGCTCATCTAATTTGCTTTGCATGCCTTCCAAAGGGCGACCAGAAGCCAGAACGACCTTCACACCAGCAGCACGAGCTTTGGCGATCGCGTCTTTGTTCTCTTGAGAAATCACTTTTTCACTGTTGAGTAATGTGCCATCCATATCAAGAGCAATCAGTTTGTACATGTTGTTCCTTACTAAAAAATTAAAAGCTAACGAAATCTAATGGGCGAAAGGATAAGGGAACTTGAAACTTCAGGCTAGGGCTTTGATCAACTCATTTATCGGTACTCATTTGTTTGACCAAAAGGGGGAAGTGCTTTAAGGTCTGCGGTTGATTAATTTCATCTGATGATTGAGCTGAGGGAAAGTTGTACAAGATTAATGAAATGTTTGAAACCATTCAGGGTGAGGGCGTGTTTACTGGCGTTCCCGCTGTTTTTGTTCGTCTGCAAATTTGCCCAGTGGGCTGTTCTTGGTGTGATACCAAACAGACCTGGGAAGCGTTGCCAGAAGATGAGACCAGCCTTGGCGATATTATGGTTAAGACAGAAGATTCACCAACTTGGTCAGCAATCGATGCTCAAGGAATCGTGAATGAATATATCAAGCAAGGTTACACTGCGAAGCACATTGTGATTACTGGTGGTGAGCCATGCATTTATGATCTTGTTCCTCTTACTGAAGCATTTGAGCAGCACGGTTGTCGCTGTCAGATTGAGACTAGCGGAACATCAGAAGTAAAAGCCACACCTGACACTTGGGTTACGGTGTCACCGAAGGTGGCGATGAAAGCGAAACTGGAAATCTTAGATAGCGCCTTACAACGTGCTAACGAAATTAAGCATCCAGTAGGCACAAGCAAAGATATCGAACAACTTGACGGTTTATTGGATCGAGCTGCGGTTCCCAGCGACACTGTTATCGCTCTGCAACCAATTAGCCAAAAAGACCGCGCTACTCAACTTTGTATTGATACCTGCATTGAGCGCAATTGGCGCTTATCAATACAAACTCACAAATATTTGAGCATCGCATAGGTTGTATTTTTACTGGGCAAGATAAGTCGCTAGTAGAAGTTTTTCGTAAGGATTTAAGATGAAAAAAGCAGTTGTAGTATTCAGTGGTGGTCAAGACTCAACAACGTGTCTTGTTCAAGCATTAAAAGAGTATGATGAAGTTCATGCGATTACGTTTGATTATGGTCAGCGCCATAGACTCGAAATTGAAGTTGCTGAGTCATTGTCGAAAGAACTTGGTGTTAAAGCGCACAAAGTGATGGATGTGACTCTGTTGAATGAACTTGCTATCAGCTCTCTGACTCGCGACGATATTCCTGTGTCTCATGAGTTGCAAGAGAATGGACTACCAAACTCTTTTGTTCCTGGTCGTAATATTCTATTTCTAACACTAGCGGGTATTTACGCTTACCAAATCGGTGCTGAAACCGTGATTACAGGTGTGTGTGAAACAGATTTTTCTGGTTACCCTGACTGCCGTAATGACTTTGTGAAGGCGATGAACTCTGCACTTGTACAAGGTATGGATAAGCAGCTTGATATCAAAACACCGCTAATGTGGTTAAACAAGGCTGAGACATGGGCGCTAGCAGACCAGTACTCAGCACTTGAGCTTGTTAGAAACAAAACACTGACTTGTTACAACGGCATTGTTGGTGATGGCTGTGGCGATTGCCCGGCATGTGAACTACGTAAAGTTGGCCTTAACGATTACCTAGGTGATCGCGAAAGCATTATGGCTGAGTTGGTTCGCAAACAGGCTGAGAATAAATAATCTCAGGTAAATCAATCGGCTCGTTATAGGCATCAATAATGCAGTTTCGGCCGTTGCTTTTGGCTTGATAGAGCGCTTGGTCAAGCACTGAATACAAGTCATCAAAGTCACTTAATGCGTTTGAGGTTGCTAGATAAGCAAAACTCGCGGTCACATTAAGTGACTTTTTGCTTTCTGATAAGAAGACAGTGCTGGAAATGGCGTAGTGTAACTCTTCAACGCGTTCTCGTACCTCTGCTGGTGTGGTATCGGTTAGCATGATGACAAATTCTTCTCCCCCTAAGCGACCAAACAATTCACCATTTACTAAGTGTTTTCTAATTTTCTCACTAATATGGATCAGTGCTCGATCACCGGTAGGGTGCCCATGCTCATCATTAATCTTCTTAAACTTATCTAGATCGAGCAGCACGAGCACATGCTGTTTTTCCATCCCTTTACAGCGTTTCACTCTTTTGATTCTTCGAATTATCTCAGTTCGGCTATATGCTTTCGTTAAGCCATCAATTGCGGCTTTTGCGCGAACCGTTTTGTTTACCAATACCGTAAAGCTTGCAGCACAAAGCAACAGAATAACAACGATGTTGTACATCCATCTTTGATGTTCCATTTTTTCAATTTGAACGCGGTCGAGTTTCGTCTGATGTGTCAGGAAAGAGTTCTCAAGTTCCTGCTCATATTTGGCATGCGTCAGGCCGAGGGCTTCGAGTGCGAGTCGATTGTCGATGTCTCTAGCTTCCATTTGTATTGATGAGTATCGCTGGTAAAAATAGAAAGCTTGTTGGTAATCGTTGAGTGATTGATTAATATCAGAAAGCTGTAGAAGTGACTGCGCTATGTATTTATGCCTTGCGACTTGTTCCGCTAATCCTAGCGCTTGTTGAGCATAGTTGAGCGCTTCCGTTGGCAATTTTTGTTCTTCAAACATATCGCTGATAGCCAAGTAAGCATTGATACGAATGACATCATTGCTCAGTTCGCTCGAAGCCGATAGAGATTCGACCAAGTAGGTTCTCGCCAAATCATAATCTTTCGTTTGAGTGTATGCTTTTCCTAAGCCAAGACTTGTTAGTGCGATACCGTAGCTATGTGATGACGAGCTCAGTAGTGTTCTTGCTGTCTGAAAGTGGTGAATTGCTAGGTCACTTTGCTCTTGGTTAAGGTTGAGATCCGCAAGGCTGTGATGCACTTGTGCTTTCATTAAATCTGAAGCGTTTTCTCTGAGAGTTAGAGCTTCCTGTAGATACTCAGCCGATTTTTCATATTGCTTTAATTCTTTGAGCAAGTTACCTACATCGTTGTAAACTCCCGAAATATCATGTCCTTGTGGGAAGACATTTATCAGTGATAGGTAGGTATCTAGTGCTGCTTGATAGTCACTTCTAAAATGGTGATTGTTTGCAATGACTCGATAAGTTCCAAACTTTGGCAATACTGGGTCAGCGATGTTATATAAATCTGATTGAAGCGCAGAACAGTAATAGTTAGCTTGATGATATTTAGCTTGCTCGTTAAGTGATCGGCATAGCTGGTACTTTAGCAATGCTTTTCCAGCTAAATCGCTGCGAGATTGCATTTTCGCCAAAAGTGTTAAAAAGCCTTGTTGTGCTTCCTCATATTGGCCTTTGCCGTCTTTCATAAGAGCAGAAATAAACGCTGCTTCTATCGCTTGGTAGTCACTGTCGTTTGAAGCGATTCCGTAGAACGGCTGATCTCGGTGGCTCATGTATTTATAGAGAAGAGACGCAAGGTAAAGCTTATCTCCGTAACTCATTGACCCGATATAGCGTGTTTGCAACATGTTTAATGCGCGCTCAGGAGAGTGGTTTAAAGTAGAAAGATAAAGCGCGTTCCAATCAGCATTAGGAGTAGGGCTTAAATGGGAAGCATAGATTGATGAGTTTTGGTCACGATCTGACGGTAATACTTGGCTATAAGAACAAAAGCTAATGAATAGCAGAAAGGTAACAAAAAAGGAGTGAATCACAAGAGACTATCAATCAGATAAAGAACGATATTCTATTATTAGTTTGATATTGCTTCAAATTTTGAATTCTATAGCTATAAGGTTATGCGAGGTAGGTCTCTAATTTGTTGATACTAATCAGAGGTATATCGGTCGCACGATTCGCGCGACCGATATCAGAAATTAGATGTATAATTTCGCTAGGTCAGAAGGCTCAAGTTCTTTGCCTTCTAATGTTGCATTCCAGTTAGTACCAACAAGAACGCCGTCTTCAGCAAGAGTTAGTAACCAATCTTCTACAAAGATATCTAGTGGAATTTCTAATACTTCGAAGTCAGCCCACTCTTCAACGTTGTGAGTCTGAGCATCTTCTTTTGAAGACCAGAACGGCATCACTTCGCTGTTTTCGAATTCACTTGAGTCACATGCTAGCCAACCTTCTTCGTTGCGAAGGCCCCATACCAGTTTAGTTTCCTGTGTTTCAGAAACGAAAAGTTCTAGATTTGCTTGAGTATCAGCTGTTAGTTTGCTCATGGATTAATTCTCTATGTTGATAACGTGGCAAGATTAACATTATAGACGGCTTAGGTATATGCTATTCAAGGAATTATCACCATACTGAAACGTTAACTTAAGATAACGTTTCAGTATGGTAAAAGCAGGGGAGAGCTTACTTTTTAATTTTGGTGAAAATGTGCCATTCTTCTTTGATATTACCCTTAAATCCAACAACGGAAGCGACAACCTTTCGATGTAGTGCGTGATTGATTTGGGTATCATCACTGCTGAATTCAGAATCACCATGACCGACAATGTTGACTCTAGATGGCTGAATACCGTTGCTGATCAGCGCACGTCTGACATGCGATGCACGTTCTTTTGAAAGCTTTAGGTTGTGTGCTGCGTTACCTACTTTGCTGGCATAACCTTGCAATTCAATCGATGTACTCTCGTAACGCTTCAAAAACGCAGCCATTTGGCGTATCTGCCCTAAGAAAACCGGGTTGATCTCCGTAGAGTTATTAGCAAAGAGTATGTGGAGCTCTTTCTTTTCTGAAGATTCGAAATATGAACCACAACCGTCGTTATCTATCTCAGCACCCATTTGCGTATCGGGACATAGATCTCTAGCATTGATTACTCCATCATTATCATCATCTTCGAGATCATAAATTTGTGTGATCTCAGGAAGAGCTCGATATTCAAATTCTTCATCGCTTGTTTCAGCTAAAACATTGGCAGAGACAACCATGATACAAAGCGGAAATACAGTCTTTATCAGCTTCATTAGTATTCTACCTTTTCATTCCATTCTTGAGGGGTTTCGACGCGTAGTCCGGTCAACAAGTTTCCTGTTGCGTTCATTACTCGGTATTTCGCGTATTGTTCGTCGTACTTGGCATCCAAATACCCTTTACGAGCTTCGAACAATTCATTCTCAGTGTTAAGCAAGTCGAGAAGGGTACGTTTACCGATGCGGTATTGTTTCTCATATGAGATAACCGTGTCTGATGCCGAGTCTACGTGGTCAGATAGGAACTCTTTTTGCTGAACGGTCAAATCCAGAGCGCTCCATGAAAGACGCAGGCTCTCTTCTACATTGCGGTAAGTGCTCTCACGTAGGTCTTTTGCTTTATTGAGTTGGTAAGCGGCACTTTCAGCACGATCTTGATCTGAGCCTCCGTTATAGAGGTTATATCTCAAACGAACCATTGCTGAGAACTCATCGCTACTACCTTTAGTACCACCGGCATCATCACGCCAGGTTTGAGCCGCTTCAAAAGAAACCGTCGGGTAGTTGGTGCTTTTAGATTGTTTGTACTGAAATTTCGCTGAATCCACATCCGCTTGTGCAATCTTAATAACTGGGTGCTGATTAAACGCTTTCGCTAGTGCGCCATCGACGGTATAAGGAATTGCGCCAGCATCTGCACGAGGGAAGGTTAATCCTAACGGAGATTGGCCTACAAGCCTTTTAAATTGAGTATGGGTATCAAAAAGATTATTTTGCGCAGCAAGTAAGTTCCCGTGTGCCTTCGCAATACGTGCCTCTACTTGTGACATATCTGCGGTTGATCCAATGCCTGATTCAACACGTTTGCGGATATCACTGTATATTTTTTTGTGTGTCGCGAGGTTGTTTTCTGACAGTGACAGCACTTCATAGGCTTTCACTGCATCAAGATAGACCTTTGTGACTTCTAAAGCGATGTCCTGTGCATTTGATAGCAATTGATAGCGCACAGATTCTGCATCAGCCGCGGTACGATCGATATCATTTGATGTATTCGCGCCATCCCATATTAGTTGGGTTAACGTAATTGTCGCTTCTTTCCGAGTCAGATCGGTCGTGCTTGAGTTAGTTGCTAGATCGGTATGCTCGTAACCAATACCTCCATCCAAGTCTATACTTGGACGATAAGCACCGCCAGAAGCATCATTCAGATATCGCTTACTGACATATTCATTATAAGCACTTTTGATTTCAGGATTACTTTCTAAAGTGAACGCAACGGCTTGCTCTAGGGTTTGTGCTGTCGTCGGTAAGCTCATACTTATAGCTAACCCTAATGTTGTCTTTTGAAGCCTATTCAATGTGCATCTCCCTAAAGTTAGCTCGCATCTAAGTCTTGAGTTTGTGCTGTTATATACGAAATTTAGATGAACCGCCAAAAAAATTACGATCGCTAAGCTGGCGTTCGCAAATGGTTGTCAAAATGTTAACCGATCAACGTGCGTTTTATGGTGTTTTTATACGCGTCAATCTTACGTTTTTAAATCTATTATTTTCCGCAAACACAATAACTTATATTGCTGGTGTGAGCACTAAGATTGTTATGCGATGTGATCACCGTCATTAGCTTGTCACTCGAGTTGTTAAATACTAGATTCATAACTAGGAATTATATGACTTTAAGTGTTATATTTTAACTAATATTATAAATATAATGTCACTATTTTGACGTTAATGACAAGAAATGCTTTTTTAGGGGTTTATATGGACATGACAACATTGAATTTGGGTGGTGCATTAGCACTTGGCCAGCGCATTGTTATCTCGGTAGATGGTACGATTAAAGTCTTAGAAGAAGGCCAACCACTACAAGCAGGGGATGTCGTTCTTGAATCTCAGAACGGGTCCAATGAACCTCAGGTATCGGCAAAACGCTTCTCATCAGAAGAAGGCGAAATTGAGCTCGACCAAGATATCGCGAATATCTTTGCCGCATTAGAAGAAGGTCAAGACCCGACCGAGCTAGGTGAGGAGTTCGCAACGGCAGCAGGTCAAAACGGTTCAAGTTTGGCTTCTAGCGGAACTATTGAACGTGATGGTGAAGAAACTATTCCTGGTACAGAGTTCGTTACTACGGGTTTCGAATCATTGGGCTTATCTCGAACTCAAAGTTTAAGCTTACTTGATGCTTATCGTTCACTCATTGAGCCTGCCGCAGCTCAACCTAATACTAACCCACTGTTTGTCGATTCAAATAGTGACGCTATTGGTGACACAGTATCATTTACGACAGATGAAGATACGCCAGTCAGTGGCACTTTGTCGGCTTCAGATGAAGATGGTGATTCTCTGTCATTCAGTAAATCGACAGAACCTTCAAACGGTACTGTCGTTATCGATGAAAATGGCGATTGGACTTATACCCCAAATGAAAATTACAACGGTAATGACAGCTATACGGTAGAAGTCTCTGACGGCCAAGGCGGCACAGATACAATAACCGTTAATATCGGTGTTACTCCAATTAATGACCTACCTGTCGGTGAAGATGTTTCTGTAACTACAGATGAAGATACCCCAGTAAGCGGAACATTAAACGCGACAGATGCAGACGGCGACTCGCTAACATTCACAAAAGGGACAGAACCGTCAAATGGCTCTGTAGTTGTCGATGAAAATGGTAATTGGACATACACGCCGGACGAAAATTACAACGGCAGCGATAGCTTCACAGTAGTCGTTTCTGACGGCCAAGGCGGTACAGATACATTGACGGTCAATGTTGGTGTGACACCAGTTAATGACACCCCAACGCTTGTTGATAGCAATGGCGACCCACTGGGTGACAGTGTTGTAGTCACGACTGACGAAGATACGCCAGTCAGTGGTTCTCTTTCTGCATCAGATGATGACAATGACTCACTAAGCTTCTCAAAAGGCAGCGAACCATCTAATGGCTCAGTGACCGTTGATGAAAACGGAAACTGGACCTACACACCAAATGCTGATTACAACGGTAGCGATAGCTTCACAGTAGTCGTTTCTGACGGCCAAGGCGGTACAGATACATTGACGGTCAATGTTGGTGTGGTGCCTTCGCCGACGATCAATGACATCGCGGATGTGAGCGAGGAAGAAGGCGACGCACTGGCGTTCGACGTGACCCTAAGCAATACGGCCGACACGGCACAAACGTACGCGTTCAGCCTGACGGATAACGAAACGGATAACACCGACTACGGCACAGTGTCGTTCAGCAACGGCGTGACGTACGATGCGGTCACAGGCCTGATCACCGTCCCAGCGAATACGGCGAGCTTCACGGTAACGGTAGCGGGTGCGGAAGATACGGTTCTGGAAAGCGATGAAACGTTCACGCTGACCGTTGGTGATAAGACCGCGACGGGCACCATCGAAAACGATGACAACAGACCTACAGCCACCGACTTCTCAGTAACCTTAGACAACCAAGATGAAGCATTCTTTACGTTTGATGGTGGTCAATCGGGCAGTCAAGATAACGTGGGCGACATTGAAGATGATGCTGCTGGTACTCCGGTTGATGTCAAAATTCTCGAAGAACCATTGTTCGGTAACCTTTACGACGTTAGTGGTGGTGGCAAAGTACTCATTGAAGCTGGAGATATAATCAGTAGTGACGCTCAAGTCGAATATGAACAAGATTCCAATGCTGTGGATAAGCTTGATTTTGTAGCAAGTACTTTTGCAGGCCAAGTCAACAATGGGTCTAGCAGCGTAAGTTACTTACAGGGCAATGTATTAATAAGCTCGGGGATTTACGATGGTAGCTCCCCAA